>CAZCPY010000152.1:0-7048 GCA_964499865.1 uncultured Rhodobacterales bacterium | reverse complement strand
CCAACATCCCAAACTCGGCTCCCGGTTGCCCCGGGACACCATGGACCCTCGATCCAGAGGGGTCCCTTTTGGACGCCGATCACCCCCGAAACAGGGTCCTTATTGCGCGCCGATCAACACGCAATGGCTCTGGACTTAGAACAACGACCGCCCGAACATGGGCATCGGCGGTATCACACCCGCCATGAAACTGAAAATGGCCGCGTAAGTTCTACGGATGCACCCCGTCAAGAGTGGGGGGATTACCCCTCAGGCGAGTATCGGGCAGCGCAGGGCTGGACAGGGGATCAACACCCAACCGTTCGAATGCCCCGTCAGCGTCGCCAGCATCCGGTCGGCGGCGGGCGGGTTCTTGGGGCGGAGGAAGCTGTCGAGGCGGTCGAGGTCGGCCAGCGCGCCGGGTGTCAGCGCAACGCGGCAGGGGTCGGGCATGGCGCGGCGGGGTCGGTCCGGCGCACCTTGGCCCATTGGCGGACGGCGTCCAGATCATGGCCCAGACTGTCGGCCTCGAATGCGGCAAGCCGCGCCTCGGCAAGGCGAAGGTCGGCGTCCGGGATCAGGAGGGCGGGGGCCGCGTGGTTCATGGGCGAAGGGTAGCGCGGCGGGCGCTAGCTGTCCATCTTCAACGCGCTTATGAACGCCGACTGCGGGATGTCGACCTTCCCGAACTGGCGCATCTTCTTCTTGCCTTCCTTCTGCTTGTCCAGAAGCTTGCGCTTCCGCGTGGCGTCGCCGCCGTAGCACTTGGCGGTCACGTCCTTGCGCATGGCGCTCAGGGTCTCCCGCGCGATCACGCGGGAGCCGATGGCGGCCTGGATCGGGATCTTGAACATGTGGCGGGGGATCAGCTCCTTGAGCTTCTCCACCATCCCGCGGCCGCGCATTTCGGCGCGGTCGCGGTGGACCATCATGCTCAACGCGTCCACAGGTTCGTCGTTCACCAGGATCGACATCTTGACCAGATGGTCCTCGCGATACCCCGTCAGGTGGTAGTCGAAGGACGCATAGCCCTTGGTCACCGATTTCAGCCGGTCGTAGAAGTCGAAGACCACCTCGTTCAGCGGCAGGTCGTATTCCACCATCGCGCGGTTGCCGGCGTAGGTCAGGTTCAGCTGGATGCCGCGGCGGTCCTGGCAGAGCTTCAGGATATCGCCGAGATAGTCGTCGGGCACCATGATCGTGGCCTTGATCCGCGGCTCCTCGATGCGCTCGATCAGCGTGGGGTCGGGCATGTCGGCGGGGTTGTGCAATTCCTCCATCTGACCCGAGCGCAGGTGGATGTGGTAGACGACCGAGGGCGCGGTGGTGATCAGGTCGAGGTCGAACTCCCGCTCCAGCCGTTCGCGGATCACCTCGAGGTGCAAAAGGCCCAGGAAGCCGCAGCGGAAGCCGAAGCCGAGCGCGGCCGAGGTCTCCATCTCCGACGAAAAGCTCGCGTCGTTCAGGGCCAGCTTCTCGATGGCGTCGCGCAGGTTCTCGAAATCGGCGGCGTCGACCGGGAACAGGCCGCAGAACACCACCGGCTGCGCGGGCTTGAAGCCCGGCAGCGCCTCGGTGCAGGGGCGGCGTTCGTGGGTGATCGTGTCGCCCACGCGGGTGTCGCGCACCTGCTTGATCGAGGCGGTCAGCACGCCGATCTCGCCGGGGCCAAGCTCGGGCCAGTCCACCATCTGCGGGCGCAGCACGGCCAGGCGGTCGATGCCGTAGGTGGCGCCGGTGGCGATCATGCGGATGCGGTCGCCCCTGCGCAGCGTGCCGTCCATGATCCGCACCATCACCACGACGCCCAGGTAGGCGTCGTACCACGAATCCACCAGCATCGCCTTCAGGGGCGCGTCCGGGTCGCCCTTCGGCGCCGGCAGGCGGGTGACGATGGCCTCGAGCACGTCGGGGATGCCCAGCCCCGACTTGGCCGAGATCAGCACGGCGTCCGAGGCATCCAGCCCGATCACGTCCTCGATCTGCGCGCGCACGCGGTCGGGGTCGGCGGCGGGCAGGTCGATCTTGTTCAGCACCGGCACGATCTCGTGGCCCGCGTCGATCGCCTGGTAGACGTTGGCCAGCGTCTGCGCCTCGACCCCCTGGCTCGCGTCCACCACCAGAAGCGAGCCCTCGACGGCGCGCATCGACCGCGACACCTCGTAGGCAAAGTCGACGTGGCCCGGCGTGTCGATCAGGTTCAGGACGTAGGTCTTGCCATCCTTCGCGGGGTAGTCGATCCGCACCGTGTTGGCCTTGATGGTGATCCCCCGCTCGCGTTCGATGTCCATCGAGTCGAGCAGTTGCTCCTTCATGTCGCGGGCGGCGACGGTGCCCGTCATCTGGATCAGGCGGTCGGCCAGCGTGGATTTGCCGTGGTCGATATGCGCCACGATGGAGAAATTGCGGATCTGGGAAAGCTCGGTCATGCGCCGCATATAGACGGTTGCCCGCGGGCCGGAAAGGTGACGCGGAACGCGCTTTCCGGCATCGGCCAACCCCGCGCCCCGGGCCCCCGCCCCGGGGGGGGCGCGGGCTTCCCTGCCTCAGGCGGCCAGCGTCTTGCGCACCTCGTCCAGCAGCCTGGTCTGCTCGTCCACCAGCCTGCGCGCCTTGTCCAGCAGGTCGGTCGCGGTCTTGACCTTCTTCGCCTGGTCCCGGCCGTCGGCCTCGCCGGCCGCATCGTCGACCTGCTTGCCCAGGTCGTCGATCTCGGCAGCCTGCTTGCGGTTCTCCTCCACGATCTTGCGCAGCCCGTCGGTCACCTCCTTCAGCGCCGCGGCGGTGTCCCTGTCGTCCTTGCCCGCCTCGGGCACGTCGATGCCGGTCAGCACCTGCGTCTGCGCCTCGACCAGCTTCAGCGCCTTGGTCAGGTCGGACATGATGGTCCTGGACGGGGTGCCGTCCTGCCTGTCGAGGACCTTGGCGACGTTCTTCATCATCTCGCCGATGGCCGAGGACTGTGCCTTGTTCTGGCTGATGATGGGACCGACGATCCTGGAGATCTCCTTGCCGAAGTTGAACATGCCGGAAACCCATGATTGCGAAATATTCGCAATAAAAGCACGGCGCTGCGGTCCTGTCAATCTTGCCGCTGCGGGCGCGCCGGCAACGCAGCGGCTAGCGTCGGCGCCGGACAGGGACGCAAGTCCTTGTGCCGACAGGCGGATTGTTGCCGAAGGTTGAAAAACCTTGCCCGAATCGGCATGATTGCGACCAAATCAACGACCAGACGCGGAGGTCTGACGGCCCCGCGCCCGGCATGAACGAGGCAGAGCATGACCCCCACCCTTCGCACCGCCGTCGTGGCGGCCCTTGTCCTTGCGCCGCTTCCCGCCTCGGCGGGGCTGATCGAGGCCGCCTGCAACCGGTCGGACCGCGACGCCGCCAGCCGGTCGCTGTGTTCCTGCATCCAGAACGCGGCCGACATGACGCTGGACAACGCCGACCAGCGGCGCGTCGCCAAGATGTTCAACAACCCCGAGGCCGTCCACAAGGTCAAGCTGTCCGACAGCGACCGCGACGATGCCTTCTGGGCCCGCTACCGCAGCTTCGGCGACATGGCAGAGGCCACCTGCCGCGGCTGACCGCCCTCGTGCTGGCGGCGCTGCTGGCCGGTCCGGCGGCGGCCTGCGAAACGGCGTTGCTTCTGGCCGTCGACGTGTCGGGCTCCATCGACCCGGCAGAGTACCGGCTGCAGGCCGAAGGCATGGCCGCCGCGCTGCGCGATCCCGCGGTGGCCGAAGAGCTTCTGCGCGGGCAGGTGGCGCTGGCGGTGCTGCACTGGTCGGGCGCCGGCCAGCAGGCGCTGGTGCAGCCCTGGCGGCGGATGCTGGACTTGCGCGACATCGCGGCCTTTGCCGACCGGGCGGCAGCCGCGCCGCGCGCCTTTGCGGGATCCGACACGGCGGTCGGCCAGGCCATCACGGCGGCGACGGCGGCCATTGCCGCGGTGCCCGACTGCCGGCGCAGGATCATCGACATCTCGGGCGACGGACCCGAAAACGCGGGCTTCACCCTGTCGTCCGCCCGCGCCGCGGCGCTGGCGGCCCGCATCGCGATCAACGCCATCGCCATCGAGGAGGCCGGGCCCGCCGCGCCGGTGACCGCCTTCTACAGCCGCCTGGTCGTCACCCCCGGCGGCTTTGTCGTGACCGCCCGCGGGATGGAGGACTATGCCGCCACGCTGCGGCTCAAGCTTCTGCGCGAACTGGCCCGGCCGTTGGGGTGAGGTCGATCCCGTATTCCCGCCGTCACAAAGCCGCCCTAGATCGCATCGCATGACCCCCGCCGCACCCCGCCCCCTGCGAGAGATCGCCCGCGTGTTCGCCCGCATCGGCATCCTGTCCTTCGGCGGGCCCGCGGCGCAGATCGCGCTGATGCACAAGGAGCTGATCGACGACCGCCAGTGGCTGCCCGAAGCGGACTACCTGCGCGCCTTGTCCTTCTGCATGCTGCTGCCGGGCCCCGAGGCGATGCAGCTTGCGACCTACCTGGGCTGGCGCCGCGGCGGCGTTGCGGGCGGGCTGATCGCGGGGGGGCTGTTCGTCCTGCCCGGCGCCGCCGTGGTGGTGGCGCTGTCGGCGGTCTATGCGGCCGTCGGGCAGGTGCCGCTGGTTCAGGCGCTGTTCTTCGGCGTGCAGGCGGCGGTGCTGGCGGTGGTGGCGCATGCGCTGCTGCGGGTGGCGCGAAGGGCGCTCAGGGCGCGCTGGCATCTGGCCGTGGCCGCCTCGGCCTTTGCCGCGCTGTTCCTGTTCAACCTGCCCTTCCCGCTGGTCATCGCCGCCGCCGCCGTCACCGGATGGGTCATGGCCCGCGGCGCCCCCGTCCCCCCTGCCCCGCCGGTCGTCCCCGGCGCCCTGCGTTTCGCCCTGGGCCAGACGGCGCTCTGGGGCGCCGTCTGGCTGGTGCCCCTGGCGGCGCTCCGGGTGCTGGACGGAGGGCTTCTGTGGGACCTGGGCCTGTTCTTCTCCAAGCTCGCCATGGTCACCTTCGGCGGCGCCTATGCGGTGCTGGCCTGGATGACGCAGGAGGTGGTGCAGACCCGCGGCTGGCTTTCGACCGAAGCGATGATCGCCGGCCTTGGCCTGGCCGAGACGACGCCGGGCCCGCTGATCCTGGTCAACGCCTTCGTGGGCTACATGGCCGCATGGACGGCGCAGGGGTTCGGCTACGGGCTGGCGGGGGCTGTGGTGGCCCTGTGGATGACCTTCGCGCCCTGCTTCCTGTGGATCTTCGCCGGCGCCCCCTTTGTCGAAAGGCTGGCCGCCGCGCCGCGGCTGTCGGCGGCGCTGGCGGGGATCACCGCGGCGGTGGTGGGGGTGATCGCGCATCTGTCGCTGTGGTTCGCGCTGCATGTGCTGTTCAGGGACCTCGGCACCTTTTCGGCAGGCCCCTTCCGCCTGACGGTGCCTGACCTGTCGAGCCTGGACCTGACCGCACTGGGGCTGGCGCTGGTGGCAGGCTGGCTGATCCTTTGGCGGCACATGGACCTGATCCTGGCACTGGCACTGGTCGCGGGCCTGTCGCTGGCGATGTCTCTGGCGATGTCTCTGGGGCAGTCTCTGGGGCAGTCTCTTGGGCAGTCTCTGGGGCCATCCCTGCTCTGACGGGACTTCCCTTGCCGGGCGAATCTCCTATGCTTGACTGCAGGCGGGACGGGGCCCGGAGGCCATGGCGCGCAGCATCGACTACGGCACCCTGATGCACCGCGCGATGCGCGGCCTGATCCAGTCCGTGCTGCAGGACGTGGCCGACCGGGGCCTGCCCGGGGCGCACCACTTCTTCATCACCTTCGACACCCGCCATCCCGGCGTGGCGCTGGCCGACTGGCTGCGCGCCCGCTACCCCGAGGAGATGACGGTCGTCCTGCAGCACTGGTTCGCCGACCTGACGGTGACGGACGCGGGCTTTTCGGTGACGCTGAACTTCGGCAACCAGCCCGAACCGCTGGTCATCCCGTTCGACGCGCTGCGCACCTTCGTCGACCCTTCGGTCGAATTCGGCCTGCGGTTCGAGACGCATGACAGCGACGGCGAAGAGGAAGAAGACGACGAAGACGGCCCCGAGGACGAACCCCCGGAATCGCCGCCCCGTCAGGCCGAGGTCGTCAGCCTGGACAAGTTCCGCAAGGGCTAGGTCCGGCAGCCCGCAGCCGGTATTCCACGGCATGCCGATTGCGTCCGCCCCGCCGCGCGCCTATCAGGAGGCGACCGAGGACGGAGGCCGGACATGACCGCGACGCGCACCGAAACCGACAGCTTCGGCCCGCTCGAAGTGCCCGCCGCCCGCTACTGGGGCGCCCAGACGCAGCGGTCGCTCGGCAACTTCAGGATCGGCTGGGAACGCCAGCCCATCGCCATCATCCGCGCGCTCGGCGTCATCAAGCGCGCCTGCGCGCAGGTCAACATCGACCAGGGCGACATCGACCCCCAGATCGGCAACGCCATCGCCGCCGCGGCCGAGGAGGTGATGGAGGGGAAATTCGACGACCATTTCCCCCTTGTCGTCTGGCAGACCGGATCGGGCACCCAGACCAACATGAACGCCAACGAGGTGATCTCGAACCGCGCCATCGAGATGCTGGGCGGCACCATGGGCTCGAAGAAACCCGTCCATCCGAACGACCACGTCAACATGGGCCAGTCGTCGAACGACACCTTCCCCACCGCGATGCACGTGGCCATCGCGATGGTGGCGAACGACCTGCTGATCCCGGCGCTGCGCCACCTGCACACCGCGCTGGCGGTCAAGGCGCACGAGTTCCGCGACATCATCAAGATCGGCCGCACGCATACCCAGGACGCCACGCCGATGACGCTGGGGCAGGAGTTCTCGGGCTATGCCCACCAGGTGGCGATGGGGCTCCAGCGCATCGACAAGATCCTGCCCGAGATCTGCGAACTGGCCCAGGGCGGCACGGCGGTCGGCACGGGGCTGAACACGCGGCCCGGTTGGGACGTGCGGGTGGCGGCCAAGATCGCCCAGATCACCGGCCTGCCTTTCGTCACCGCGCCGAACAAGTTCGAGGCGCTGGCCGCGCATGACGCGATGGTGATGTTCTCGGGCG
>CAZCPY010000151.1:0-7081 GCA_964499865.1 uncultured Rhodobacterales bacterium | reverse complement strand
AGTACGTATTTGGAAATGTGCTTCAATGGAGCCACGTCCTCACGAACGTGGAAAGTCCTGGCAGCGAATTCGACACCGGCCTTATCAATCTGGCTTCAATGGAGCCACGTCCTCACGAACGTGGAAAGAAGATGGCGGCCAGCGCATCATCCGTTGTCGCTTCAAGGCTTCAATGGAGCCACGTCCTCACGAACGTGGAAAGCCGCGTCACCAGACACAAGGTTCACCAACACAAAGGGCTTCAATGGAGCCACGTCCTCACGAACGTGGAAAGCTGAAGCCATCGCGGCGAATTTGGCGGAAATTGAGAACGCTTCAATGGAGCCACGTCCTCACGAACGTGGAAAGCCGCCGACTCAATGCGCTTGGTGTCACATACTGCCGCTTCAATGGAGCCACGTCCTCACGAACGTGGAAAGTGCCCGCCGCCCCGCAATCGCGAGAGCGCGAATAGCAGCTTCAATGGAGCCACGTCCTCACGAACGTGGAAAGCTGATATTCCACGCATTGCGCTGGAAAATCCGATTTGCTTCAATGGAGCCACGTCCTCACGAACGTGGAAAGGGCGTGTAAACCCTCTGGTTCGTGCCGTCTGGGTGAATGCTTCAATGGAGCCACGTCCTCACGAACGTGGAAAGACCGATCAATCGGGTTGCCGCTGTTACTTGAGCCAGTTGCTTCAATGGAGCCACGTCCTCACGAACGTGGAAAGAGGTTCAATGTACGGTTATCCGGGCGATGTAAACAACAGCTTCAATGGAGCCACGTCCTCACGAACGTGGAAAGAAAACCGTGAAAGCGCAGAGCCAGCGCCCATTGCTCGCTTCAATGGAGCCACGTCCTCACGAACGTGGAAAGCGACTGTGACGGCGGAAAGCGTCGAAGCGCAGGCATTGCTTCAATGGAGCCACGTCCTCACGAACGTGGAAAGGTCACACTGCCGCCCGCCGCTGCGCCCGCCGTATCCGGCTTCAATGGAGCCACGTCCTCACGAACGTGGAAAGTCATATAGGGAATGTCATCTTCCCGCAGGCGTCGGGGCTTCAATGGAGCCACGTCCTCACGAACGTGGAAAGGTTGATATTAAGTCTTGCACGGTCGAGTCCGTACCCGCTTCAATGGAGCCACGTCCTCACGAACGTGGAAAGTTGCACGAACTCGCCGACGTTGCTGGACTGATCGGTGCTTCAATGGAGCCACGTCCTCACGAACGTGGAAAGAGATTTCCAGCGAATCGCACGACTCGCTAAAAAATCAGCTTCAATGGAGCCACGTCCTCACGAACGTGGAAAGAAGCGGTTTGCCGATTCGATCCGAAGCGCAGGATTAGCTTCAATGGAGCCACGTCCTCACGAACGTGGAAAGCGCAGGATCAAGAATGTCCCCCGCCGCCGAAAGCCCGGCTTCAATGGAGCCACGTCCTCACGAACGTGGAAAGCGCTGGCTTCGGCTGGCGAGCAAGATCAACCAAAAGGAGCTTCAATGGAGCCACGTCCTCACGAACGTGGAAAGTTTACAAACCGGGCGTTCTGCGCTGAATAGCTGGGCTTCAATGGAGCCACGTCCTCACGAACGTGGAAAGACCTGGAAGCGCAGCGCGAGCGGGCAGGCAAAGACGAGCTTCAATGGAGCCACGTCCTCACGAACGTGGAAAGTGCCCTTCGGTTCCGCCGTCGCCCGGTTGTTCTCTCCGGGCTTCAATGGAGCCACGTCCTCACGAACGTGGAAAGCGGTCAGATGCCAGCGGTGAAATGCCGCGACGCTCGCTTCAATGGAGCCACGTCCTCACGAACGTGGAAAGGTTTGATGGAATGGCTTATGTGTTTGGCGAACACGTTGCTTCAATGGAGCCACGTCCTCACGAACGTGGAAAGCGCGTCTGGCTCATCAGAATCCAGAACGCTAGAGATGCGCTTCAATGGAGCCACGTCCTCACGAACGTGGAAAGAAATTGAACGAATACGCGAAGCGCCCTCGCAGATTCAGCTTCAATGGAGCCACGTCCTCACGAACGTGGAAAGGCCGGGCGCGCGTTGAACCGTGCAGCCGAGGCAGTCGCTTCAATGGAGCCACGTCCTCACGAACGTGGAAAGGCGGACGTGACACCACCGAGCCAATCGCCGGGAGTGCGCTTCAATGGAGCCACGTCCTCACGAACGTGGAAAGTTGGCCGCGTAGCGATCTATCTCATCAGCAAAATCGCGGCTTCAATGGAGCCACGTCCTCACGAACGTGGAAAGGTGTGGGCACCGTCACCAGGGGCGAGAAGAAAACGCTGCGCTTCAATGGAGCCACGTCCTCACGAACGTGGAAAGGGCGACACGTCGCGTCGGTTTGTTTTTTGTTTCCGCGCTTCAATGGAGCCACGTCCTCACGAACGTGGAAAGGCCCACCAGCAACCAACCGCGCCGTGCCGTTGGCCTCCAGCTTCAATGGAGCCACGTCCTCACGAACGTGGAAAGGTGCGTCGGATGTCCCCGGCGCACGGGTGAGGTGCGGGCTTCAATGGAGCCACGTCCTCACGAACGTGGAAAGGCCTGAGAGACACGCTGACAGAAGAAATTAAGACAGCGGCTTCAATGGAGCCACGTCCTCACGAACGTGGAAAGGTCAAACCAACCGTCCGGCA
This sequence comes from uncultured Rhodobacterales bacterium, assembly GCA_964499865.1. GTDB lineage: Bacteria > Pseudomonadota > Alphaproteobacteria > Rhodobacterales > Rhodobacteraceae > JANOGU01. The sequence continues at coordinate 4,452 of CAZCPY010000151.1, read as the reverse complement.
TTCTGGCGCCTCATAGCTTCAATGGAGCCACGTCCTCACGAACGTGGAAAGGATGCTGTGCAGGCGCAGGACAGGCCGGGCGCGCGCCGCTTCAATGGAGCCACGTCCTCACGAACGTGGAAAGCCCGCCAGCGAAACCACACGGTGCAGCGCGGGCTTCGGCTTCAATGGAGCCACGTCCTCACGAACGTGGAAAGGTATTTCATTCAGCGCAACCTGGGCTGGATCGCTCAGGGCTTCAATGGAGCCACGTCCTCACGAACGTGGAAAGTCACAGTCGCCCGCCCGCGCGGCGGTTGTGTGATGGCTTCAATGGAGCCACGTCCTCACGAACGTGGAAAGCTTCCATAATCAAACAGCCCAGAACGGCGCGTTCTGGCTTCAATGGAGCCACGTCCTCACGAACGTGGAAAGAGGGAATTCGATCAACGAAGCGTTGCCGGTCGGAAAAGGCTTCAATGGAGCCACGTCCTCACGAACGTGGAAAGCAGCGATGAGCCGCCTAAATCGCCCGCCTCATTCTTGGCTTCAATGGAGCCACGTCCTCACGAACGTGGAAAGGGGAGACTGAGCGAAAAGGCAGAGGCAGGCGGCAAGTGCTTCAATGGAGCCACGTCCTCACGAACGTGGAAAGCGCGCCAAGCCACAAGCCGGGCAAACGATGCGAGCGGCGCTTCAATGGAGCCACGTCCTCACGAACGTGGAAAGAAGGCTGGAAACTTCTTCCTCTGAGCAGCCTCTAAAAGGCTTCAATGGAGCCACGTCCTCACGAACGTGGAAAGAAGGCGCGTTTACCGTGCCTTTTTACCACAGCCCCGGCTTCAATGGAGCCACGTCCTCACGAACGTGGAAAGCCAACGCCATCCTGCGTGATTTGCAGCATGTAAGTCGGCTTCAATGGAGCCACGTCCTCACGAACGTGGAAAGTGGCTGAAGGCGAATCAGGTGGAGGTGCGGGAAGTTGCTTCAATGGAGCCACGTCCTCACGAACGTGGAAAGTTGTCGAAGAATCCATCAAATCGCCGTCAGAAGCCGCTTCAATGGAGCCACGTCCTCACGAACGTGGAAAGAAGAGTATTCGGGGCGCGTCTACTTGTCCAAGGAGGCTTCAATGGAGCCACGTCCTCACGAACGTGGAAAGCTCCTCCCCTGCCGCGTGGCCGGGGATTGCCTGAATGGCTTCAATGGAGCCACGTCCTCACGAACGTGGAAAGCTGTGGCTTTCGCTTCATAAACTCGCGCACTTCGCGGCTTCAATGGAGCCACGTCCTCACGAACGTGGAAAGGTGCAATCATCCTGAAGCCGAAGGAAGAAGCGAAGAAGCTTCAATGGAGCCACGTCCTCACGAACGTGGAAAGGAAAACGCTTGCCGTAGCCGTTGACGACATCGCCGGCTTCAATGGAGCCACGTCCTCACGAACGTGGAAAGCGGGATGCTGTGCGGCTGTATCGGCAACGCCAGACGGGCTTCAATGGAGCCACGTCCTCACGAACGTGGAAAGTGGAGGCGGCGCGACGTGAAACTGAAACTACCCAAAGCAGCTTCAATGGAGCCACGTCCTCACGAACGTGGAAAGATTCTGCGTGAAGAGACTGGACGACGGCGCAAAGGTGGCTTCAATGGAGCCACGTCCTCACGAACGTGGAAAGCCATTACCGCGTTCTGGCAGCGGCTCGGCATCAAGCGCGCTTCAATGGAGCCACGTCCTCACGAACGTGGAAAGATCCATTGGCCATTTGGATCATAGAAACCGACTGTATGCTTCAATGGAGCCACGTCCTCACGAACGTGGAAAGCGAGATTGTCTTCATTCGCTGCGATTGCAGCGAGTGCGCTTCAATGGAGCCACGTCCTCACGAACGTGGAAAGGTTGACGCCGGAAGGCTTGCAATGAATCAGCAGCACGCGCTTCAATGGAGCCACGTCCTCACGAACGTGGAAAGCGTTGATGATTGCGTGCCTATGATCTTGACGCGAGACGCGCTTCAATGGAGCCACGTCCTCACGAACGTGGAAAGCCGCCAAAACAATCCGGCGAGCGTGGCGTAAATTCGCTTCAATGGAGCCACGTCCTCACGAACGTGGAAAGCCAGACGCCACGACATTTTGGCAGTTGGCCAAAGGGCTTCAATGGAGCCACGTCCTCACGAACGTGGAAAGGGGGAACGAGCCGCCACATGGTGGGAGCGAGTAGCACGCTTCAATGGAGCCACGTCCTCACGAACGTGGAAAGCCGATCACGAACAGGATTTTGGCTTCCGAGCTTAGCTTCAATGGAGCCACGTCCTCACGAACGTGGAAAGCCTCAACCTGGATGAAACAATGACAAACGCGAACTACGCTTCAATGGAGCCACGTCCTCACGAACGTGGAAAGCACGCGGAGCTTTTGGCGTATTGGTCACCGGGACGGGGCTTCAATGGAGCCACGTCCTCACGAACGTGGAAAGCTATCGGGTTCGTGTTCGTGATCAAGTCCTTGCAGGGCTTCAATGGAGCCACGTCCTCACGAACGTGGAAAGTTGCAGGCTTTCAAATGCCGACAACATGGAATCAAGCTTCAATGGAGCCACGTCCTCACGAACGTGGAAAGATGCTCGGCGATGCGCTGGCTGCTCAGTTGGCGTCGCTTCAATGGAGCCACGTCCTCACGAACGTGGAAAGCAGCTTTCACGGTCAACGGAGATGGCTCGGTATCTCTGCTTCAATGGAGCCACGTCCTCACGAACGTGGAAAGAGCGGGAACGGTCAGACTGTTGGCCGCGTTCGCCGTGCTTCAATGGAGCCACGTCCTCACGAACGTGGAAAGGCTGACGTTGAGGGAAAACCTCTCCGTGAAAGTCTGTGGCTTCAATGGAGCCACGTCCTCACGAACGTGGAAAGCCGGGCGGCCTGTTTTGCTCGGTGCAGTATTCCGGGCTTCAATGGAGCCACGTCCTCACGAACGTGGAAAGCCTCAAAATGGAAAGACTTGATCTTGCCACATTGGCTGCTTCAATGGAGCCACGTCCTCACGAACGTGGAAAGACGCGAAGCAGGTCGAGAGGATGCGGGAAAGCATGCTTCAATGGAGCCACGTCCTCACGAACGTGGAAAGTGTTTGCTGGTTTTGACGCGGTGAGGCGTTGCTGGCTGGCTTCAATGGAGCCACGTCCTCACGAACGTGGAAAGCCGCCGCCTCCGGGCGGAACGTACAGTCCATTTGCCGGCTTCAATGGAGCCACGTCCTCACGAACGTGGAAAGCGCTGAGCGAGACATGGGTGCAGAACGGCTGTTTCCGCGCTTCAATGGAGCCACGTCCTCACGAACGTGGAAAGGTGGTTTGAGCGTGGCCAATGGCGATGGCGTCAGCGGCTTCAATGGAGCCACGTCCTCACGAACGTGGAAAGGCCGATCAGCCTCGGCCTCAGCTACCGCGTTTCAACGCTTCAATGGAGCCACGTCCTCACGAACGTGGAAAGTAGACTTAGAGAAGCGGCTAACGAAGTAGAAGAATCGCTTCAATGGAGCCACGTCCTCACGAACGTGGAAAGCAGCACAAGCTAGAGCAGTTTCAAGGGCTTTATCGGGCTTCAATGGAGCCACGTCCTCACGAACGTGGAAAGTTTGTTTACCGCTTAACGGCCTCTCCGTCAGCGGCGCTTCAATGGAGCCACGTCCTCACGAACGTGGAAAGAACTCGACAGCATTGACACTGCGATGGAAATGCTCATCGCTTCAATGGAGCCACGTCCTCACGAACGTGGAAAGAGCCGTCAAAAAAGTAAAAGGCAGGGTCATTTTAGGTGCTTCAATGGAGCCACGTCCTCACGAACGTGGAAAGTTGATTTTAATCACGACTTACATAAGACGGGATCAGGCTTCAATGGAGCCACGTCCTCACGAACGTGGAAAGGAGCTATTGAATAATGGGGAAAGATTGCCCGCTGAAGCTTCAATGGAGCCACGTCCTCACGAACGTGGAAAGTGCCGGGCGGCTGCTCTAAAAAGGGCGCAATCTGTAGCTTCAATGGAGCCACGTCCTCACGAACGTGGAAAGATTGATCTCGGCAAGCTTGGTCTGTTCATCGCCAAGTGCTTCAATGGAGCCACGTCCTCACGAACGTGGAAAGCATTTTGCCGGTCAGCTTCTAGCGCAAGGACCCGGTGCTTCAATGGAGCCACGTCCTCACGAACGTGGAAAGTTCTTGGAACACAATTTCGCCCAGCGCCGGAGTGTGCTTCAATGGAGCCACGTCCTCACGAACGTGGAAAGTTTTAGGATAACCGGAGAAACCAAGCAAATGAATCTCGCTTCAATGGAGCCACGTCCTCACGAACGTGGAAAGAGCTTGATTTGAGGTACACTTGACTCGATCAGGGTTGCTTCAATGGAGCCACGTCCTCACGAACGTGGGAAAGGTTGCCGGTTCGTCAAATGTTGGCGCGGCGGCAGGCGGCTTCAATGGAG
>CAZCPY010000150.1:0-7165 GCA_964499865.1 uncultured Rhodobacterales bacterium | reverse complement strand
TCGATGTCCTGATGGACGGCGCGATGTACAACGCGGGCCAGAGCTGCTGCGGCATCGAGCGCATCTATGTCCACGAAAGCCTGTATGAGCCCTTCGTCGAGAAATCCGTGGCCTGGGTGGGCCAGCTGCGCCTCGGCAACCCCTTCGACGCCGCCACCACGCTGGGGCCGATGGCGCACCGCCGCTTTGCCCGGACCGTGCGCGACCAGACGGCCGAGGCGATCGCGGCGGGGGCGAAACCGCTGCTGGACCCCGGGAATTTCGCCGACGACGGCGGCGCCTACCTTGCCCCGCAGATCCTGGTCAACGTCGACCATTCCATGCGCGTGATGCGCGAGGAATCCTTCGGGCCCGTGGTCGGCATCATGAAGGTGCGCGACGACGAAGAGGCCATCGCCCTGATGAACGACAGCCCCTACGGCCTGACCGCCAGCGTCTGGACGCAGGACTACGACACCGCCGCCGCCCTTGGTGCGCGGATCGAGACGGGGACGGTCTTCATGAACCGCGCCGACTACCTCGACCCCGCACTGACCTGGACCGGCGTCAAGGACACCGGACGCGGCACCTCGCTCAGCCATCTGGGCTTCCATTCGGTCACCCGGCCGAAATCCTATCACCTCAGGAAGGTCTGATCCCCATGACCAACGCAGCCGACCACGGCGTCCCGCACCGCAACTGGTCCTATCCCACCGCGATCAAGTTCGGCGTCGGCCGGATCAGCGAGCTTGCCGACCATGTGAAGGCGGCGGGCATCACGCGCCCCTTGCTGGTCACCGACCGGGCGCTGGCGCGGCTGCCGATCACCGCGCAGGCGCTGGACCTGATGGAGGCCGCGGGCCTCGGCCGCGCGGTGTTCTCCGACGTGGACCCCAACCCGAACGAGGCCAACATGGCCGCCGGGATCGCGGTCTATCGCGACGGCGGGCATGACGGCGTGATCGCCTTCGGCGGCGGGTCGGGGCTGGACCTCGGCAAGATGGTCGCCCTGATGGCCGGCCAGCGCGACGGCCTGTCGGTCTGGGACCTGGAGGACGTCGACGACTGGTGGACCCGCGCCGACGCGGCCCGGATCGCGCCGGTGGTGGCGGTGCCCACCACGGCCGGCACGGGGTCCGAGGTCGGGCGCGCGGGCGTGCTGACCAATTCGGCCACGCACAAGAAGAAGATCATCTTCCACCCCGGCCTGATGCCCAAGGTCACGATCTGCGACCCCGGCCTGACCGTGGGCATGCCCGACGCGATCACCGCGGGCACCGGGATGGATGCGCTGGCGCATTGCCTGGAGGCCTATTGCTCGCCCTTCTACCACCCGATGAGCCAGGGCATCGCGCTGGAAGGCATGCGGCTGGTGTTCGAGAACCTGCCGACGGCGCATCTCTATCCCGACAACCTGCAGGCCCGCGCCCAGATGATGAGCGCCGCCGCCATGGGGGCCGTGGCCTTCCAGAAGGGGCTGGGGGCGATCCATGCGCTGAGCCATCCGGTCGGCGCGGTCTACAACACGCACCACGGCACCACGAACGCGGTCGTCATGCCGATGGTGCTGGACGCCAACCGCCCGGTGATCCAGCCGCTGATCGAACGCGCCGCGGCCTATCTGGGCATCCCCGGCGGCTTCAACGGGTTCCGGGCGCGGGTGGTCAAGCTGAACATGTCGCTGAACCTGCCCGGCAACCTGTCCGACATGGGTGTGACCGAGAACCGGCTGGACGAGCTGACCGAGATGGCGCTGGAAGACCCCTCCTGCGGCGGCAATCCGGTGCCGATGACACGGGACTGGACGCGGGCGCTGTATCAGGCCTGCATGTGAGGCGGGGCGAGGCGCGGCAGGCGCGCCACAGTCGGGCGTCGCCGCAGCGCGGGGCCTTGCCCGGCGCCGGTGGCCGCGCCATCCCGCGATCCTGATGGCAAGCCCGTCCCGTCCCGCCTCGCGGTCGCCCGCGTACATGACGCATGTCGCCGTGATCGGCGCAGGCGTCATCGGAATGACCGCGGCCCTGCGGCTGGCGCAGGCGGGGCACACGGTGGCGCTGGTCGATCCCGCGGCGCCCGGGTCGGGGGCGAGTTACGGCAACGCCGGGACGGTGGCGGACTACGCGGTGCTGCCGGTCGGCACGCCCGCGGTGCTGAAGGCGCTGCCCGCGCTGCTGCTCGACCCCGCCTCGCCGCTGGCGGTGCACCGCGCAAGCCTTCTGTCGCTGGTGCCCTGGCTCGCCCGCTTCCTGCGCCAGTCGCTGCCCGGCGCCGCCCGCCGCAACGCCGTGGCGCTGGCGGCGCTGCTGGCCGATGCGGGGCCGCGCTGGCGGGCGCTGGCGGACGAGATCGGCGCGGCGCGGCACCTGCGCGATGCGGGCTGCCTGTATCTGCACGCAACGCCCGCCGCGGTGGCCGCGGCGCGGGCGGATGCCGACCTGCGCCGGACGCTGGGGGCCGCGGCCGAGGTGATCGACGCCACAGCCCTGGCGACGCTGGAGCCGCGCCTGCCGCCCTTCGCCGGCGCCACGCTGTTCCCCGGAGCGCTGTCCTTCGGCGACCCCGGCGCGGTGATGGCGCGGCTGCACGCCGCCTGCCTGCGCGCCGGGGTGGAGGTCATCGCCGCCCGGGTGGAGGAAGTGGAGCGCGTGCCGGTGGGGCTGCTGCTCAAGGGCCCGGGTTTCCTGCGCACCTTCCGCAAGGCGGTGATCGCCGCAGGCGCGCAGTCGCGGGGGCTGGCGGCGCAGGCGGGCGACCGGGTGCCGCTGGACACCGAACGCGGCTACCACCTGGAATGGGACATGGAGGCGCCGCGGCTGGGCCGCCCGTCCTGCCCGGTGGCGCGCGGCTTCTACCTCTGCCCGATGGCCGGCCGTCTGCGCGCGGTCGGCACGGTGGAACTGGGCGGGACCCATGCGCCCCCCTCGCCGCACCGGCTCGCGCGGCTGGAGGCCGGCGCGCGCGGGGTCTTCCCCGACCTGCCCGCGCCCGACCGCAGCTGGATGGGCCTGCGCCCGTCGATGCCCGACAGCCTGCCGGTGATCGGCCCCTCTCGCGGAGGGGCGGATGTGGTGCTGGCCTTCGGCCACGGGCACATCGGGCTTACGCTCGCGCCCGTGACGGCCGAGGCGGTGTTGGCCTGCATCGAAGGCCGCGATCCCGGCCCCGCCTTTGCACCCTGCCGGCCGGGGCGGTTCTAGCCTTCGCGCCGGCCGGGCGCAGCCTCTGCCCGGCCAGCGCTTCGCTCCCCCCTCGCGTGGGGGAGGCAGAGGGCGGGGGGGGCTCCTTGCCCGCCGCGGGGAGCCCCCCTCCCCCCTCCCCTCCCCACGAGGGGGGAGGGGAGGCGCCTTGCCCCTGCGGTCCCGCCGCGGCACGGCCTCGGGTCAGGGCCCGCGCGCCTCGGTCGACTCCGGCGGGTCGGCGACGATGCGGCCCGCGGCCAGGTCGACGGTCGGCACCACGGCCCGGGTGAAGGGCAGCAGCAGCGTGCCTGCGGGGCCCGTCACCTCGAGGATATCGCCCGCGCCGTGGTTGTGCACCGCCTTCACCTCGCCAAGCGGCGCGCCGCCGGGGTCCTGCACGGGCAGGCCGATCAGGTCGGCGTGGTAGAATTCGTCATCCGGCAGGCGCGGCAGGCGCGCCCGGTCGGCCCACAGGGTGGTGCCCTTCAGCGCGTCGGCCTCTTCCTTGCTGCGAATGCCCGACAGGCGCGCGCCAAGGCCGCCCGCCACCGGGCGGGTCAGCCTGATGTCGAAGCGGCGCGTGCCGTCTTCGGTGAACAGCGGGCCATAGGCGGCGATGTCCTGCGGCACGGCGCAGAAGCTTTTCAGCCGCACCTCTCCCGCCACGCCGAAGGCCCCCGCGATGGCGCCCAGGCACACGCGGCCGGTCACGGCACGGGGCCCCGGCACAGCGCGCCGTCCGGCGCGCCGCCCGCGGCGCGGCAGGCCTGCGCCTGCCGCCCCTCGCCCACCTGCACGCCGGCCCAGAAGGCCACACCCAGCAGCACCAGCGTCATCGTCCGCCGCCAGAGTCCGAGGCCGAGCCCCAGCCCGGGGATCACGGCCAGCCTCACTCCGCCGCGGCGGTTGCGGCGGCCTTCTTCTTGGCGCGCTCGGCCATCGCCTTGCCCGCGGTGCCCTTCTGCGGATTGGCGCGCACGGCCTTGGCCCGCACGCCTGCCGCTTCGAGGAAGCGCGCCACGCGGTCGGTCGGCTGGGCGCCCTGGTCGAGCCAGTATTTCACCCGTTCCATGTCCATCCTGACGCGGCCCTCGTTGTCCTTGGGCAGCATCGGGTCGTAGGTGCCGAGCTTCTCGATGAACCGGCCGTCGCGGGGCGACCGGCTGTCCGAGGCGACGATGGAATAGTGCGGGTGCTTCTTGGCGCCGCCGCGGGCCAGTCGGATCTTCATGGACATGAGGTGTCTCCTTGTGATGTCCTTTGGGTGTTCTCGGGGAAAGGCGGGGTGAACCCCGCCCTACTGCTGCAATCTCTCGTGGTGACGGATCACTTCCGAGATGATGAAGGTCAGGAACTTGCGGGCAAATTCCGGGTCGAGGTCGGCCTCGCGCGCCAGCGTTTCCAGCCTCGCGATCTGCGCGGCCTCGCGCGCGGGGTCGGAGGGCGGCAGGCCGTGTTCGGCCTTCAGCCGCCCCACTTCCTGCGTGTGCTTGAAGCGTTCGGCCAGCGTGAAGACGAGGATCGCGTCCAGCCGGTCGATCGAGCGGCGGTGGTCCCCGAGCAGCGTCGCGGTGTCCATCAGGCGGGCCTTTCGGGAAGATGGCGCCAGACGCCGCTGCGCCGAACCGCGCCGCGGGGGCGGGCGGCAGGCGCGCGGGACCGGACGTTTCCGGGCGCGATGTCGATGACCGGCGCGGGCAGGCGGCCCTCGGCCCGGGACAGCGCGGCGCGGTCGGCCGTCATCGCCGCAAGCCGGGGGCGCGGGTGCGGAAGCCGGGACGTGTCGAGCACCGCGACCAGCGCGGCGATGCGCCTGGCCGGGGCGACCGCGGGGCCGGGCAGGGGGGGCTCGTGCGGGATCATTCGGCGACCGCGGGGTGGCGGTAGTGCAGGGCCGTGGCGCCGGGGGCGAAGGTGGTCTCGCCCTCGCGCAGCGCGCCCAGCCGCTCGGCCAGGCGGATCGACCGGGCGTTGCCCGCGTCGATGTGGCTGGCCGGCGTGGCCATCCCGTTGCGGCGGCCCCAGGCGCGGGCGGCGCGCACCGCCTCGTCGGCCAGGCCGCGGCCCTCGGCGGCGGCGGTCAGCGCCCAGATCAGTTCCGGCACGCCCGCGGCCCGGGCGTGGTAGAAGCCGGCGTGGCCCAGGAAGGCATCCGACCAGCGGTCGGTGATCGCCCAGATGCCGGACCCCAGCGCCGTCCAGCCGCCCGCCAGCGCCAGGAACCGCTCCCACGCCGCATCGCCGTGGGCGAAACGCCACATCAGCGCGGCATGCGGGCTGCCGTGCAGCGCGGCGAAGGCCGTGAAATCGCGCGCCGCGAAGGGGCGCAGGACGGTGCGCGCGGTGGTCAGGACGGGCGCGGTCAGGACCGTGGTCATGCGAGCCCCCGCAGGTCGTATCCGGTCACCACGTCGGTCGGGCCGATCCCGGGCCGGCCGCAGATGCGCCCGCCCAGGCGCGCCCGGGCCATGACCGCCCGCGCAGCCTCGACCGCCAGCCTGCGGCGTCCCGCCTCTGGCGGCAGCGACCGGCCCGGTTCCCTTTCCGGGCAGCCCTTGGCGTGGCAGATGCCGCCCTCGCCGACACGGGCGCCCCTTTGGTCCGCCGGGACGGCCCCGCGGCCCTTCAGCGGCCGCGGCCCGACTTCGGAGGCAAGGAAGCGCCAGGCCTGACCGCGGGTCAACGGGCCGCCCTCGTGCGCGGCGCGATGTTCGAAATCGGCAAGGCCTGGCGTCCCGAGCGTCAGCCGGGCGGTGGTCAGGGTGGGATATGTCATAGCCGGACCTCCCGCGGGTGGCGACAGAAGAGGCCGGGGTGTTCCGGGTCCGCCTGCTCCGCGTCGGCGTCGAGGCGTGCGCCCAGGCGTTCGGCCAGACGGATCGAGGCGGCGTTGGCGGGGTTGATGCAGCTGACGGCGGTATCCCGGCCCAGGTCGGGCAAGACATGCGCCGGCACGGCGCGGGCGGCCGCCTCGGCGAAGAGGCACCGGCCGACCTCGCGCCGCGGATGGCCTTCGGGCTGCCGGGCCATCACCATGCCGACCGAGGGGCCGCCATCGCGAGGCCGCAGGAAGAAGGTGCCGTGGCCGCGCAGGGCCCGGTGGCCGGCGTGGTGGCCGAAGCGGCGCCAGGCCTTCGCGCGCGGCACCGGCGCGCCGACGAAAGCGCCGCGGTCCGAGGCCATGACGTCCGCATGGCCGTCGACGTCCGCCGGCACCGGCGCGCGCGGCATCTGCCGGGGGGGTTCCGGCACGTGCGTGTCGGCAAGGCGGACGGCGGCGGCCATGGGTCAGGCAAATCCCTTGAAGCAAGGAATTTGCAATTTCCTTTGCCAGGGAAATTGCCTTTCGCCCTGCCGATGTCCGCAAAGCACAGGTGTCATTTCTTCCTCATCATCCCCGACAGGCCCGCGGGCAGGGTGAAACCCTTGGGCATGCCGGCCTGTGCCAGACCCTGCTTCATGCCCGCCGCGGCTTCCGCCATCTGGTCGGGCGACATCTTTGACGGGTCGGGCAGGCCGCCCTTGCCCATCATCGCGCGCATCGCCTGTTTCAGCATGCCCTGCTTGCCCATGGTCTTCATCATGTCGGCCATCTGCCGGTGCTGCTTGAGCAGGCGGTTGAGGTCGGCCACGTCCAGCCCCGCCCCGGCCGCGATCCGCCGCTTGCGCGACGCCTGCAAGAGGTCGGGATTGGCGCGTTCCCGCTTGGTCATCGACTGGATCAGCGCGATCTGCCGGCGCAGCATCCGGTCGTCGAGCCCCGCGGCCTGGGCCTGGGCCTGCATCTTCGACATGCCGGGCATCATGCCCATCAGGCCCTGCATGCCCCCCATCTTGAGCATCTGCTCAAGCTGCATCCTGAGGTCGTTCATGTTGAACAGCCCCTTGGCGAAGCGCCTGGCCATCCGTTCGGCCTGTTCGGCCTCGAACGTCTCCTGCGCCTTTTCGACCAGCGCCACGATGTCGCCCATGCCGAGGATGCGGCCCGCCACGCGGTCGGCCTCGAA
>CAZCPY010000149.1:0-7212 GCA_964499865.1 uncultured Rhodobacterales bacterium | reverse complement strand
GCCACCGGCATGGACGACCGCGAGATGATCGAGATCGGCGGCGACAGCGGCGACTGGGAAAAGGACCGCCGCGCGGTGTCGCGCACCGAACTGATCGGCATCATGCGCCCGCGCGTCGAGGAGATCCTGGAAGAGGTGCGCGAACGGCTGGACGCCGCGGGCTTCGACAGCCTGCCGTCGCAGCAGATCGTGCTGACCGGCGGCGGCAGCCAGACGCCGGGCCTCGACGGGCTTGCCGCCCGCATTCTGGGCCAGCGGGTGCGGCTGGGGCGGCCCCTGCGCGTCCAGGGCCTGCCGCAGGCGGTGACCGGGGCGGCGTTCTCCTCCGCCGTGGGCCTTTGCCTGTTCGCCGCGCACCCGCAGGACGAATGGTGGGACTTCGACATTCCCGCCGAACGCTATCCTGCAAGGTCGCTGAAACGGGCCGTGAAATGGTTCAAGGACAACTGGTGACCGCAACATCCTGCGCCAATGCCGAAATGACGCGGAAACATGCCGCAAACCTGCCACATTTTGTGGAACGGCGGCGATTTCGGGATGACGCGGGGCGGCACCGAAGGTAGGATCGCGCGAATTCGGGGTGCTTCGCGGCGGGCCGCCGCGGGGCGGCCCTTCAGGGGCGGCAAGAACAGTCGGGCAAGAACTCAGGCGGACAGGGCAATGGCACTCAACCTCACGATGACCGAAGACCGGGAAGAGCTGAAGCCGCGCATCACCGTCTTCGGTGTGGGCGGTGCGGGCGGCAATGCCGTCAACAACATGATCGACAAGCAGCTCGAGGGAGTGGAGTTCGTCGTCGCGAACACCGACGCCCAGGCCCTGCAGCAAAGCCGGGCCGGTGCGCGCATCCAGATGGGGACGAAGGTGACCGAGGGCCTTGGCGCTGGGGCCCGCCCGACCGTCGGCGCCGCGGCGGCCGAGGAGACGATCGAGGAGATCGTCGACCACCTGGCAGGCGCCCACATGTGCTTCATCACCGCGGGCATGGGCGGTGGCACCGGCACCGGCGCGGCGCCGATCATCGCCCAGGCGGCGCGCGAGCTGGGCGTGCTGACCGTGGGCGTGGTGACCAAGCCCTTCGCCTTCGAAGGCAACAAGCGCCTGCGCCAGGCGGAAGAAGGCATCGAGGCGCTGCAGAAGGTCGTCGATACCCTCATCATCATCCCCAACCAGAACCTGTTCCGGCTGGCCAACGAACGCACCACCTTCACCGAAGCCTTCGCGATGGCCGACGATGTGCTCTACCAGGGCGTCAAGGGCGTGACCGACCTGATGGTCAAGCCGGGCCTCATCAACCTCGACTTCGCCGACGTGCGCGCGGTGATGGACGAAATGGGCAAGGCGATGATGGGCACCGGCGAAGGGCAGGGCGAAGACCGCGCCGTGCAGGCGGCCGAAAAGGCCATCGCCAACCCGCTCCTGGACGAAATCAGCCTGCACGGCGCCCGGGGCGTGCTGATCAACATCACCGGCGGCTATGACCTGACGCTGTTCGAACTGGACGAGGCGGCGAACATCATCCGCGACAAGGTGGACCCCGACGCCAACATCATCGTGGGCTCGACGCTCGACCCCACGATGGAAGGGCGCCTGCGGGTGTCGGTCGTGGCGACCGGCATCGACGCCAGCCGCGCCCGGATGGAGCCGCCCGTCGCCCGCCGCCCGATGGCGGCGCCCCTGGCGATGGCCGCGCCCGCCGCGGCCCGTCCGGCGCCCGCGCCGATGCCTGCGCCGATGCCTGCGCCGATGCCTGCGCCGATGCCTGCGACGATGCCCGAACCTGCGCCGATTGCGGCGCGGGCCGAGGAAGAGCCCGACCTCTTCGCCGCCCCCGCCTTCACGCCCGCGCCGGAACCGGCCCGCCTGGCGGTCGAGGCCGACGACCTGCCCGCCCCGGTCTATCGCCCGGCAGCCGCAGCCGCCGCGCCGATGCCGCCGCGCATGCGCCCCGCGCCAGCGCCTGCGACCGACGCGCCCGAAGGCTTCATCGCTCCGCGCCCGCGCCCTGCCGGCACGCCCTCGCCCGAGGCGCTTGCGCGTCTTCAGGCCGCCGTCAGCAAGCGCCCCGCGCCGGTCGCCGCGCAGGCCCCGGCGCCCGCCCCGGCGGCGGCCAGGGCCGCCGAGCGGCCGCGCTTCGGCATCGGGTCGCTGATCAACCGCATGGCCGGGATGGGCCAGGGCGGCACGGCGGAACCCGAACGCCCGACCCGCGTGCCGCCGCCGGTGCAGGCCTATGACGACGAGCCCGACATGTCGGCCGACCGCGAGCGGATCGAGATTCCCGCCTTCCTGCGCCGCCAGGCCAACTGAGACGCTGTTGCAGACGGCGAAGGGCCCCCGCAGGACGGGGGCCTTTTCCGTTCAGAATCAGGGGGTTAAGCGCCAGGCCCGGCTGTTACACGCGGTTACAATCGTTGAATTGTTACCAACCGGCACAGCGCATAGGTAAACTTCGTGGAGCTTTGCGTGCGGAACCTTCGCGCGTGGTGAAAGGGACGATGTGCAGCAGACGCTGAAATCGGTGGTGCGCTTCTCGGGCCGGGGGCTTCACTCCGGCCGGCCGGTGCGCATGGCTGTGCGCCCGGCCGCCGCGCACATGGGCCTGTGGTTCCGCCGCACCGATCCCGTCGCGGGCGATGCGATGATCCCCGCGGCCTGGGATGCGGTCGTGCCCTCCCGCCTCTGCACCGTCATCGCCAACGCCGACGGCGTGCAGGTGTCGACCATCGAGCATGTGATGGCCGCTCTGGCCGGTTGCGGCATCCACAACGCGATCGTCGAGGTTGACGGGCCCGAGGTGCCGATCCTCGACGGCTCCGCCGTGCCCTTCGTCGAAGCGTTCCTGCGCGCGGGCTTCGTGGTGCAGGACGCCCCCGTCCGCGCGATCCGCGTCATGGCCCCGGTCGAGGTGCGCGAAGGCGAGGCGCTGGCGCGCCTGGAACCGTCCGACATGCTGGAAATCGGCTTTGCCATCGACTTCGCCGATGCGGCGATCGGGCAGCAGGCGCTGCGGCTGAACATGGCGAACGGCGCCTTCGTGCGCGAGCTGTCCGACAGCCGCACCTTCTGCCGCGCGGCGGACGTGACCGCGATGCGGGCCAACGGCCTGGCGCTTGGCGGCACCTACGAGAATGCGGTCGTCTTCGACGGCGACCGCGTGCTGTCCCCCGGCGGCCTGCGCCACCGGGACGAGGCGGTGCGTCACAAGATGCTCGACGCGCTCGGCGACCTCGCCCTGGCGGGGGGCCCGGTGCTGGGGCGCTATACCGGCGTGCGCGCGGGCCATGCGCTGACCAACCGCCTGCTGCGCGCGCTGTTCGCCGCGCCCGGGGCCGCCGTGCCGGTCGATTGCGCCGCGCCGATGATGCAGAAGCTGCCCGGAGTGGGTGTCGTGCCCGCCGACGTGCCGCGCCCGCACTGACGCCGGCACGCCCGTGCGAAAGGCGTTTTGCGCCCCCGTTTTTTCTGTGCTAGGCACGGGCCAAAGCGGCATCGCCGGTCGCGGCGGGCCTGGGGGCGGATGAGGTTGGCAGGCATGTCAGGCGGAAAGGCGCGCGCGCGGATGATCGCCACGGCGCTATCGCTTGCCCTGCTGGCAGGCTGCGGATCGTTCCGCGACAACGAGGTGCCCGTCGACAGCCTTTCGGCGGAAGAGCTGTTCAAGCGCGGCGAATTCGCGCTCGAGACCGACGCGCGCCCCACCGAGGCGATCCGCTACTTCTCCGAGGTGGAGCGGCTTTACCCCTATTCCGAATTCGCCAAGCGCGCGCTGATCATGCAGGCCTTCTCGCAGCACAAGGCGCGCGACTACGAAGCGGCCCGCGCCAGCGCGCAGCGGTTCCTCGACACCTACCCGGGCGACGAGGATTCGGCCTATGCGCAATACCTGCTGGCGCTGTCCTACTACGACCAGATCGACGAGGTCGGCCGCGACCAGGGGCTGACTTTCCTGGCGCTGCAGGGTATGCGCGACGTGATCGAGAAATACCCCGACAGCGAATACGCGCGGTCGGCGATGCTCAAGTTCGACCTCGCCTTCGACCATCTGGCGGCGAAGGAGATGGAGATCGGCCGCTACTATCTCAAGCGCGGCTACTATGCCGCGGCGATCAACCGGTTCCGCGTTGTGGTGCAGGATTTCCAGACCACGACCCACACCGCCGAGGCGCTGATGCGCCTGACCGAGGCCTATCTGGCGCTGGGTTTCGAGGACGAGGCGCAGACCGCGGCGGCGATCCTGGGCTACAACTACCAGTCCTCGCCCTTCTACGAGGATGCCTTCCGCCTCTTGAAGGGCCGCGGCCTGTCACCCGAGGCGCGCGGCGACAGCTGGCTGACGCGGGTCTACCGCCAGGTGATCCGGGGCGAATGGCTCTGAGGACGGGGCCCGCGCGCCCTCTGCGGTCATGCTGACCTCGCTCGACATCCGCGACATCCTGCTGATCGACCGGCTGACACTGCCGCTGGCGCCGGGGCTGAACGTGCTGACCGGGGAAACCGGGGCCGGCAAGTCGATCCTGCTGGATGCGCTGGGAATGGTGCTGGGCTGGAAGGGCCGGGCCGAGGTGGTGCGCGCGGGCGCCGCGCAGGGCGAGGTGACGGCGGTCTTCGCCCTGCCGCCCGCGCATCCGGCGCGCGCGGTACTGGCCGAGACGGGCCTGCCGGAGGCCGATGACCTGATCCTGCGCCGCACGGTCACCGCCGACGGGCGCAAGGCGGGCTTCGTGAACGACCGCCGCGCCGGCGCCGACATGCTGCGCGCATTGGGCGACACGCTGGTGGAACTGCACGGCCAGCACGACGACCGCGGCCTGCTGAACCCCCGCGGCCATCGCGCGATGCTGGATGCCTTCGCGGGGCTCGACCCCGCCCCCTGCCGCGCCGCCTGGGCCGCCCGGGGTTCCGCGGCGAAGGCCCGGGCCGAGGCCGAGGCCCGGCTGGCCGCCGCCCGGGCGGAAGAGGACTTCCTGCGCCACGCCGCGGCGGAACTGGACAAGCTGGCGCCCGAACCGGGGGAAGAGGCGACGCTCGACGCCCGCCGCCGCGCGATGCAGGCCGCGGCCCGCGTGACCGGCGACGTGGCCCGCGCGCTGGAAGCCCTCGGCGACGAGGGCGCCGAAGGCCGCATGCGCGACGCGCGCCGCTGGCTCGAGGGCGCCGCGGCGCGGGCCGAGGTGCCGCTCGACGCCGCGCTCGCCGCGCTCGACCGCGCGCTGATCGAGCTGTCGGACGCGCAGGCCGGCGTGGACCGCGCGCGTGCCGCGCTGGACCACGACCCGGGAGAGCAGGAGCGGGTGGAAGAGCGGCTGTTCGCCCTGCGCGCCCTGGCCCGCAAGCACGCGGTCGCGCCGGACGATCTGGGCGGTTTCGCCGAAGGTCTGCGCGCCCGGCTGGCGGCGCTCGACGGTGGTGCGCGCGATCTCGCGGGGCTCGCGAAGGCCGAAGCGGAGGCCGCCGCCGCCTACGCCGCCGCCGCCGCGCAGGCTTCCGCCCTGCGCCGGGCGGCGGCCGCGCGGCTCGACGCGGCAATGGCCGCCGAACTGCCCCCGCTCAAGCTCGACCGCGCCCGTTTCGCCACCGTGCTCACCCCCGGCGAGGCGGGCCCCGACGGCACCGACGCGGTGACCTTCACGGTCGCCACCAACCCCGGCGCCGCCGCGGGCCCGCTCGACCGCATCGCCTCGGGCGGGGAGCTGTCGCGCTTCCTGCTCGCGCTCAAGGTCTGCCTCAGCGCGGGCAGCCCCGGCGCCTCGATGATCTTCGACGAGATCGACCGCGGCGTCGGCGGGGCGACGGCGGCGGCGGTGGGGCGCCGCCTGCAGGCGCTGGCGCAGGGCGCGCAGGTGCTGGTGGTCACGCATTCGCCGCAGGTCGCGGCGATGGGTCGCCACCACTGGCGGGTGGAAAAGCGCGAGGTCGGGGGGCAGGCGCAGACCTTCGTCACGCCGCTGACCCCCGCCGAGCGCACCGAGGAAATCGCCCGCATGCTGGCGGGCGATACGGTCACGCCCGAAGCCCGTGCCGCCGCCGCCGCGCTCATCGCCGGCACCTGAACCGGACCCCGTCATCTCTTTGCAAGTATCCCGGGGTCCGGGGCAGCGCGCCCCGGGTCTCTACGCCAGCGCCGCCCTGCGCAGGAAGGGCACGAGGTCCCCGTACCCCGTCCCGCGCCGCTCGTAGGCCAGCCCCAGCCGCCGGGCGCAATCCTCTGCGCGCGCATCGAGCGCGGGATCGTCGGTCTGCGCCAGGTAGACCAGCTTTTCGTAGTTCCCGAAATACAGGTCGCGCAGTTCCGGGTGCCGGTCCAGCCCCATCGGGCGCCAGACGAAGGCATCGAACTGGCGCACCAGGAAATCGGTGAGATAGAACGCCGCGATCTCTTCGGGGTGCGCGGCGAAGGTCGCATTTCCCTCAAAGAACGAATAGCAATGGGGTCCGGCGATCATCTCGACACCCAGATCCTTGCACTTTTCCTGCAAGAGACCCCCGGTGCCGCAATCGGCATACAGCACCCAGACCGCCGCATGGGCGCCGCCGCGGGCGGTTACCGCGGCCTCCACCGCCGCAGGAATGCGGTCGGGCCAGAGATGCAGGTTGGCGGGCAGGCAGTGCAGGTCCAGATGGTCCCAGCCGTTGGCGCGGCAGACCGCGAGCACCTCGTGCGCCAGCGCCCCGCAGGCGATGACCAGCACCCGTCCAGCGCCGCGCGGCGCCAGTCCCGTCTCGGTCAGCGCCGTGTCGGTCAGCGCCGTGTCGCCGGGGATCAGCGCCATAGGCGCAGCCCCGGCAGAAGGCTCGCCACCAGCACCGCCAGCCCCAGCGCCGCCAGCGGCCAGCCCGCCCAGAGCGCCAGCCCAATGGTGGCGCCCGCGGCGGCGATGACGGTCAGGATCATCAGGACAAAGACCGGAAACGGCATGGGCGCTCCTTCACGACGTGCCCCGCCGATATGGGCACCCCGCCCGCGCGGCGCCAGGGCCTCAGGCCCGGGCGGCACCCTGGTTGTGCTTGCGGGCGACCCAGGCCTTGGCGGTTTCCACCGCCACCGCGGCGTCGCGGCAGTAGGCATCCGCCCCGATGGCGCGGCCGAACTCCTCGTTCAGCGGCGCGCCGCCGACCAGCACGATATAGTCCTCGCGCATGCCCTTTTCCTTCAGCGTGTCGATCACGACCTTCATGTAGGGCATCGTCGTGGTCAGCAGCGCCGACATG
>CAZCPY010000148.1:0-7265 GCA_964499865.1 uncultured Rhodobacterales bacterium | reverse complement strand
CCGATCCCAAATATCCCGGGGGAGGAGCGTCAGCGACGGGGGCGGAGCCCCCCCTCTTCGCCCGAGCCGGAGGGGCCTTCTTCAGGCCCCGCAGGCGAGACGAAAGGAATGTGCCGAAGGCACGCGATTCACTTCAGACGCCGGGGCGCGGCGGAAGGTCGCCTTGAGGGGACGCGGCGCAGGTGCCACTGCTGCGCCATGCCGTATCGCTGGGACCCATCGGAGACGACCACGCGGCTGACGCTCTGGCCGCACCGGTCGCTGACGCCTGCGGGCTTCGTCTGGTTCCTGGGGCTCTCGGCCGCCCTGCTGACGCTGCCGCTGGTGTCGCTGCTGGGGACACCGGCGCTTTGGGCCGTGCTGGGGTTTGCCTCAGTCATCCTGGCCGCCGTCTGGGCCGCGATCAACCGCAATGCCGCCGACCGGGCGGTGACCGAGGATCTGACGCTGACCGCCGACCGCGTCACCCTGGTCCGCCGGGGCCCCCGCCTGCCGGAACAGCGGTGGGAGGCGCGCCCGCCGGGGGTGCAGGTCATCGTCCACCCCAGAGCCGGGCCGGTGCCGAACTACGTCACCCTGCGCGGCGGCCCGCGCGAGGTCGAGCTGGGCGCCTTTCTCGACGCGGAAGAGCGGCTGGTGTTGAGCCGGGAATTGCGCGCGGCGCTGGCGCAGTTGCGCTGACCCGGATTGCGCGGCGGGACGGCGGACCCCATGTCTTGCGACGTTATCGCAGGAAGGGATTTCCATGGCAGATCTTCCGCTGACCGCCCGTCATGCCAGGCGCACCGTCGTCGCGTGGCAGGTCCTGTTCGGCGGCTTCGCCCTGGCCGGGCTGGCGCTGGTGGCGACCGGGCTCGCCATCCCGTTGCTGCGGACGGGGTTCCTGCTGCAGGGCGGTCTTCTGGCGGCGGTCTTCCTCGCGCTTCTGCTGATGGCGCGCCGCAGGCTGAACGATCCCCGTCCGGTCATCACCATCACGGCCGGGGCCTTCCACGACCGCCGCTTGGGCGATCCGGTCCCGTGGAGCGCGATCCGCCGCCTGCGGCGTCACCAGCCCGGGCGGCGGCTTTTCCTGCTGATCGACACCGACGAACCCGACCGCTGGCTGACCCGGGCTGGCCTGCTTGGGGTCCCGATGCAGAAGCTGAACCCGCAGCTGGGCTTTCCGGCAGTGGTCGCACGGCTCGACGGGCTCGACGTGGCCCAGGACGACCTGGCGCTGGCGGCCGAGGCCGCCTGGCGTTCTAGCCGAGCCGCGCCTTGACCATCGGCCCCACGGCGCCGAAGTCCATCTGCCCGGTGTAGCGCGCCTTGAGCGCGCCCATCACCCGGCCCATGTCGCGGATCGACGCCGCGCCGACTTCGGCCAGCGCCGCGGTGATGGCGGCCTCGACCTCGTCGGGGCCAAGCTGGCGGGGCAGGAACTCCTCGATCACGCGGACCTCGGACAACTCCTTTTCCGCCAGCTCCAGCCGCCCGCCCTCCTCGTAGGCGCGCGCCGATTCCTGGCGCTGCTTGACCAGCTTGCCCAGGATGCCGAGGATCTCGTCTTCGCCCACCAGCGCCTCGCCGGTGTCGCCGCGGTTCTGGATCTCGCGGTCCTTGATCGCGGCGTTCACCAGCCGCAGGGTCGACAGCCGTTCGGCCGCCCTGGCCCGCATCGCCTCCTTCAGCGCGTCCTGAAGACGCTCGCGCAGGGCCATGCTCGCTCCTTGGGTTGCAGCACCGGTAGGCGGGTCAACATAGGGCGGCGCGGGGCAAAGCGCAAACCGCGCCGTTGCGGCAACTGCAAGCCGCTGAAAAGGCAGGAAAGTCTCGCCCTTGACCCGCCCGTCCCGCGCCCGTAGGTTCCGCCCGCCCTGCCGGAGACAGCCATGCCCCGCCCAACCGCCTGCCTAGCGCTTGCCGACGGTCAGGTGTTCTGGGGCACGGGCTTCGGTGCGACCGGCGAGACGGTGGCCGAACTGGTCTTCAACACCGCGATGACCGGCTATCAGGAGATCATGACCGACCCGTCCTATGCCGGGCAGATCGTGACCTTTACCTTCCCGCATGTCGGCAACGTGGGCACCACGGCCGAGGATGACGAGGCCGCCGATCCGGTGGCCGCCGGAATGGTGGTGAAGTGGGACCCGACCGAGCCGTCGAACTGGCGCGCGACCGGCGACCTGAAGGACTGGCTCGTGCGCAAGGGGCGGATCGGCATCGGCGGGATCGACACCCGGCGCCTGACCCGCGCGGTCCGCCAGCAGGGCGCGCCGCATGCGGCGCTGGCGCATGACCCCGAGGGGCGGTTCGACCTTGCCGCCTTGGTGGCGAAGGCGCGGGCCTGGCGGGGGCTGGTGGGGCTGGACCTGGCCCGGGACGTGACCTGCGCGCAAAGCTACCGCTGGGACGAGATGCGCTGGGCTTGGCCGCAGGGCTACGCCCGCCGTCAGGGCGATGGCCTGCGCGTCGTCGCCGTCGACTACGGCGCCAAGCGCAACATCCTGCGGTCGCTGGCCTCGGTCGGCTGCGAGGTGACGGTGCTGCCCGCCTCTGCCACGGCCGAGGATGTGTTGGCGCTGAACCCCGAGGGCGTGTTCCTGTCGAACGGCCCGGGCGATCCCGCGGCGACCGGGGCCTATGCGGTGCCGATGATCCAGGGCGTGCTGAAGGCCGACCTTCCGGTGTTCGGCATCTGCCTGGGCCACCAGATGCTGGCGCTGGCCGTTGGTGCCCGGACGGTCAAAATGAACCACGGCCACCATGGCGCCAACCACCCGGTCAAGGATGTGGAGACCGGCAAGGTCGAGATCACCTCGATGAACCACGGCTTCACGGTGGACAGCCAGACCCTGCCCGCGGGGGTCAAGGAAACCCACGTCAGCCTGTTCGACGGGTCGAACTGCGGCATCCGGATGGAGGGGCGGCCGGTGTTCTCGGTCCAGTACCACCCGGAGGCGAGCCCGGGCCCGCAGGACAGCTACTACCTCTTCGACCGCTTCGCCGCGGCGATGCGGGAACGGCGCGGGTCTTAACGACTTCTTAACCTTGCGGGCATCAGGGTCGGGGGGTCCCGAGGCTGCCGGTTCCCGATGCGCGCGATCCTGCCCGACGATTTCAAGCGCGCGCTGCCTGCGGTGGCCGGTGGTCGGCCGCGCCCGCGCTGGGCCGACCTGTCGCCCGACCGCAGCCTGGCCCTGCGCCTCTTGCAGGAAGGCTTTGTCGCCCCCGACGCCGTGCTGCGCAGCCTGGAACTGCAGAAGCGCCACGGCGGGCGGCTGGAGGATATCCTGCTGGCGCAGGGCCTGCTTGCGCCGGCGACGCTTTACGCCGCGATGGCCGCGCATCACGGCGTGCGCCAGATCGACCCCGCGGACGACCCTCCCGACCCCGAACTGGTGGACCGCCTTGGCGCCGCGCGCTGCCTGCGCGACGGGCTTCTGCCCTGGCGGCGCATCGGCGCGGCGACCGTGGTCGCGACCGCCCATCCGCAGGACTTCGCGGCGCAGCAGCCCGGCCTGACCGAGGCTTTGGGCCCGGTGGTGATGGCCGTCAGCCAGCCCGCGCGGATCGAGCGCGCCGTCCTGTCGCTGCGGGGCGAGGCGATGGCGCAGGCGGCCGAGGCCCGCGTGCCCGAGCGCGAAAGCTGCCGCGATGTGGCGCGGGCCGCCGTGCCGCTGCGTCTGGGTCTGGGGCTTTCGGCGCTGATCCTTGCGCTTTGGGTGGTGCCCGCGACGGCGGTCACGGTGCTGACGCTGTGGGCGGTCGCGACGCTGGTGGCGGTGACGGGGCTGAAGGTCGCGGCGATCTGGGCGGCGCGGCGGCCGCTGCCGCCGGAACCGCCGGCGCCGGTCATCGCCCGCCTGCCGGTCGTGTCGGTGATGGTGCCGCTTTACCGCGAGGCGACGATTGCCGGCCGCCTGGTGCGGCGGCTGGAAAAGCTGGATTACCCGCACGACCGGCTGGACATCGTGCTGGTGGTCGAGGCCGAGGACGCGGTCACCCAGCGGGCGCTGACGGCGGCGGGACTGCCCACCTGGATGCGGATGGTCGTGGTGCCGCCGGGGCGGGTCAAGACCAAGCCGCGGGCGCTGAACCTGGCGCTCGACCTCTGCCGCGGCAGCCTGATCGGCGTCTACGACGCCGAGGACGCCCCCGCGCCGGACCAGATCCGCCGGGTGGTGGAACGCTTCCACAGCCGCGGCCCGCAGGTCGCCTGCCTGCAGGGGGTGCTCGACTTCTACAACCCGCACCGCAACTGGATGGCGCGCTGCTTCACGATGGAATACGCGACCTGGTTCCGCGTGGTGCTGCCCGGCATCGCCCGCCTGGGCCTGCCTGTGCCGCTGGGCGGCACGACGCTGTTCTTCCGGCGCGAGGTGCTGGAACAGGTCGGCGCCTGGGACGCCCACAACGTGACCGAGGACGCCGACCTGGGCATCCGCCTGGCGCGGCACGGCTACCGGACCGAGCTTCTGGACACCGTGACGGAGGAGGAGGCCAACTGCCGCCCGCTCGCCTGGGTCAAGCAGAGGTCGCGCTGGATCAAGGGCTACATCATGACCTGGGCCGTCCACATGCGCGATCCCGCGCGGCTGTGGCGCGACCTGGGGCCGCGCGGGTTCCTGGGGTTCCAGGTGCTGTTCCTGGCGACACTGTCGCAGTTCCTGCTGGCGCCGCTTCTGTGGGCCTTCTGGCTGGTGCCGCTGGGCCTGCCGCACCCGGCGGCGACGCTGCTGCCGGGCTGGGCCCTTGCGGGGACGGCGGCGCTGTTCCTTGCGACCGAGGCGGTGAACCTGGGCGCCGGTCTCTTGGGCCTGCGCCGCCGTGGCGGCGGCCTGTCGCCGCTGTGGCTCTTGACGCTGCCGCTGTACTATCCGCTTGCCGTGGCCGCATCCTACAAGGCGCTGTGGGAAATGCTGTGGCGGCCGTTCTACTGGGACAAGACGTCCCACGGGACGCAGGTTCACTAGGCCGGTGCGCCGCCCCTCAGGCAAACACCCCCTGGCAGAGCCAGCCGCCGGGGATGTCGCCGCCGTGGGCATAGGCCAGCCAGAGCCGTTCGCCGGTCGCGGTTTCCACCCGCCAGTAGTCGCGCGGGCCGGATCGCCAGGCGGGGTCGTCCAGCCACCATTCGGGGGCCAGCCGCTCGGGTCCGCGGGCGCGGGCAACCTGCCAGTCGCGGCGGCGCCAGCGGAAGACGGCGGGCAGGTCGGCGCCTGCGCCGCCCTCCAGCGGCGTCACCGGTTCGGGCCGGAAGATCAGCAGCGGGCGGGGCGCGGGCGGGCGGGGCCAGGCGGCCGGGGCGGGGTCGGACCAGGCGGCCATGTGCCGGGTGGCCGCCTTTTCCGGCAGGTGGCTGTCGGCGGGGTGCAGGCGCGTCACCGCCTCCGTCCCCAGCCGCGCCCCCAGCCGCCCGATCAGACCCGCCAGCGCATCCCCCGCCACCTCGGCCGCGCCGCGGTGGCCGGTGGCGTGGCGCGGCTCGGTCTGCGGCGCGACGAGGCGGATCGCGTCGAAGCCGAAGCCCGCCTCGAGCGCGTCGAGTTTCAAGGCCAGCAGCGGCCGGATCGCCTCGGGCGCATCCGCAGGGCGGGCCAGCCCCACCTCGGCCCGCGCCACGCCGCCGTCGGCGCGGAAGGCCTCCAGCCGCACCCGCCGCGCGCCGCGGCCCTGCGCGCGCAGGCGGTCGCACAGCGCGGGCAGCAGCCGGTCCACCGCCGCCTGCACATCGGCCACCAGCCCGATGGGTTCGGGCAGCGTCAGCCGCACCGCGAAATGCAGCGGCGCGCGGGCGGGCGAGACGGGTTCGGGTTCCACCCGCTGCGCCTGGTCGAGACGGCGCAGCGTGCCGGTGCCGAAGCGGCGGGCCAGCGCGGCACGGGGCAGGCCCGCGAGGTCGGCCACCCGCCGCAAGCCCAGCCGCGCGAGGCCCTCCACCGTCGCCGCGTCCAGCCGCAGCGCCGCGACGGGCAGCGCCGCCAGCGCCCGCAGGCCATGGCCCGGCGGTGCGATCACCCCCTGCGGCACGCCTTCGGCCGCCGCCGCGGGCGCCCGGTCGGGCGCGCGGCGGCGCGTGGCGCGCGACCTTGTGGCGCGCGCCTCCTGTTCCACCGCGTCGCCGCTGCGGACCGCGGGCGCCTCGGCCCCGGCATAGCGCGCCAGCGCCCAGGCCGCGCCGCGCGTGTCGGCGATCCCGGCCCGCAGGCTGAGCCCCAGGGTGGCGCAATCGGCCTCGACCTGCGCCAGCAGCGCCGCCTCGCCGCCGAACAGATGCGCGCAGCCGGTCAGGTCGATCACCAGCGATTCGGGCGGTTCCTCGGCCACCCAGGGGCTGAACTTGCCCGCCCAGCGGCGCAGCACGGTCAGGAAGCCGGCCTCGGACAGCGCATCCTCGGCCCGGGTCACCAGGCCCGGGCACATCGCGGTCGCATCCCGCAGCGGCTGGCCGCGGGTCAGCCCCGCCTGTTCCGCCGCCGCCGACAGCGAGGTCAGCACCTGCGCGCCCCGCCTTTCGCCCACCACCGCCAGCGGCACCGGCAGCGCATCGCCGATCCGCCGCAGGTGGCGTTCGGCCGCCAGCCGCGGAAACCAGAGGGACAGGATTCGCCGGTGTGCCATCGCATTTGTTCCTGATATGTTCTGCCTACCTGCCTGCCGGATGGGAGTCGAGTCCGCCCCTGCCCTGACATTCGCGTGATCCGTCCCGCCCGGCGCCAGAAAGGCTTTGAGTGCGACAGGCTGTCGCGCCTAACGTCGGCAGGCCACCAACCCCGCGGGAGCCTTCGCATGCGCATACTGCTCAAGTCCCTGGTCCTTCTCGGCGCCTTTGCCGCCACCGTGAGCATCGCCGCCGACGCGACCGAACCCGCCGCCAAGGCCCGGCAGGAGCTGATGGGCACACTCGGGATGAACGCCAAGATCCTGGGCGACATGGCGGGCGGCAAGACGGCCTTCGACGCCGAAGCCGCCGAAGCCGCCAAGGCCGCGATCGTCGCTGCCGCCGCCGAGATCCCGGCCAGGTTCGAGGCCAACACGACCGACCCCAAGTCCAAGGCCAAGGCCGAAATCTGGATGAACTGGGATGACTTCCTCGCCAAGGCAAACGCCCTGTCGGCCGCCGCAGGGGCGCTGGATGCGGCGACGGTCGAAGGCGTGCAGGCCGGCATGGGCGCCGTGGGCGGCGTCTGCGCGGCCTGCCACAAGGCCTACAGAAGCTGACCCGACCTAGCTGTGAGTTCTCATCAGGTTGTTCACCCTTGTGAGGGGTGGCAGGCCGT
>CAZCPY010000147.1:0-7296 GCA_964499865.1 uncultured Rhodobacterales bacterium | reverse complement strand
TGTATTCGGCCCAGGTGGTGGCGCCGATGGTGCGCAGGGTGCCGCGCGCCAGCGCGGGCTTGAGCAGGTTCGCCGCATCCCCGGTGCCCGCAGCACCCCCGGCCCCGACCAGCGTATGCGTCTCGTCGATGAAGGTGATGACGGGGGTGGTCGAGGCCTGGATCTCCTCGATCACCGATTTCAGACGGTTCTCGAACTCGCCCTTCATGCTGGCGCCCGCCTGCAAGAGGCCCACGTCCAGCGCCAGCAGACGCGCGTCCTTCAGCGCGGGCGGCACGTCGCCGCGCGCGATCCTCAGCGCAAAGCCCTCGACCACCGCGGTCTTGCCCACCCCGGCCTCGCCCACCAGGATCGGGTTGTTCTGGCGGCGGCGCATCAGCACGTCCACCACCTGCCGGATCTCCTCATCCCGGCCCATGATCGGGTCGATCTTGCCGTCGCGCGCCTGCTGCGTCAGGTCGGTGGTGAACTGCCTGAGCGCCTCCTCCTTCCCCATCTGGGCAGGCGCAATCGCCCCCGTGCTTTCGCCGGGCCGGTCGCCGGTGCGCGACCCGTCCTGGGGGGTCAGCGTTTCCTCGGGCGAGCCCTCCACCACCTTGGCGAAGCCGTCGGCGAAGTCGTCGGCCTTGATCGTGCGGAACTCGTTCGAGATGGAAAACAGGATGCCCTGCAATTCCTTGGTCTTCAGCATCCCGAGCACGATATGCCCGATGCGGACCTGATTGGACGAATACTTCAGCGAGCCGTAGACCCAGGCGCGCTCTACCGCGTTCTCCAGATGCGAGGACAGGTCGGTGATGGTGGAGGCCCCGCGCGGCAGCGCATCGAGCGCGCGGGTGATGTCGGTGGAAAACCGGCCGGGATCGAACTTGAAGTGCCTGGCGATCCGGTGCAGGTCGCTGTCGGGATACTGCAGGATCTGGTGGAACCAGTGGACGATTTCCACGTAGGGGTTGCCGCGCAGCTTGCAGAACACCGCCGCGCTTTCGATCGCCTGATACCCCAGCTTGTTCAGCTTGCCGAACAGCGCCACGCGGCTGATCTCGCTCATGCTTCGTCCCTTCCCTGTGCGGGGCTTCTGCCCGCTTGATATGTCATGCCGCCCGCCTGCGCGCCGCAAGGCTTCGCGGAACAAGATACAGATCGTCGGCGTCGCTGTCTTGCGTCCGTGCACCCAGCCAGGACGTGTGTCCCAGCGCGGTATCGCCGCCCAGCTGCGACCGCGGCACGTCGGCGCGGGCCAGCACCAGGTTGACGTCCCAGTCGAAGGTGTCGCCGACGTAGTTGCGCACCACGTCCTCGACCCGCCTGATCAGGACCTGCCCCGGCATCAGGCGCTTGAAATCCTCCAGCCGCATCGGCCCGATCTTCAGGCGGAACTTCGCGGCGTGGGAAAAGACGCGAATGCCGATCGAGGTGCCGAACCCCAGACCGACCGCGGTACCCAGCGCCCAGCGGTCGTCGGGCTCCAGATCCAGCCATTCGCCGATGAATTCCTGCACCTGCACGGGCGCCTTTACGAAGGTCGAGACCATCGCCTCCAGACCGTCCGGGTGCCGCGGGACGGGGGCCAGGTGCGCCACGAAATGCCGCTTGGACAGCTCCGGCATCGCGTCGCGGTCGCGCAGGCCGGAGTCGTAGTGGCCCGACAGGGCGGCGATCTTGCGCTCGAACGGGTCGGCAAAGCTGCGCCCCCGGTCGCCCCGCATCGCCCGGTCGAAGGACGGCGCCGGCAGCGCCGCCGACCAGGCGCGGTACAGCAAGCCCATCATCCGGTGCGTCAGCATGTCGGCAAAGGCGATCAGCGTCGGGTCGCGGGAATTGCGCAACCGGTCGCGGGCATATTCCGTCAGGTGGATCGGCAATGGCCCCATCGGCCCCCACAGGCCGAACATCCGGTTGACAAGCCTGCCCGGACGGCCGCCGTCGGGCGGTGTCAGGCTGGCGATGGTGGTGGGCGGAAAGGCAAGCTCGGCCTCCTGCCCCAGGCGGAAGCGGTCCTCGCGCGGCCGCTTGCTTTCGCCGAAGCGCGGGGCATCGGCAAACGCGGCCTCCATCACGCGGAGCGCCAGGAAGATGTGATGGCGCCGGGGGTCGGCCAGAAGCTGCGCGTAATGCGTCAGACGATCCGGCTGGTCCCCATCTGCGGTTTCCATCGCGCGATTTCCCCCCGCTGCACGGTGGTCAGCACGGTTTCGGTGAACGAGTTGATCGTGACATAGCGCCGGAAGAACCGCTCCAGCACCGACCCCAGCAGATAGGCCGAGGTCCCTTCGAAAAAGCTGTCGTCGAAGCCGACCTTGATTTCCAGCCCCCGCACGGCGGTGGACAGAAGCCCGTCCGACATCCGCCGCACGATGGGGCGGCTTTCCATCGAGACCAGGCCCTCGATCTGCTTTTCCACCGTCCGGTCGCCCGACGGCGCGTAGATGCCGATGATCTCGCGCATCGCCTGGGCGCCGCGGCCGTTCTCGGTGTCGGTGATCGACAGGTAGTTCAGCGACAGGTGCGAGATCAGCCGCCAGGCGGCATCCGACTGGCCCAGCGACGGCCGCGGACGCGTGGGGGCGACGGGCGTGGTGATGCGCGCCACCGGCCCGCCGTCGGGCAGGGAAAAGATGTCGGCCCCGCCGGTCGACAGAAGCAGCGGCAGGTCGCGGTTGGTGACCATCGCCTGCACCGAAAGCTGCGTCAGGTCGCCCGAAAACGGCGCCTCCAGCGGGTCGACCAGCATGATGTACATCTCGGACCCCAGATACGAGGTCCGTGCCCCGCGCAGGCGTTCGCGTTCCGACCGCTGCCGCATCCGCCGGTGCTGGGTGTAGTAGGCCGGGAAGCTGTCGCCCGCCGAGGTATAGTCGTCCGACGAATAGAACGGCCGGAACGTCATGTCGGCGGCGCCCTTGTCGGAAATGCCGACGACCTCCTGCAGCGCGTAGACCTCGAAGTCCAGGGGCGCGGTGCGGTCGGGGATGACGTGCATCTCGACGTCCGAGGTGGTGACCTGAACGCGGTCGCAGCGCTTGCTGAACAGGTTGACCGCAGGCGTCGCGTTCAGCGTGAAGGCTTCGGGCACCACGGCGGGGGCCAGGTCAGGCTTGCCGTCGCGCAACAGGATGTAGAGGTCGAAGTCCGACCCCGTGGCCCGCCGCAGCGCCGGGGCCAGGCCCACCAGATCCACGAAGTGGAACCTCTCCGGCATCGCGAAGTATTCCTGCAGCAGGCGGTAGCCGTCGAACGACTGCTTGGGCAGGGGCATCAGCGCCTCGGACGGCTCGTAGCCGCGGGGCTGCACGCGAGCGTCGCGCAGGTCGACCAGCCAGTCGGCGCGCCGGTCGGTGGACCGCCCGGCCATCCCCGTGACCTGGGTGCAGAGCAGTTCGTGCAGGTCCCAGTTGCGCGCGCCCAGATTGTTGAGAAACAGCGTCAGGCGGTTCAGCGACAGCGCCGTGATCGGCTCGTCGCCGCGCCGCCGCAGGCGCAGCCGGATCGCGGCCCGCGCCTCGGTATCCTTGGCCAGCCCAATGGCCACCAGCGGACCGCGGCCGTCGACGTATTCGGCCTCGGTGATGTCGACGGGCCAGAGCGTCACGTCATGGGCGGTGGTGAACTGGCAGAGCGTGGTGTCGCCGTCGCCAAGGGTCGAGCGCAGCCTTGTGCCGCGCGGCAGCAGGAACCCGTCCTGCATCGCCGCGTTGGTCGCGTCGGGCTCGAAGGCCACGACCATCATCGACGGCGTCGGCGCGAGGTAATGCGGATAGACAATCTCCAGCAGATGCCGCGTGAAGACCGGGTACTGCAGCTCCAGTTCCAGCTGCACCCGCGCCGACAGGAAGGCCACACCTTCCAGCAGGCGCTCGACGTAAGGGTCGACCACCTCGGCGCTGTCCATCCCCAGGCGCGCGGCGATCTTCGGATAGGCCTCGGCAAACTCGGCGCCCATCTCGCGCAGGAAGGCGAGCTCGTTCTCGTAATGGCGCAGGATGCGGGTATCCATCAGCCGCGCCTCGCGCGGCCGGCCTCGCCCCCGATGGTCGAGGGCCGTTCGAGCTTCAACTCGCCCGTCGTCATGTCGACCTGGCTGCGCAGGTACAGCTCCATCGGCAGGGGCTGTGCCCACATGTCGGCGGCGATGTCGAAGTTGACCGTCGCCCCGCCGCCCAGACGCTCCTGCCCCTTCTGGTCGCGCGAGATGACGCTCAGCGTGCCGGGGATGATGCGCGGCTCGAACTTGGTGATCGCCTTGTAGATCGATTCGCGGATCAGCATCGCCTTCTCGCCGGTCGAATATTCGCCCGCCACCTCCTGCACGCCGAAGGTCAGCACCGAATTCAGCACATTGGGATAGCGGTCGGCATCCACCATCGTGGCGTTGTCGAAGGTGTTCAGAAGCCAGGACAGGTCGCGCTGGATGATCTCGCGCAGGCGGCGCAGGTCGATCACGCGGCTGTCGCGGGTTTCCTTGATGTCGCCGGGGTTGTCGTCGGTCAGCCGGTCCAGAAGCGACGGCTGCAGCCTTTCGGTCAGCGTGTGGTCGGCCATCTCATGCGCTTCCCTCGGGCTGCGCGATCTCGAGCGCCCGCAGGTCCATCAGCGCCACGTCGCCCGCG
Source organism: uncultured Rhodobacterales bacterium (assembly GCA_964499865.1). Classification (GTDB taxonomy): domain Bacteria; phylum Pseudomonadota; class Alphaproteobacteria; order Rhodobacterales; family Rhodobacteraceae; genus JANOGU01. The sequence continues at coordinate 2,686 of CAZCPY010000147.1, read as the reverse complement.
TCGGTGGCCAGCAGGCGCTGCCCCAGGCCGACGAAGGTCTCGGCCCCCGCGTCCGTCCAGTCGGTGGCGCGCGACAGCTTCTGCGCCGCGCTGCCGCGTTCGGCCGTGCCGGCATAGCGGGCAGGCAGGAACGCCACCACATCGCCGCCGTTCCTGAGCACCACGTTGACCGGGGTCCACACGCAATCGCGCAGATCCTTGGGCGGCTCGGCGGTGATCTTCGCGATGGCGTTGAAGGGCACCCAGAAATACTTGCCGTTCACCACCGCCTCGAGGATCGGGCCCAGACGGCTGTCGGCATCGGCGATCCAGTCAAAGCCTTCGCCGTTCAGGCTGCCCGACACCGCGGGCGCGGCGTCGAAAGCGCGGGCGCGAAGCGTTGCGGCATCGGCCGGGCGGCCCTGCGCCAGCGCCTTGAGCGCCTCGATCATCAGCGCCACCCATTCCTGCGGCTGGCCGAACACCAGCGGGTCCTTTTCGCCGGCAAAGACGCGCTCGCGGTAGACCTCGCAGATGATCGCCTCGCGGTAAGCCTGCGCCATGGTGGTGGCCATCGCGTCCAGCTCGGCCGAAACCTTCAGCTGGGTGATTGCCCGCTTCCAGTCGCCGGTGACACACAGAAGCTGGAACAGGAAGATGCGCAGCTTGGCATCGGCCGGACTGGCGCGCACCTCGGCCTGCAACGCGGCAAGCGCGCCGTCCAGGTCGCCGGACTTGAGGATCTCTTCCGCGCGCATGCCGTCCGTTCCGGGTCAAGCCGACGCCCCGCCCGCAAGGCGGGGCGTCCGGGTAAGGGCAGGGACAGGGAACGGGCACCGCCCCTGCACGGGGCGGCGCCCGATCCGCCGCGTGTCAGGCCACCGCGACGGTGTTCTGGTTCTTGATGCGGCTCCAGCGGGTGACGACCTTCTTGCCGTCGGTGCCGTCGGCCTTCTGCTGGGTGTAGGTGATCTCGATCGCGCCGTACTGGAAGATGCAGGTTTCTTCGCAGACGTCGTCGCCGTCAGACCCCGACCAGCTGATGTCCTGCAGCATGGTCAGGCGCATGTCGAACTTCATGAACACGCCGCCCGACTTCTGCGTCTTGACCGCGGCACCCGACCGCCGCAGGTCGACCACGACCGATTTGTAGTGGAACCCGGTGACCAGCGATTCGAACAGCTTGATCGAGGCGAGGTCGGTCTTCTTGGTGACGGTGAACTCCTTGAAGTTCGCCTTGCCCGCGCCGCCGCCCGACGAGACCGAACCGATGTTGATCGTGTTTTCGGCCCCGAGTTCGAAAGACATGATCTCGAAGGCCTCGAGCTTCATGTAGTCGCTGTCCTGGGTTTCGCCCGGCATTTCCGGCTTGTTTTCCGGGGCGTAGCAGAATGCGTCAAAAGCCATGTCTTCTCTCCTTGTGTGAGTTGCCCGGGACCAGAAGCCTCCGGCTCCGGTGCGGACCACCCTTGCGGGAAGCGCCGCTTTTCAATCTGCGTCCCTGCGGACGCCTGGTTCAATCACGCCAGGCCCCGGATCATCGGCACCGGGCCCCGGCTTCGTTCCGCCCCCGGGCTTGCGCCCCGGGACGCCTTGGTCAGCCGCCCTTCTCGGAGGGCAGCTTGGACACCAGCCGCAGCGAGACCGACAGCCCCTCGAGCTGGTAGTGCGGTCGCAGGAAGAACTTCGAGGTATAGTACCCCGGGTTCCCCTCGACCTCCTCGACGACGACCTGGGCCGCGGCCAGCGGGCGCTTGGCCTTTTCGACCTCGGGCGAGGTTTCGTGCGCAAAGTCGACGTATTGCTCGATCCAGCCCTGCAGCCATTCGCGCATGTTCTCGCGGCTCTTGAACGAGCCGATCTTGTCGCGGACGATGCACTTCAGGTAGTGCGCGAACCGGCAGGTCGCGAACAGGTAGGGCAGCCGCGCCGCCAGGTTGGCGTTGGCGGTGGCGTCCGGGTCGGTGTATTCCGCAGGCTTCTGCAGCGACTGCGCGCCGATGAAGGCGGCCAGGTCGCTGTTCTTGCGGTGGATCAGCGGCATCATCCCGTTCTTCGCCAGTTCCGCCTCGCGGCGGTCGGAAATCGCGATTTCCGTCGGGCACTTCATGTCGACGCCGCCGTCATCGGACGGGAAGGTGTGCGAGGGCAGGTTCTCCACCGCGCCGCCCGACTCGATGCCGCGGATGCGCGAACACCAGCCGTATTCCTTGAAGCTGCGGTTGATGTTCACCGCCATCGCGAAGGCGGCGTTGACCCAGCCGTATTTCTCGGAATTCGCGCCCGCGGTGTCCTCCTCGAAGTCGAACTCCTCGACCGGGTCGGTCTTGGACCCGTAGGGCAGGCGGCCCAGGAAGCGCGGCATGGCCAGCCCGACGTAACGCGCGTCCTCGCTTTCCCTCAGGCTGCGCCAGGCGGCGTATTCCGGGGTCTGGAAGATCTTGGTCAGGTCGCGCGGGTTGGCCAGTTCCGACCAGCTGTCCATCTGGAACAGCGTGGGCTTGGCCCCGGTGATCAGCGGCGCGTGGGCGGCGGCCGAGATCTTCGACATCTCGCCCAGCAGTTCCACGTCCGGGGGCGAATGGTCGAAGTAGTAGTCCGCCACCAGGCAGCCGTAGGGCTCGCCGCCGAACTGGCCGAATTCCTCTTCGTAGATCTTCTTGAAGATCGGCGACTGGTCCCAGGCGGTGCCCTTGAACTTGCGCAG
>CAZCPY010000146.1:883-7410 GCA_964499865.1 uncultured Rhodobacterales bacterium | reverse complement strand
AGCAGCTGACTTTTAATCAGCGGGTCACAGGTTCGAATCCTGTCCGGCTCACCACCGCTCTCCCGGCAAGATCAGAACTCCCGGCCTAGAACGCCCGGAACGTCATCGTCGTCAGCGTGCGCTGGATGCCGGGGATGTCGAACAGCCGGTCGGAAAGATAGCGGCCCACGTCCTCGCCCTGCGGGATGTAGACCTTGGCGATCAGGTCGTAGTCGCCCGAGGTCGAGAACAGCTCGCTCACCACCTCGCGGTCATAGACGGCCTGGGCCACGGCATAGGTCTGGCCGGGGGCGCAGCGGAACTGGACGAAGACGCAGATCATGGGTTCTCCTCGGTCACACCGACCCTAGCGCAGCGCGCAGGCGAAATCTTTGGAAGATTTCGCGCCGGAAACTTGCCAAGTTTCCGGTCCGGTTTCTTTCCAAGAAACCGGACCCGATCCCCGCCGTCACGCCAGATGGTCCACCCGCGCCAGATACTGCGCCAGATGCTCCACCTCGTGCAGCCAGCGGGTGACCAGGCGCAGGTCGTGCGGCGCCGGATGCACGCCCGCGGGGATCTCGCGCGCCAGCACCGACTCGACCGCCAGCGACACCGGCACCGACACCAGCCGCCCCATCGCCGTGCCGCGCGCGTCGCCCCAGGCGTCCATCGCCCAGGTGCGGTGGAACACCGGCCGCCCCTCCCGCTCGGCCTTCAGTGACACGAACAGCACCACGCGGTCGGGGTCCTCGGGGCCGTCATAGGCGTTCTGCGCCCAGAACCCGGCCGCCATCTCGGCCAGGCGGGCATCGCCCTCTGGGCCGTGCAGCGTCTCGATTTCGGCAAAGACCGGCGCCCAGGCCTCGGCCCAGCCGTTCAGGCGGATCGTGCCGCGCACGAAGTCCCTGATCTTCCAGGCGGGGTCAAAGCGGTATTCGGCGATGAAGGGCAGGCTGTCGCGGTTGGGATAGACCTCGAAGCTTTCAGGAACAGGCAGCGGCGCGTCATAGCGGGTGATCGCGTCCCAGGGGCGGGCGACCTGCAGTTCGGTGAAATGCCGGATCGACCGCGACGGCGAGCGCAGCGCCTTGAGCACGCCCAGGGGTGACCAGCTGAACTTGTAGCGGAAGGCGTTCGTCACCCTGGGGACGCCGCCGCAATAGGAGGTGAAGGACAGCACATTGTCGGCATGGCAGGCCGGCGAGGCGCGGTAGGCGGCCACCAGGTCATGCGCCATCAGGTGGTCGATGCCGGGATCGAGCCCGACCTCGTTGACCGAGACCAGCCCGCGCTCGCGGAATGCCTCGTCCAGCGCGCGCATCTCGGGCGCGATGTAGGAGGACGACACGAAATGCGCGCCATGCGCGAGGCAGGTGCGGGCGATGGCGACGTGCTGGTCGGCGGGCAGCATCGAGATCACCACGTCGCCCGGATGCGTGGCCTCGGCCAGCGCCGAGGGCGACCAGGCGCGCACCTCGGCCTCCAGCCCCGCTACGGCCTCGCGGGCCTTGTCGACCGTGCGGTTCCAGACGGTGACCCGGTGGCCGCCCTCGATCAGGCGGCGCAGGCCGGGGCCGGAGGACAGGCCGGTGCCGCACCAGTGGATGGTCATGGGTGCCTCCCTACAGTGTCGCGGTATGGGTGTCGAAGAAGCCCCGCGCCCGGCCCCAGACGCCCGCGTCGATGGCGGGCAGGGTCAGCAGGTGGGGCAGAAGCTGGCCTGCGAAATCGGCCGAGGATTCCAGCGGCAGCAGCGAGGGCAGGTTGTCGATCGCGGTCACGTCGAGCGGCGGGGCGTCATGGACGCGCAGCGCGGGGTCCGCCCAGGACGTCACCCGGTCGTAGACCTTGATCGGCGAGAAGTCCGAGGTCGGGTCGCAGGCGATGTCGCCGATCACCCGCAGGCGGCGGTCTGCGGTGGTGGCGGATGCAGGCACGAACACCGGGCAGCCGGGGCGGGCGAGGATGCAGTTCAGGAAGACCTCGTGCCGAAGGACTTCGGGGAAGGGGCCGCCGTGCGCGGTTTCGGCGATGTCCCAGCGGGTGACGGGCAGGCCCAGCGCGGTGCAGAGGTCGCAGGCGCCGGTGCCCACGCGGCCGAGCGCGCCGATGACCATCGCCGCGGGCACCGGCAGGCCCGCAAGCGCGGCGCCCACCGCCGCCCGCAGCGCCGCCTGGTCGGCGAACCGCCCGACCGGCCCCGCGATCCCGCCGCGCGCCTGCGCGGCCAGGCACAGCAGCGCCACCGCGGCGCCGGCATAGCCCGCCCAGTAGCCGAAGGCCGCGACCCGGCGGCCTGCGTCGTCGAGCAGGTATTCGAGGTCGTACATCACCCCGCCCCCCGCCCTGAACCGGCGCAGCAGGACCCGGCCCGCGGGCTGGCCCTTGTAGGCATGGCCGAACAGGATGTGGCGGTGGATCAGGGGCGAGCCGTCCTCGGGCAGTTCCTTGACGCCGAAGATGATGGCGTCGGCGGGCGCCTGCGGCCAGGAATTCTCCGCCGCGATGGCGCAGCCCGCGTCGATGTAGCCCTGCAGGGGCACCGCGCGCACCGAGGAGCGTTCAACCGTCACCCTCAGCCCGGCGGCGATCAGCGCCGCGGCGCCTTCGGGCATCAGCGCCACGCGTTCCTCGTTCGGCCGCTGTTCGGCCCGGACCCACAGGTGCGTCATCGTTCCCCCGGAAACGCGGCGTTTCGTCCGCGGCGCTTGGCATTCGGGCCACGGGATAGCAGATGTGACGGCGAAGGAAACGGGGGCGGCGGCAGGATGCGGCGCAGGGGCATGCTGGGAGCGGGCGCGCTGGCGCTGGCCGCGGGAGCGGGGGCGGCGGCGGTCTGGCGGTGGCGCCGCCCGGCGCCCGCCCTGTCGCCGCAGGCGCTGGCCGCGGCCTGGGCCGCACCCGTTCCGGTGCCCGACCGGGGGCTGCGGCTCTATCACCTCGGCCACAGCCTCGTGGGCCGCGACATGCCCGCGATGCTGGCGCAGATGGCGGCGGCGGCGGGGCTGGCGGGCGCGGCATACGACAGCCAGCTTGGCTGGGGCGCGTCGCTGGACCAGCACCGCCGGGGCGACGTTCCGGGCTTTGCGGCAGAGAACGCCCATCCCCGATATCGCCCTGCGGCAGAGGCGGTTGCCTCCGGCGACTATGACGCCGTGATCCTGACCGAGATGGTGGACCTGCGCGACGCCATCCGCTGGCACGACAGCGCCGCGGCGCTGGCGCATTGGGCGCGCATGGCGGGGCAGGCGGGGGCGCAGGTCTGGCTGTATGAGACCTGGCACCGGCTGGACGACCCCGCGGGCTGGCTCGAACGGGTGGACGGCGACCTTGCGGCGCTGTGGATCCGGGAACTGGTGGCGCCGGCGATGGCGCAGGCGGGCGTGCCGGTGATCCGGGTGATCCCGGCGGGACAGGCGCTGGCCGCGGTGGTGCGCGCGGCCGAGGCCGGGCAGGTGCCCGGCCTGACCGCACGGCGGGCGCTGTTCGCGACCACGCCCGACGGCGCGCCCGACCCGATCCACCTGAGCGACCTTGGCCTTTACGTCGTGGCGCTGGCGCATTTCGCGGCGCTCTACCGCCGGTCGCCCGAAGGCCTGCCCGCCGCGCTGAGCCGCGCCGACGGCACGCCCGCCACGGCCTTCGAGGCCGGCGCGGCAGCGCTCGTGCAGCGGCTCGTCTGGGACAGCCTGCGGCGCTATCCTGAGGCCGGATTTGCGGGGGCGGCCTGATGTCGGCGCTGGGTCTTCTGTTCGAAGTGCTGTTCGTCGGCCACAGCCTGGTCGGCCCCAACCTGCCGCCGATGCTGGAGGCGGCGCTCGACATCAAGGGACTGGAGGCGCGGGTCGAGGCGCAGGTCATCAACGGCGCGCCGCTGGCCTTCCAGTGGGACAACGGCGCCGCGGCCGAAGGCGTCAACGCGCGGGCCCGCCTGGCCGAGGGCCGGACCGACGTGCTGATCCTGACCGAGGCGCAGCCGCTCGCCAACCACGTGCGCTGGTCGCAGTCGCCGGAGATGGTGGCCCGCTGGGCCGGGGCGGCCTGGGAGGCCAATCCGCAGACCGAGGTCTGGCTCTACGAGACCTGGCCCTCGCTGGCCTCGGGCCCCGGCGCGCAGGTGCCCGACGATCCCGGCGCGCAGGTGCCCTGGCGGCAGCGGATCACGGATGACTGGCCGGTCTGGCTGTCGCTGACGGATGCCGCCAATGCCGCCCGTCCCGAAGGCGCGCCGCCGGTGCGGGTGGTGCCCGCGGGGCAGGCGATGGGGCGGCTGGCGGATGCCATCGCAGCGGGGCAAGTGCCGGGGCTGACTTCGGTGCGCGACCTGTTCGACGACGACATCCACCTGAACGGGCGGGGCCTCTACTTCGTCACGCTGGTGCATGTCGCGGCGCTGACCGGGCAAAGCCCGGAGGGCATGCCGCCCAAGCTGACGCGCCGCTGGCTGAACCGTCGCGCGGTGGTCGAGGCCGACACGGCGGCGGCGATGCAGCGCATCGCCCGCGACGCGGTGCGCGAGGCCGAGACGCGGCAGGACCTGCGGCCCCCGAAGGAAGCGGCCGCCCCGCCGCCTGCGCCCGAGCCGCCGGCCGTGGAGGTCGCCGCGCCGGTGGCCGGGGTGGATCCCGCCGCGCTGGCCACCGCCCGGGCGCCCGCGGCAGCGCTTGCCGCGCTGACCCCCATCAGCAACCCGGCGCTGGGGCTGAACCTGGCGGGCATCAACGACTGGTCGGTGCAGCAGCCCTTCCTGAACGTGATGAAGACCGCCCGCCCCTGGATCGGCCACAAGCCCAAGGCCTGGGGCGGGTTCGAGACGGCGCAGCTGGTCGCGGGGGGGCATCTGGACGCGCGGGGCTATCCGGTGTCGATCCCGCAGGGCGCCACGGGCCTGTCGACGCTGGTGCTGACCGACCTGCCCGAGACCGCCGCGCTGGTGGCGGGGCGCTATGTGCTGACCTGGGACGGCTATGCCCGCCTGACGATCGGGGGAAGGGCGACGGCGCAGCAGATCGGCGACAACCGCATCGCCTTCGACTACACCCCCGGCCCGGGGCCGGTGATCCTGACCGTCACCGCGCTTGACCCCGCGCGGCCCCTGTCCAACATGGTGCTGGTGCGGCAGGACCGGGCGGCGGCGCTGGCGGCGGGGGATGTGTTCAACCCCGACTTCCTGGCCCGGCTGGACGGCGTGCGGCTGCTGCGCTTCATGGACTGGCTGGCCACCAATGACAGCACCCTGTCGCTGGCCGCCGACCGCCCGCGCCCCGACGACATGACCTGGGCCGCCCGCGGCGTTCCGGTCGAGGTGGCGGTGGCGCTGGCCAACCGGCTGGGGGCGGATGCCTGGTTCAACGTGCCGCACCTGGCCGAGGATGCGCTGGTGCGCGCCATGGCCGAGGCGGCCCGGGGGCTGGACCCCGGCCTGCGCGCCTATGTGGAGTTTTCCAACGAGGTCTGGAACTGGCAGTTCGCGCAGGCCCGCTGGGCCGACACGATGGCGCGGGCGCGCTGGGGCGAGGACGGGCCATGGGTGCAGTACTACGCGCTGCGCGCGTCCGAAGTGGCGGATATCTGGGCGCAGGTCTTCGGTGACGGCGACCGGCTGGTGCGCGTGATCTCCAGCCAGACCGGCTGGCTGGGGCTGGAGGAGCAGGTGCTGAACGCGCCCCTGGTGATCGCCGAGGGCCGCCCGGCACCGGCCACGCGTTTCGACGCCTATGCGGTGACCGCCTATTTCTCGGCCCTGCTTGGCACGCCCGACAAGGCGCCGGTGGTGCGCGGCTGGCTGGCCGCCTCGCTGGCCGAGGCCGGGGCCGGGGCAAAGGCGCAGGGTCTTTCGGGCGAGGCCGCGGCGGCCTTTGTGGCGGCGCACCGCTACGACCTTGCGGTCGCGCGCGCGGCGGAGGAACTGGAGGCGGGGCTGGTCACCGGGCAGGCCGACGACACGCTGCAGGACCTGCTGACCGAGGTGCTGCCCTACCATGCCGCGGCGGCGCGGGCGGCGGGGCTCGAGCTTGTGGTCTACGAGGCGGGGTCGCATGTCGTAGGCGCGGGCGCGGTGGTCGAGGATGCGGAACTGGCGGCCTTCTTCCAGTATCTGAACTACACGCCGCAGATGGGCGACCTCTATGCCCGGCTGGTCGCAGGCTGGGCGGCGCTGTCGCCCGCGCCCTTCACCGCCTTCAACGACATCGGCGCGCCGTCGAAATGGGGCTCCTGGGGCGCGCTGCGGCACCTGGGCGACGACAACCCGCGCTGGCAGGCGCTGGCGCGGGGCTGCACGGCGTGCTGAGCGTCCTGATCCCGGCATCGAACGAGTCCGCCTGGATCGGCCCCTGCCTTGCGGCGCTGTTCGCATCCCACCCGGTGCCGGGCGGGGTGTTTTCGTTTCAGCCGCATCTCACGGCGCGATCATCGGGGTGATGCGGCCCGTGCCGCCGGCGGGATACTGCGCCGCCGTGACCTGTCCGCCGAGGCCCGCTTCAAGGTAGTTGCGGAGCGCCTGCTGGTAGGTCACGCCCAGCGTGACGAACGGCAGGCCCGCG
>CAZCPY010000146.1:0-873 GCA_964499865.1 uncultured Rhodobacterales bacterium | reverse complement strand
GTTCGCATCCCACCCGGTGCCGGGCGGGGCCGAGGCGATCGTGATCGCCAACGGCTGCCGCGACGACACCGCGGCGCGCGCGCGCGCGATGGCCGACCGGGCGCGCGGCTGGGGCCTGACGGTGATCGAGCGGGCGGAAGGCGGCAAGCCCGGCGCGCTGAACGCGGGCGACGCCGCGGCGCGGGGGGACCTGCGCGCCTACCTCGACGCCGACGTGACCGTCAGCCCGCCCCTGATGGCGGCGCTGGCGGCGGCACTGGCGGCGACCCTGCCGCGCTATGCCACGGGCCGGGCGACCGTGCCGCGCGCGGCGTCCGCCTGGACGCGGGCCTATGCCCGGCTGTGGCAGCGCCTGCCCTTCGCCGCCGGGCCCGCGCCGGGGATGGGGCTCTTTGCGGTGAACGCCGCGGGCCGGGCGCGCTGGGGGGGATTTCCGAACCTCATCTCGGACGACACCTTCGTGCGCTTGCACTTCGCCCCGCAGGAGCGGGTGGAGGTCGCCGCCACCTATGCCTGGCCGATGGTCGAGGGCTTCGGCGCGCTGGTCCGCGTGCGGCGGCGGCAGGATGCGGGGGTGGCGGAACTGGCGGCGCTGCACCCGGGCCTGCTGGCGCAGGAGGGCAAGGCGCGCCTGCCCCCGGCTGCGGTGCTGCGCCTCGCGCTGTCCGACCCTGCTGCCTTCGCCGCCTATGCGGCGGTCTCGGCCGCTGTGCGGCTGGGCCGCGGGCGCGGGGGATTCGTGCGGGGAAGGTGAGAAGGGCCGGCAAGGGCCCAGGCGACACCGGAGCCGCGAACGCCCACCCGCAGGACTCCCCCCGGGCCGCTGAAGTGAATCGCGTGCCTTCGGCACATTCCTTTCATCTCGCCTGCGGG
>CAZCPY010000145.1:0-7432 GCA_964499865.1 uncultured Rhodobacterales bacterium | reverse complement strand
TTGCAGCCTAACCCCGTTCCGGATGAACAACCTCCTGAGAGTTCACACCTAGACCCCATCTTCCGATCCCAAGTATCCCGGGGTCCGGGGCAGAGCCCCGGTCCGACCGCCGAACCAGAGAGCCGCCCGCCATGACCGACCGCCTGCCGCACGAACGCGGCTTCCACGTCTCCTGGGACCAGATCCACCGCGACGCGCGCGCGCTGGCCTGGCGGCTGCAGGGCCGCGGGCCCGAAGGCGGGGCCTGGCGCGCCATCATGGCGATCACCCGGGGCGGCCTTGTCCCGGCCATGATCGTCGCGCGCGAACTCGACATCCGCGTGATCGACACGATCAGCGTCAAGTCCTACGACCACCAGGCGCAGATGGAGCCCAAGGTCACCAAGGCGCCGCAGGCGAACCTGATGGGCGACGGCGCGGGCATCCTGGTCGTCGACGACCTCGTCGACACCGGCAAGACGCTGGAACTTGCCCGCCGCCTCTACCCCAGGGCGCATTTCGCCACCGTCTATGCCAAGCCCGCCGGCCGCGCCCAGGTCGATACCTTCATCACCGAGGTGTCGCAGGACACCTGGATCTTCTTCCCCTGGGACATGGCGCTGCAATACGTCCAGCCCCTGCGCGGCAAGGACGACTGACCCGAAAGCAAATTCGTTCGAACGAATTTGCAAATTTCTTCGAAGAAATCTGCCCGGCGGAGCCCGCGATGCTGCACCCCCTGAACCCCGCGATGGCCGCGACCGAGGCGCCCCCGGTGATGGAGGCGCGGCGCTGGCTGCAGGGCGTCGACTTCCCCCCCGACCGGCCGCTTCTGAACGTCAGCCAGGCCGCCCCGGTGGACCCCCCTCCGCGCGCCCTGCGCGAGGCCATCGCGCGTGCGGCGCTGGAAGACGACGCCGCCCACCTCTATGGCCCGGTGCTCGGCCTGCCCGCGTTGCGCGCGCAGATTGCGGCAGACTGGTCAATGGCTTACGGGGCGAACCTCACATCCGGGCAGGTGGCGGTCACACAAGGCTGCAACCAGGCTTTCACCGCATGCCTCGCCACCCTTGCGGGTGCGGGCGACGAGGTGATCCTGCCGACGCCGTGGTATTTCAACCACAAGATGTGGCTGGACATGGCCGGCGTGGCCGCCGTGCCCCTGCCGACGGGTCAGGGCCTGGTTCCAGACGCCTCTGACGCTGCCCGCCTCATGACCTCAAGAACGCGCGCCATCGTGCTGGTATCGCCCAACAATCCGGGCGGGGCAGAGTATCCGGCCGAAACCCTGGCCGGGTTCCGCGACCTGGCCCGCGCCCGTCGCGTCGCGCTGATCGTGGACGAGACCTACCGCGACTTCGACAGCCGCGACGGCCGCCCGCACGACCTGTTCGCCAACCCCGACTGGGGCGACACCTTCATCCACCTCTACAGCTTTTCCAAGGCCTACCGCCTGACCGGCCACCGTGTCGGCGCCATCGTCGCCTCGCAGGCGCGCCTGGCCGAGGTGGAAAAGTTCCTCGACACCGTCGCCATCTGCCCCTCGCAGCTCGGCCAGATCGCAGCGCTCTGGGGAATGCGCAACCTCGCCGGCTGGGTGGCGGGCGAACGGCGCGAGATCCTCGCGCGGCGGGCGGCGATGGCGGCGGGCTTTTCGCAGCTTCCCGGCTGGCAGCTTCTGGGCTGCGGCGCCTACTTTGCCTATGTCGCGCATCCCTTCGACGCGGCGTCCCCCGATGTCGCCCGCGCACTGGTGCGCAGGGCCTCCGTCCTGCTGCTGCCCGGCACGATGTTCCAGCCCGCGGCCCACGCGGAAGGCCGGCGCCAGCTGCGCATCGCCTTCGCCAATCTGGACGTGCCCGGCATTTCGACGCTGTTCCAACGGCTTGCCGCCTTCGCCCCCTGACGGCCCCCGCCCGGCCCTGCCCTGCCCCGCCCTGCCCCGCGCCGCCCGGCCCTGCCCGGCCCTGCCCTTGCCGCCCCGCCCGCAAGGCGCTAGACCCGCGCGCACCCCTTTCCCCACGGACAGACCATGGCCCAGGACCGCGACGGCGAACCGCGCCGCAAGAAGAAGACGAACCCGGTGGCGCTGGCCTTCCTGGGGCTCCTCGTGGTGTCGCTGGGGGGCTTTTCGATCACCTCCTTCGGCGGCGGGCGGCAGGCCATCGGCAAGGTGGGCGACCGCGAGATTTCGGTGAACCAGTACATCCGCGCGCTGCGGCAGGAACTTCAGGCCCTGTCGGCGCAGGTCGGCCAGACCGTCAGCCTGGCGCAGGCCGCGGCGCTCGGGGTCGATGCGCGGGTGCGCGGGCAACTCGTGGCGCAGGCGGCGCTGGATGCCGAGGCCGACCGTCTGGGCCTGTCGGTGGGCGATGCGCGCGTGGCGCAGGAGGTGGTGGCGCTCGGCGCCTTCACGGGCCTCGGCGGCGCCTTCGACCCCGCCGTCTACCGCGCGACGCTGGCCCAGAACGGCATGACGGTGGCCGAGTTCGAGGCGCAGATGCGCGACGACCTCGCGCGGTCGCTGTTGCAGGGGGCGGTTGCGGCAGGCTTCGCGGCGCCCGGGCAACTGACCCGGACGCTGCACGCCTGGGCCGCGGAACGGCGCGGCTTCACCCTCCTGCGGCTGGCCGAGGCCGATCTTCCCGCGCCGGTCCCCGCGCCGACGGAGGCCGACCTGACCGCCTACTACGAGGCCAACATCGCCGAATTCACCCGGCCCGAGGCGCGGCAGGTGACCTATGCCGCCCTGCTGCCGGCCGACATCGCCGCCGACCAGCCGGTCGACGAGGCGGTGCTGCGCGATCTCTACCAGAGCCGCATCGACGAATTCGTGGTCCCCGAACGCCGCCTCGTGGAACGCCTGGTCTACCCCGACGAGGCCGCCGCCGCCGCCGCCAAGGCGCGGCTGGATGCGGGCGAAAGCTTCGAGACGCTGGTCGCCGACCGTGGCCTGACGCTGGCCGACATCGACCTCGGCGATCTGCGCAAGGCGGACCTGGGCGCCGCGGGCGATGCCGTCTTCGCGCTGACCGAACCCGGCGTCGCGGGCCCCCTGCCTTCGGACCTTGGCCCTGCGCTGTTCCGCATGAATGGCATCCTCGCCGCCGAGGAGACCAGCTTCGAGGAGGCGCGCGCGACGCTGGCCGGCGAGTTGCAGACCGACGCCGCCCGCCGCGCCATCGCCGACCGGCTGGAGGCGCTGGACGACCGCCTCGCCTCGGGCGACACGCTGGAAGACCTCGCGCAGGCCGAAGGGCTGGCGCTGCGGCAGATCGTGCTGACCCCCGACCTCGAGGACCCGCTGATCGGCTATGCCGACTTCCGCGCCGCGGCGCAGGCGGCGGCCGCGGGCGATTTCCCCGAGTTCATCGTGCTGGAGGACGGCGGCGTCGTGGCCCTGCGGCTGGACGCGATCCTGCCCGCGGCCCCGATCCCCTTCGCCGAGGCCCGCGCGGCGGTCGAGGCGTCGTGGCGCGCCGCCACGCTCGCCAGGGCGCTGGCCGACCGCGCCGTCGCCATCAAGGCCGAGGTCGAGGGCGGCGCGAACCTTTCGTCCTACGGCATCCTGTCGGTCACCCCGGCGATCCCGCGCGACGGCTTCGTCGAAGGCGTGCCGGACACGCTGGTGCCCGCGGCCTTCGCGATGGCGCCGGGCGACCTGCGGGTGATCGAGGGGCCGGGCTTCACCGGCCTGCTGCGGCTCGACAGCGTCACGCCCGCCGACCCGGCCTCGACCGACGGGCAGGCCTTCATCTCGGCACTGGCGGTGCAGGCCGAACAGGCGCTGGCGCAGGACGCCTTCCAGCTGTTCAGCAACGCCATGACCAACCGCGTGCCGATCTTCCTCGACGATTCCGTGATCAGCGCCGTGCACGCGCAGTTCCCCTGATGGCCGAACTCCATCCCGACTTCGCGACGTTCGAAGCCGCCTGGGCGCGGGGCGAGAACCAGCTTGTCTGGGCCCGCCTGCCCGCCGACCTCGACACGCCGGTGTCGCTGATGCTGAAACTGGGCGAGGCGCGGGCCGATACCTTCATGCTGGAAAGCGTGACCGGCGGCGAGGTGCGCGGGCGCTATTCCATTGTCGGCATGAAGCCCGACCTGATCTGGCGCTGCCGCGGCACCGCGGTCGAGGTGAACCGCGAGGCGCGCTTTGACGCCACCGCCTTCCGCGCGGTGCCGGACCACCCCTTCGACAGCCTGCGCGCGCTGATCGCCGAAAGCGCCATCGCCCTGCCCGAGGGCATGCCCGCCCCCGCGGCGGGGCTGTTCGGCTATCTGGGCTACGACATGATCCGGCTGGTCGAACGCCTGCCCGGCGGCAACCCCGACCCGCTCGACCTGCCCGATGCGGTGCTGATGCGGCCTTCGGTCGTGGCCGTGCTCGACGGCGTGAAGGGCGAGGTCACCGTCGTCGCGCCCGCCTGGGCGGCCTCCGGCCTGTCGGCGCGCGCCGCCCATGCGCAGGCGGCGGAACGGGTGATGGACGCGCTGCGCGACCTCGACCGGGCGCCGCGGGCGGCAGAGGGCGGCACGCCCGCGCCGGTCGGCCCTGCGGTGTCGAACTTCACGCCCGAGGCGTACCGCGCCGCGGTCCTGAAGGCCAAGGACTACATCGCGGCGGGCGACATCTTCCAGGTCGTCCCCTCGCAGCGCTGGCGGCAGGACTTCGCCCTGCCGCCCTTCGCCTTCTACCGGTCGCTGCGGCGCACCAACCCCTCGCCCTTCATGTTCTTCTTCAACTTCGGCGGCTTCCAGGTCGTGGGCGCCAGCCCCGAGATCCTCGTCCGCCTGCGCGACGGCGAGGTGACGGTGCGCCCGATCGCGGGCACCAGGCCGCGCGGCGCCACGCCGGAGGAAGACCGCGCCAACGAGGCCCAGCTTCTGGCCGACGCGAAGGAACGGGCGGAACACCTGATGCTGCTCGACCTCGGGCGCAACGACGTGGGCCGCGTGGCGCAGGTGGGCACCGTCCGTCCGACCGAGCAGTTCGTGATCGAACGCTACAGCCACGTGATGCACATCGTCTCGAACGTGGTGGGCCGCATCCGTCCCGGGCAGGACGCGCTGTCGGCGCTGCTCGCGGGGCTGCCCGCGGGCACCGTCTCGGGCGCGCCCAAGGTCCGGGCGATGGAGATCATCGACGAGCTGGAGCCGGAAAAGCGCGGCGTCTACGGCGGCGGCGTGGGCTATTTCGCGGCCAACGGCGAGATGGACTTCTGCATCGCCCTGCGCACCGCGGTCCTGAAGGACGGCGTGCTCTACACCCAGGCCGGGGGCGGCGTGGTGCATGACAGCGACCCGCAGGCCGAATGGCAGGAAACGGTCAGCAAGACCCGTGCCCTGCGCGCCGCCGCCGAGGCCGCCGCCGCCTTCACCGGCCGCGGGAACACCTAGCCGCGCAGCCGCGGCCGCGGGCCCTTCCAGCGGCGGTGGATCCAGAACCACTGGTCCATGTGCCGCCGTGCCAGCGCCTCGAGGCTGTCGTTCAGGGCCTGCGTCATCGCCTCGGGCGTGCCGCGGGGGATCGGCGGCTCGACCACCACCTGAAAGCTCAGGCCGTCCGGCTGGCGGATGCCGTAGGTCGGCACCAGAAGCGCATCGTAGCGCAGCGCCAGTTCCGCCGCGGACAGCGCCGTCTTGGCAGTCCGGTCGAAGAATCTCAGGGCCGCCCCGTGGCGCATGTGCTGGTCGATCAGCATGCCCAGCATGCCGCCGGACCGCAGGTGCCGCACCATGTCGGCCAGCCCCTCGCGCCCGCGGGGGAAGACCGGCGTGCCGATGCCGGAAATGGCGCGGACGTAATGCGCGTTGAAGGCCGCGTCCGCCATCGGCATGTACAGCGCGCCGACGCGGAAGCCGCGCGCGATCAGCGCCGCGCGGCTGGCGTCGTAGTTGCCGAAATGCGCGGTCACCAGGATCACCGGCCGGCCCGCCGCGTGGGCCGCGTCCAGCGCCGCCAGACCCGCGCCCGCGATCGGCCGCGCGCAGGCGCGGGCAGCGAATTCGGGGCCGGAGTAGATCTCGATCAGCGTGCGGCCCACGTTGTCGGGCACCCGGCGCATCAGCCGGCGCACCTCGGCGGGGGGCAGGTCGGGCAACACCAGCGCCAGGTTTTCCCGCACCCGCGCGCGATAGCCCGCCAGCGGCGCGATCACCCGGGCCAGGACCCAGCCGCAGAGCGGCACGCGCCAGGCATAGGGCAGCCGCAGCAGGCCCGCGATCAGCCCCCGCAGCACCGCGCCCCGCAGCCGCAGGGGCCAGGAGACTGGCCCGCTCATCGCCCGTTCGCGCGCCCCAGGGTTTCGCGGTGCCAGACATAAAGCCCGGCCCCCGCGATCACAAGCGCGCCCAGGATTGTCCAGCCGTCCGGCCATTCGCCGAAGAACAACACGCCCCAGATCGAGGCCATGACGATGCCGAAATAGGTGAAGGGCGCGGTGACGGAGGCCTCGGCCAGGCTCAGCGACCGGATCACGCAAAGCTGCGCGCCGGTCCCCAGCAGGCCGATGGCGGCAAAGCGCCACAGGTCCCCGGGTGCTATGGCCACCGCGTAGAACGGCAGCACCAGGCCGCAGAGGAAGGTGGCCACCAGGCTTGTCCACAGCATCGCCGTCCAGACGCCCTCGCGCATGCCCACCGCCCGCGTCAGCAGCGCATTGGCGGCGTAGAAGACCGCGCAGCCAAGCGGCAGCAGCGCCGCGGCGGTGAACACGCCCAGCCCCGGCCGCAGGATGATCATCGCCCCCGCCAGCGCCACCACCACCCCCGCGATCCGCCGCGGCCCCAGCCGTTCGCCCAGGAACAGCGCCGCCCCCAGCGTCACCAGCACGGGGTTGAGGTCTGCGAGCGCGGTCGCCTCGGCCAGCCCGATGTACGGCAGCGCGGCGAAGAAGAACGCCCCCGCCCCCAGCTGCGTGACCCCGCGCGCGACGTGCAGGCGCGGCACCCGCGTGCGGATATGCGTGGCCACCGCCCCCCGCAGCACCGCCAGCACGACGAAAAGCTGCACCGCCAGCCGCACCCACAGCACCTGCACCACCGGGTAGCGCGAGGTCAGGTCCTTGGCCAGCGCGTCCAGCAGCGTGAACTGCACGATGCCCGCCAGCATCAGCAGGATGCCGATCCCGGTGGGCCCCAGCCTCGATCCGGCGACGATGGTCATGTCGACAGGCTCCGTCCGGGGCGGGCGGAAGGCCAGCCCCTCGGGGTCACCCTTAGCCCAGGATCGGCGCCGACGGAACCTCTGCCCATCGGGCGCTTCCCTCCCCCTGATGGGAAGGGAAAGGGTGGGGGGGGGCCGGCGGTGGGGTGGCACCCCCCTCCCCCAACCCCTCCCCACGAGGGGGAGGGGAGGCGCCCCGGCCATGAGGGCCCGCCCCTCTCGGCCCGTCTTCTAGGTGTGAACTCTCAGGAGGTTGTTCACCCGGAACGGGGTTAGGCTGCAATC
>CAZCPY010000144.1:0-7484 GCA_964499865.1 uncultured Rhodobacterales bacterium | reverse complement strand
AACCGGTCTTCACGGATTTGCAATCCGCTGCGTAACCTCTCCGCCAACCCGCCGCCGAGAGCCTGCCGGAGATAGCCCAAGGCCCCCGGGGCCGCAAGGGCCGCACGGCCTGAGGCGCGCGCGCCTCAGTCGCGGAAGTGGCGGCTTTCCTTGATCTGGTCCCAGGCCCAGACGACCTCTTGCAGGCGTTCCTCGTCCTTGCGGTCGCCGCCGTTCATGTCGGGATGAAGATCCTTGACCAGGCTCTTGTACTGCTTGCGGATTTCGGTCCGGGTCCAGGTGTCGCGCGCGTCCAGGATCTCGAGCGCCTTGCGTTCCGTCGCAGGCAGCTTGCGTGTCGCCGTCGCGGTCTGGCGGCCGGGGTTCTGCGTCGCCTTTTCGCCCAGCAGGCCCGCGGGGTCGCTGATCCCCAGCCGCGACCAGGCGCGGCCCTCGTCCGGCTTGCGGCCGAAGGGCTGGGTGGCGCGGCCCCAGATGCGGTCGGCGGCGAGGAAGGCGGCGAATTCGGCGTCGGTCTTGCCCTGGAAGTAGTTCCACTTGAGGTTGTATTCGCGGGCGTGGTCCTTGCAGAACCAGTAGTATTCGTCCAGCCGCTCGGGCGATCGGGGCGCGCGGTGTTCGCCCGGCCTGCCGCAACCCGCAAAGTCGCAGTCGCGCGACCCCGCCGCCATGGCGGGGCCGACCTTGCCCGCCTTGCGCCGCTTCTTGTCGGCCGAGACGCGCATGTCGAAGTCGAAGGGCGGGCGGTCGGTCATGCGGGGTCTTGCCTTCGGCGAGTCGGGGTCTGAAGAGTCGGGGAGCCTAGAGTCGGGGGCGGAAGTCTAGGCGATCCGCTGGCGGAGGGAAGGGCATGGCTGTCGCAGACGAGATCCGGGAGCGGCTGACCGTGGCCTTTGCGCCCGTCCGGCTGGAGGTGGTGAACGACAGTCACCGCCATGCGGGCCATGCGGGCGACGACGGCACGGGGGAAAGCCATTTCCGCGTCCTGATCCGCGCGCCTGCACTGGCCGACCTCGGGCGGGTGGCGCGGCACCGGGCGGTGCATGCGGCCCTGGGGGATTTGACGGCACGCGTGCATGCGCTGGCGCTGGACATCGGCTAGGGCGCGGGCCGTCACCCGGAGGCCTTGTCCGCAGGCGCCGTCCTGCCGCGGTCCGCGCGGCAGCGGTCGGAACAATAGCGCACCTCGTCCCAGACCCGCGCCCAGGCCTTGCGCCAGACCATCGGGCGGCCGCAGGCGGCGCAGTCCTTGGTCGGCAGGTCGGATTTCTTCACGCCGCGGGGCATGCGGGCGCAGATGGCGGGCGGGCGCCGCGGGTCAAGGGGCCTCGCCGAAGTCGAAGGCGGTCTGGGCCGGGGGCGGCTTCGGGCGCCGGTTCCGGGGCACGCGGTCGTCGACGAAGCGGGGGTCCCTGCGGCTGGCGTGGCGCAGGGCGACGCGGGCGGCTTCGGCGGCAAAGCCGCTTTGCCGGCGCAGGCCCCAGAGCCTTTCGCGGGCCTCTGCCGCCGCGGCGCGGGGGTCCACGACCGGGGCCGGGTAGCCCGGCACCTCGCCCCGGGCCCAGGGCGTCTGCAGCAGGTGATCCGGCACGGCCGCCAGTTCCGGCACCCAGGCCCGGGTGAAGGCGCCGTCAGGGTCCTGGTCCCGGCCCTGCTTGACCGGGTTGTAGATGCGCAGGGTGTTGATCCCCGTGGCGCCCGCCTGCATCTGCATCTGCGGCCAGTGGATGCCGGGGTCGAAGTCGGTGAAGCGCCGCGCCAGCACCGGCCCCGTCACCCGCCAGTCCAGCCCCAGCAGGTGGCAGCCCAGGCTGACCAGCATCGCCCGCATGCGGAAGTTGAGCCAGCCGGTGGCGATCAGCGACCGCATGCAGGCATCCGCAAAGGGCAGGCCGGTGCGGCCCTGGTCCCAGGCGCCAAGGCGGTCGGGGTCGGCGGGGCCGCAGAGCGTCTCGGTCGCCGGGTGCAGGGCACGGGCCTCGATGTCGGGCGCGTCCTCCAGCTTTTGCGCAAAGTGGTCGCGCCAGGCGAGCCGCGCCTGGAAGGCCGCAAGGCTGCCGCCCCAGGGGCCGCCGGGGCGCTCCTGCTGCCTGTGCGCCGTGGCCCGGACGACCTCGCGCCCCGACAGCGTGCCCCAGGCCAGGTGCGGCGACAGGCGCGAGCAGGCCTCGGCGCCCGGGCCGGGGCTGGACATCGCGCGGCGGTAGGGGGCGCCGCGGGCGGACAGGAAGCTGTCGAGCAGCCGCAGGCCCGCGGCGCGCCCGCCGGGCTGGCGGCCGGGGCAGGGGTCGGGCGGCAGGCCGAGCCCCTCGGTGGCAGGGATCGGGCCGGGGTCGACGCCCGGCACGGCGGTCAGCGCCGGGGTCGGGGCGAAGGGCGCGGCGATGAAGGCATCGCGCCGCGCGGCCCAGCCGCTGCGGTGCGCCAGGCGGCGGATGACGCCGGTCTGCGGCAGTTCCTCCCAGGCGACGCCCGCGCCGCGCGCCCAGGCGCCGACGGCGCGGTCGCGGGCGAAGGTGGCAAGCGTGCCGGTTTCCTCGTGGCTGAAAAGCTGCGTGATGCGGTGCCGGCGGCAGAGGTCGGCCAGCACGGCCACCGCCTCGCCCTGCCGGACGACGAGGGGTGCGCCCAGCCGCGCCAGCGCCGCGCGCAGCTCGGCAAGGCTTTCGGCCACGAAATCCCACTGGCGCCCCGAGGCTTCCGCGCCGCCCCAGGCGGCCGGGTCGGCGATGTAGAGCGGCAGGACCGGCCCGCGCGCGGCGGCCCGCGCCAGCGCCGGGTGGTCGGCGGCACGCAGGTCGCGCTTGAACCAGACGATCGAGGCCATGGCCGGGCAGATAGGTGGCGGACGTGGCGGCGCAAGGCGCGGCGGAATGCCTTGTGAAGTGATCGGTTGCCGGTAAAGTGCATGACAAGTCATGGCGTTCGCCGTTGACATGGAGGCTGCGTGGCAATCTCTCCCCTGACCGGGTTGCGGCTGCGGGAACGCCGGCAGGCGCTGGGGCTGCGGCAGGCGGACCTGGCGCGCCAGGTCGGCGTTTCGGCGTCCTACCTCAACCTGATCGAGCACAACCGCCGCCGCGTGGGCCGCGACCTGCTGCAACGGCTGGCAGCGGCCCTGGGCGAGCCGGTGCAGGTGCTGGCCGAAGGGCCCGAGCGCGGGCGGACGCTGGCGCTGCGCGCCGCCGCCGCCGAGGCGCCGCCCGAAGTGCGCCCCGACCTGCGGCAACTCGACGACTTCGTGGCGCGGCATCCCGGCTGGGCCGACCTCGTGGTGCGGCAGGCCGCGCGGATCGGGGGGCTGGAGCGGCTGGTGGGTGCGCTGAACGACCGGCTGGGGCAGGACCCGCACCTTTCGGCGGCGCTGCACGAGGTGCTGTCGGCCACATCCGCCGTGCGCGCCACGGCGGCGATCCTGGCCGAAACGCCCGACATCGCGCCCGACTGGCGGGCGCGGTTCCTGGCCAACCTGAACGCCGACAGCGCGCGGCTGGCGGCGGGGGCCGAGGCGCTGGTGGCCTATCTGGACGCGCCCGGGGCCGCGGATGCGCAGGTGGCCGTGGCGCCGCTGGAAGAGGCGCTGGCGGCCTTTGCAGCGAACGACTGGGCCGGGGCGCCCGAGCCCGAGGCGCTGGCCTCGGGGGCCGCGCGACGGCTGGCGGCGGGGATCGCGGCGGACCTGGCGGCCGACCGGGCGGCCATGCCCGATGCGGCGGTCGAGGCACCGGGGGACGATCCGCTGCGGCTGGCTTCGGCGACGGGGGCATCGGCCGTGGCGGCGATGCGGCGGCTGGCTTTGCGGCCGGGTGCGACGGAAGGCCTCGTCGTCTGCGACGGCGCGGGGGCGCTGACCCTGTGGAAGGAAAGCCCCGGCTTTCCCCTGCCGCGGCAGGGCGCGGGCTGTCCGCTCTGGCCGCTGTATGCCGCGCTTGCGCGGCCCGGCGTGGCGGTCGAGGTGCTCGCGGAGGTGCCGGGCGACGTGCCCCGCCGGTTCCGCCTGCGCGCCATCGGCGAGGTGCTGCCCGCGGCCGTCTGGGGCGGCCCGGACCTGCGGCGCGCGGCGATGCTGGTGGGACCCGCGCCGGGCACTGCGTCGGGCCCCGCCCTGCCGGTCGGGGGATCCTGCCGCATCTGCCCGCGCGAGGCCTGCCCGGCCCGGCGCGAGCCCTCGATCCTGTCAGCCGCCTGAGGCGCTGCCGGCGCGGAACCAGTCCACGATGCGGGCGCGTTCCGCCGGCTCCATGTAGCTCAGGTTCCCCGGCGGCATCGCGCGGCTGAGGCCTGCCTGCAGGTAGATGCGCCGCGCCTCGCGGGCGATGTCGTCGGGGGTTTCCAGCACCACGCCCCTGGGTGGCCAGAGCATGCCGTCCCAGGCGGGTTCCCGCGCGTGGCACATCGAACAGCGGCCCTGCACGATCGAGGTCACCGCGTCGAACCCCGGCGCCGCGGCAAGGGCGGCGGCGAAGGGCGGCAGGGCGGCCTGCGGTCCGGCCTCGGCGGGCGCGCGGCGCATCGGCGCGGTCGACAGCCAGGCGATGGCGAGGAACAGGAGTGCGGTCACCGCCCAGGTCCAGTGCGGGTTGCCCTTGCGGGCATGGCGGGTGTTGAACCAGTGGCGGATCGACACCCCCATCAGGAACACGAGGCTTGCGATGATCCAGTTGTATTCGGTCGCGAAAACCAGCGGATAGTGGTTCGACAGCATCAGGAACAGGACCGGCAGCGTCAGGTAGTTGTTGTGCGTGCTGCGCTGCTTGGCGATCTTGCCGTATTTCGGGTCGGGCTTTCGCCCGGCCGTGAGGTCGGCCACCACGATGCGCTGGTTCGGCATGATGATGAAGAAGACATTCGCGCTCATGATCGTCGCGGTGAAGGCGCCGAGGTGCAGCATCGCGGCGCGGCCCGAGAAGACCTGGGTGTAGAACCAGCTCATCCCCACCAGCACGACGAACAGCGCGCCCATCAGCACCGTCTGGTCGGCGTTCACGAAGGTCTTGCAGATCGTGTTGTAGGCGATCCAGCCGAAGGCGAGCGACGCCACGGAGATCGCCACCGCCTGCGCCACGGTCAGCTCCAGCACCGTGGGGTCGATCAGGAACAGCTCGGCGCCGAGGTAGTAGACCACGACCAGCATGGCGAAGCCCGACAGCCAGGTGGCGTAGCTTTCCCATTTGAACCAGGTCAGGTGGTCGGGCATCGCCTCGGGCGCGACCAGATACTTGTTGACGTGGTAGAAACCGCCGCCATGCACCTGCCATTCCTCGCCATGCGCCAGGGGGGGCAGCGACGGCGTCTGGCGCAGGCCGAGGTCGAGCGCCACGAAGTAGAAGGACGACCCGATCCAGGCGATGGCGGTGATGACATGCAGCCAGCGCAGGCCGATCCCGACCCATTCCCAAAGCGCCATCCAGTCATACATGCGCGGCCCCTCCGGTTTCGGGTGAAAGGCTACCTGTCCCGCGACTTTCCTGCTATTCCTTCAAATGACGGATCACTTTCAAACGCGGGCCGATAATGCGGATGCCTGCGGAAAGGGCAGGGGCGGGTGTCCTATGTCAACAACCTGCGCATGTTCGTGCGCGTGTTCGAGCTCGGCTCGATGTCGGCCGCCGCCCGCGACCAGCGCACCTCGGCCGCCGTGGCCTCGGCCCGCATCTCGGATCTGGAAAAGCACCTGGGCGTGCGGCTGTTCAACCGCACCACGCGGTCGCTGACGGCCACGGAAAACGGCCGGCTGTTCTACGACGGCGCGCGCCGCGTGCTGGAGGCGATCGACGAGGCGGAGGCGGCGGTGATGGATGTCACGCAGAACCCGCGCGGGTCGATCCATGTCGCGGCGCCGCTCGGCATCGGGCGGCGGTTCATCGCGCCGCATGTGCCCGTCTTCAAGGACGCCTGGCCGCTGATCGACCTGCGCCTGCGCCTGTCGGACCGCAACCCCGACCTGATGGCCGAGGGGCTGGACTTGGTGTTCCACCTCGGGCTGCTGGAGGATTCGACGCTGAAGATGCGGCTGGTGGCGGATTGCCCGCGGCTTTTGTGCGCGGCACCGGAGTATGTTGCGCGGCGAGGGATGCCTGCGGACGGGGCGGCGCTGGTGGCCGACCGGCACGACTGCCTGAACCTGCGCTTTCCCGGCGCCAAGGAATTCCAGTGGACGCTGGTCACCGCGCAAGGCCCGCGGCGGTTCGAGATCGGCGGGCCGTTCGAGTCCGACGACGGCGACGTGCTGACCGGCTGGGCGCTGTCGGGGCGGGGGATCGTGATGAAACCGGTGTTCGAGGTGGCCGACCACCTGCGCGCCGGGCGCCTGGTGCCGGTTGCGGTGGCGACACCGCCCCTGCCCGCGCAGCTGACCTGCCTTTCCCAGCACAGCCGCCTGCGCGACCCGAAGATCCGGCTGTTCGTCGATTTCATCATCGCCCGCATGCGCGCCGACCTGGCGGCGCAGGTCGAGGGGCTGGTGCTTCCGGCCTGAGGGGGTCAGGCGGCGGCAAAAAACCCCGCGCCCGCCTGTGCGAGCAGGCGCGCGGCGAGGTCGGTGCCGATCTCGGCCGCGCGGTCGGCGGGGCCGCGGATGTCGCCCGCCACCGCATCCGACCCGTCGGGCCGCAGGAGTTCGCCGCGCAGCCAGAGGTCATTGCCCTCCAGCACCGCCAGCCCCGCGATGGGGGTTTCGCAGGACCCGTCCAGCCGCAGCAGGAAGGCGCGTTCGGCGACCAGCCGCAGGCCGGTGTCGCGGTGGTGCAGGGGCTCCAGCAGGGCGGCGGCGGCGGTGTCACCGCGGCGCCGTTCGATGCCGATGGCGCCTTGCGCGACGGCGGGAAGCATCTCTTCGGGCGCCAGCGCCGACCGCGCGACCTGCGTCATCCCCAGCCGGTTCAGCCCCGCCATGGCGAGGAAGGTCGCCGCCGCAACGCCGTCCTGCAGCTTGCGCATCCGCGTCTGCACGTTGCCGCGGAAGTCCACGAGGGTCAGGTCCGGCCGCCGCAGCCGCAGTTGCGCCCTGCGGCGCAGCGAGGACGACCCCACCACCGCGCCCGGGGGCAGGTCGGCCAGCCGTTCGGCCAGAGGCGAGACGAAGGCGTCGCGCACGTCTTCCCGCGGAAGGTAGGCGTCGAGCATCAGGCCCTCGGGCTGAAGCGTCGGCATGTCCTTCATCGAATGGACCGCGACGTCGATGCTGCCGTCGAGCAGCGCATCCTCGATTTCCCGCGTGAACAGGCCCTTGCCGCCGATGTCCTTCAGCGGGCGGTCGAGCACGCGGTCGCCGGTGGTCTTGATGACGACGATGGCGAAGGCGGCCTCGGGCAGGCCGTGGGCGGCCATCAGGCGGGCGCGGGTCTCGTGCGCCTGGGCCAGCGCCAGCGGCGAACCGCGGGTGCCGATGCGCAGGGGGGCCTGGGGCGAGGGGCGTGTCATGGCGCAAGGTCTAGCTGTGAGTTCTCATCAGGTTGTTCACCCTTGTGAGGGGTGGCAGGCCG
>CAZCPY010000143.1:0-7568 GCA_964499865.1 uncultured Rhodobacterales bacterium | reverse complement strand
TATTTCCACAACTGGACCGGCAACCGCATCACCTGCCGCGACTGGTTCCAGCTGTGCCTCAAGGAAGGGCTGACCGTCTTCCGCGACCAGGAGTTCAGCGCCGAGATGCGCGCAGGCGCCGTCAAGCGGATCGAGGATGTGCTGACGCTGCGCGCCCGCCAGTTCCGCGAGGATGCGGGGCCGCTGGCGCATCCGGTGCGGCCCGACAGCTTTGTCGAGATCAACAACTTCTACACCGCCACCATCTACGAGAAGGGCGCCGAGCTGATCGGCATGCTCAAGCGGCTGGTGGGGTCTGACGCCTATGCCCGCGCGCTCGACCTCTATTTCGCGCGCCACGACGGCCAGGCCGCCACGATCGAGGACTGGCTGCGCGTGTTCGAGGACACGACGGGCCGCGACCTGACCCAGTTCCGCCGCTGGTACGAGGAGGCGGGCACCCCGCGGCTGTCGGTGACCGAGGACTGGGACGCCGCAGCGCGCCGCTTCACCCTGACCTTCCGCCAGTCCACGCCCCCCACGCCCGGCCAGCCGGTCAAGCAGCCCAAGGTCATCCCCATCGCCGTGGGTCTTCTGAACCCCAACGGCGACGAGGTGCTGCCGACGACCGTGCTGGAGCTGACGCAAGGTGCGCAGTCCTTCGCCTTCGACGGACTGGCCACGCGGCCGATCCCCTCGATCCTGCGCGGCTTTTCCGCCCCCGTGGTGCTGGACCGCCCGGCGTCGCCCGAGGAACGCGCCTTCCTGCTGGCGCATGACACCGACCCCTTCAACAAGTGGGAGGCGGGCCGGGCGCTGGCCAAGGACGTGCTTGTCCGCATGATCCTGGACGGCGCGACCCCGGGGCCCGACTGGCTGGACGCGCTGGCCCGGGTGGCGGCGGACGAGACGCTGGAGCCCGCCTTCCGCGCGCTGTGCCTGCGCCTGCCCTCCGAGGACGACCTCGCCCAGACGCTGGCCGAGGCCGGGCATCCCGCCGACCCCGACCGCATCCACCGCGACCGCCGCCGCGCAAGGCTTGCCGTGGCGGAACGGCTGCGCCCGCTGCTGCCGGGCCTGATCGCGGGGATGGCGGAACCGGGACCGTTTTCCCCCGGCGCGCTGTCAGCCGGGCGGCGGTCCCTGCGCAACGCCGCCATCTCGGCGCTGACGCTGCTCGATGGCGGGGCGGCGGCCGAGCGGCACTTTGCCGAGGCCGACAACATGACCGACGAGGTCGAGGCGCTGGCGAGCCTGATCGACATCGGCCGCGGCCAGGCGGCGCTGGAACGGTTCCAGGACCGCTGGCAGGCCAATGCCCATGTGATGGACAAGTGGTTCTCGCTGCAGGCCATGCTCGCCCCGCCCGACCGGGCGGTGGCGGTGGCGCAGGGGCTGGTGGCGCATCCGGCATTCTCGTTGCGCAACCCCAACCGGTTCCGCGCCGTGATCGGCGGGCTGTCGGCCAACCACGCCGGTTTCCACGCCGCCGACGGCGCGGGCTACCGCTTCGTCGCCGACTGGCTCCTGCGGCTGGACCCCCTGAACCCGCAGACCGCGGCGCGGATGTCCACCGTGTTCGACACGCTGCTGCGCTACGACACCGCCCGCCAGTCCCTGATGCGCGCCGAACTGGCGCGCATCCGCGCCACCCCCGGCCTCAGCCGCGACCTTGGAGAGATGGCGGAGCGGATGCTGGGGGCGGGGTGAGGGCCGTAGGGCGGAGCAGGTGGATGTGTAGGGTGCGCATTCATTGCGCACCATCACGCGGGCAAAGGTGCGCAATGAATGCGCACCCTACGACCTGTCAGCTTTGGTCGGCGGCCTGAATCATTTCAATCCAGCGTTTCGCGGTCTTCAGATCGTGGATGCGCAACGTGATTTCGCCCTTGCTGGTCAAGCGGGCCTCGGGAAACGTCGCGAACACCAATTCCGGCTTGATCCGCCCCCGCCGCAGTTCCGGCTTGCGGATGTAGGCCAAAACCCAATCTTCATTCGGAATTCCGGCAAAGCAGAACTCTTCGCCCCGTCTGACCCGCAGGCTGTTGAGAAAGCCCTGTTCGTGCGCAGCCACAGCGAAACCGCTAAGCGACGAAAATGCCTCGACGATCACGTCGAAAGCAGCTTTCGCATCAGCCGAGGCGATTTCGGCGCGCAGATCGGCGATGTTCAAGACCCGGTCACTCACTGATCCAGAAAACTCCGCAGCTTCCTGCTCCGCGACGGATGCTTCAGCTTCCGCAGCGCCTTCGCCTCGATCTGCCTGATCCGTTCCCGCGTCACCGAGAACTGCTGGCCGACCTCCTCCAGCGTGTGGTCCGTGTTCATCCCGATCCCGAACCGCATCCGCAAAACGCGCTCCTCGCGCGGGGTCAGAGAGGCCAGCACCCGGGTCGTGGTTTCCTTCAGGTTCTCCTGGATCGCGCTGTCCAGCGGCAGCACCGCGTTCTTGTCCTCGATGAAGTCGCCAAGCTGCGAATCCTCCTCGTCGCCGATGGGGGTTTCCAGCGAGATCGGCTCCTTGGCGATCTTCATCACCTTGCGGACCTTCTCCAGCGGCATCTGGAGTTTCTCGGCCAGCTCCTCCGGCGTCGGTTCGCGGCCGATCTCGTGCAGCATCTGGCGCCCGGTGCGGACCAGCTTGTTGATCGTCTCGATCATGTGCACAGGAATACGGATGGTCCGCGCCTGGTCGGCAATCGACCGCGTGATCGCCTGCCTAATCCACCACGTCGCGTAGGTGCTGAATTTATACCCGCGGCGGTATTCGAACTTGTCCACCGCCTTCATCAGGCCGATGTTGCCTTCCTGGATCAGGTCGAGGAACTGCAGGCCGCGGTTGGTGTATTTCTTGGCGATCGAGATCACCAGACGCAGGTTGGCCTCGACCATTTCCTTCTTGGCCTGGCGCGCCTCCTTCTCGCCCTTCTGCACCTGGTTCACGATGCGGCGGAATTCGGAGATGTCGACGCCGACGTAATGGCCGACCTGGGCCATCTCGCCGCGCAGCTCGCCCACCTTGTCGCGCGACTTCTCGATCAGCGCCTGCCAGCCGCGGCCCGATTTCGCGGCCATCCGGTCCACCCAGGTGGGATCGAGCTCGTAGCCCTGGTATTCCTGGATGAATTCCTGCCGGTTGATGCGGGCGGCGTCGGCCAGTTTCACCATGCCCGAGTTGATCGACATGATCCGCCGGTTGATGCCGTAAAGCTGGTCGATCAGCGCGTCGATGCGGTTGGCGTGCAGGTGCAGTTCGTTGACATGGCCGACCATTTCCGACCGCAGCTTCTGGTAGGCGGCCTCGTCGGCCACCGAAAACCGCCCCTCCGACAGCGTGGCGGCCATCCGGCTTTTCTGCATTTCCGACAGCCGGCCCCAGTCGCGGGCCACAAGGTCCAGCGTTTCCAGAACCTTGGGCTTCAAGGCGGCCTCCATCGCCGCCAGCGACATGGCAGAGGCCTCGTCGTCCTCGTCCTCCTCCGTCTCGCGCACGAGCGGGTTGCCGTCGGCGTCAAGCTCGGGCTCGGCGTCCGAGGACCGGCGCGGCCCGGCCTCGATCCCGTCGATGTCGGGGCCGACCAGGTCGTCCTCGCCGTCCAGCGACCGGCCGAAGGTCGCCTCGAGGTCGATGACGTCGCGCAAAAGGATGTCTTCGGACAGCAGTTCGTCGCGCCAGATGGTGATCGCCTGGAACGTCAGCGGGCTTTCGCACAGGCCCGCGATCATCGTGTTGCGGCCGGCCTCGATGCGCTTGGCGATGGCGATCTCGCCCTCGCGGGACAGCAGTTCCACCGACCCCATCTCGCGCAGGTACATGCGCACCGGGTCGTCGGTGCGGTCGAGCGTTTCGGACTGCGTGCCCGCAATCGCGATCTCGCGGCTGGTCGAGACCTCGACCACCTCGCCCGCGACCTCGCCCTCTTCGGGTTCGTCGGCCTCGGTGACCTGGATGCCCATCTCGTTGAGCATCGCCATCACGTCCTCGATCTGGTCGGACGACACCTGGTCGGGCGGCAGCACGGCGTTGAGCTGGTCGTAGGTGATGTAGCCCCGCTCGCGCGCGTCGGCGATCATCTTCTTGACCGCGGCCTGGCTCATGTCGAGCGAGGTGTCGGCCTCCTGCTCCTCCGGCTTGCCGTCGTCGGTGTCCTTCAGGGCCATGGGCGTTCCTTCAAGGGGGGCGATTCGCGGTTCCGTCGGTGTAGCGATTCGTGCGGGCGAATCACAGGGTGCGGGGTGTCACGGCAAAGCGGTCAGTTGCGCCGTCTGCGCACCCAGATCTCGCCGTCGATCATCGCCTGAAGCGCGGCCGACATCGCCTGCCGGTCCTCGCCGCCGCCGTCACCCGCCGCAATCCCCGTCCGTCCGGCCATGTGCACCGCCTCTGCCGCCTGTTTCAGCCGCCAGGTCACGCCCTCGTCGGCCAGCCCCGCCAGATCCTCGGCGCCCTCCGCCACCTCGCGGCGGGCGGCGCGCCGGGCGTGCAGCTTGGCAAGGCCTTCCGACAGGCAGTGGCGTGCAAGCTCCCCGTCCGAACGGTTCCGCACCGGCGGGGCCGACTGGACATGGGGAAGGTTAAGAAGCCTTTCAAGCACCGCCCGCGGCGCCTCGGCCATCTCGGCCCCGGACAGAAGGGCGTCGCGCAGGGCGGAATGGTCCCGTTCGGCCAGGTCCAGCGCCTCGAAGTCGGATTCGAAGGCCGCGACCAGCCCCGGATGGGTGGCCAGCGTGGCCAGCAGCACGGATTCGAGCAGCGCCTCCTCGGTCCGCTCGTCGGCCTGGGCCAGCACCGTGGCGCGCGCCGAGGGCGTGGCGGGCAGGGGCGCGCCCTTCATCGGGCCGCGCAGGGGGCGCTGCGGCCAGGGGCGGCGCTCGGCCCCGAACAGGTCGGCCCGCAGGCGGCGCAATTCCTCGGCATAATGGCCGCGCAGCGAGGCGTCGGCGATCCGCCCCAGCGCGGCGCGCAGCCGCTTGTCCAGCGCGGCCTTGCGTTCGGGGCTGTCGAAGACCTGGCCTTCCGTCTCGCGCTGCCACAGCAGACGCACCATCGGCCGGGCCGCGTCCAGCACCCGCTGCATGGCGCCCGCACCCTCGGCGCGGATCACGTCGTCGGGGTCCTTGCCGCCGGGCAGAAGCGCAAAGCGCAGGCCCTGCCCCGCCTCGATCAGTGGCAGCGCCAGGTCAACCAGCCGCAGCGCCGCGCGGATGCCCGCCTTGTCGCCGTCCAGCGCGATCACCGGCTCGGGGTGCAGGCGCCACATCAGGCGCAGCTGGTCCTCGGTCACTGCGGTGCCCAGGGGCGCGACGGCGCCGGTGAAGCCTGCGTCCACCAGCGCGATCACGTCCATGTAGCCCTCGGCCACGACCAGCGGCGTGCCCTTGCCCGCGGCCTCGCGCGCAGGGGCAAGGTTGAACAGCGTGCGGCCCTTGTCGAAGACCGGCGTCTCGGGGCCGTTGAGGTATTTCGCCCGCGCGGCCGGATCCATCGCGCGGCCGCCGAAGCTGATCGCCCGCCCCCGCCCGTCGCGGATCGGGAACATGATCCGCCCGCGGAACCGGTCGTAGGGCGCGCCGCCGTCGTCGGGCCGGATGGTCAGCCCGGCCTCGACCAGCGTCTCCACCGGGATGCCCTTGCCCGCCAGCGCCTGCGTCAGCGCGCTGCGCCCGTCCGGCGCAAAGCCGATCTCCCAGCGGTCGAGGGCGGCCTCGGACAGCCGCCGCCGCATCAGGTAGGCGCGCGCCTCGGCGGCGGCCATGGTCTTGAGCGCCAGCCGGTAGAAGCGCACCGCTTCCTCCAGCACCTCGGTCAGCGACCTGGCGCGGTCGGCCCTGGCCGCGGCTGCCGGGTCGCGTTCGGGCATCGGCATCCCGGCCTCGCGCGCCAGGACCTCGACCGCCTCCATGAAGCCCAGGTTCTGCGTCTCCTTCACGAAGGTCAGCGCGTCGCCCTTCGCGTGGCAGCCAAAGCAGTAGTAGAACCCTTTCCGGTCATCCACATGAAAGGACGCGGTCTTTTCCTGGTGGAACGGGCACGGCGCCCAGAAGTCGCCGCGGCCCTGGTTCGATTTCCTCAGATCCCAGGCCACTGCGCGGCCGACCACCGCGGCCAGGCTGACGCGGCCGCGCAGTTCGTCCAGAAATCCGGGCGGCAGGCTCATGCGTCCCCAAGACCCCTCGTCGAATCGCGGATGGCGGCCCCGGGGGCAGACCGGGGCACCGGGACATGTGGGGGAAGTTGCGGGGGCGGCGCAAGCGGCGCGTCACGCCGCGGGCAACTCGACAAGATGCAGTCCCGGGCAGGCATCCCGCGCGATGTCGACCAGGTGGCGGTGGTGGGTCAGATAGATCACCTGCCCCGCCGCCGACATGCGCCCCAGTTCCGCAAACGTCGCCGCGGCGCGGCCGTCGTCGAAGGTCTCCAGGATGTCGTCGGCGATGAAGGGCACCGGCGGGCGCGACCGGGCAAGCTCCATGTAGCCCGCGATGCGCAGCGCCAGATACAGCTGGAACCGCGTCCCCTTGGACAGGTGCGCCGCCTGCCGCGCCCCGCCTGCGGAGGGGATGGCGACCAGCACCTCGGCCCCGCCCTCGGGCTGGGCATCAAGCCCGCGGTAGGCGCCGCGGGTGATGCGGGCGAAGGCCTCGCCCGCACGCGTCAGCATGGCGCTGCGGTGGCGGTCGCGGAACCGGCGCAGCCCGATCTCGACGGCGATCAGCGCCAGCCTCCCGGACAGGTGCGCCCGGGCCTGATCCTTCAGCGCATGCAGAAGGTTGGCCCGTTCCGCCGCAAGCCGCGCCGCGGCGTCGTCGGCGCCCACGGCCTCGACCGCGCGGCGCGCGTCGGTCAGGGCGGCGAAACGGTCCTGCGTGGCCTGCCGCGCCAGCGCCAGCGCCGCCTCGGCCGCCGCATGGGCCGCCGCCAGCGCGGCTTCGTCCCCCTCGGGCGCCCTCCGTCCGGCCAGGTCGGCCGTGGCCGTGGCGATGTCCGCCCGCAGGCGTGCAGCCTCGCGGCAGCGGTCCAGATGCGCGGCCAGCGTTCCCGCACCGTCAAAGCCGAAGCGCGCAGCCATGGCGTCCCGCGCCGCCAGCGCCTGCGCCCGTGCCGCAAGGTCCGCCTTCCGCGCGGCCTGCGCCTCTGCCAGATCGGCAGTCAGGGCGGCATGGTCGCGCTCGGCCTGTCCGGCCGCCGCCCGGCGGCGGGCAAGGCTGTCCCAGGGCGTGCCGGCGGGCAGGTCCAGCGCGGCGCAGACGGCGGCCGCCAGATCGCGGAAGGCAGCCGAGTTCGCCTCCATCTTCTCCACCCTTTCGGCCAGCTGCGCGCGCTCGGCCCCGGTTTCGCGCAGGCGGTCCAGCGTGTCGATCCCGGCCATCAGGCCCGGGTGGCCGGGGTCGCGGTCGGCAAGCGGCGTGCCGGCGGCGGCAGCCTGCCAGTCCTCGGCCCAGGCGCGCAGGTCGGCCTCGGCCGCGGCCAGGGTCTCCGCGCGGCGGGCCAGCGCCCGGTCAAGCCCCTGCACCTGACGCCGTGCCGCCGCGCGCGCCTGCGCCGCGTCCACGCGCGCCTGCGCCCGGGCGCACAGCAGGGCAAGGCC
>CAZCPY010000142.1:0-7586 GCA_964499865.1 uncultured Rhodobacterales bacterium | reverse complement strand
TCCCGGGGGAGGAGCGTCAGCGACGGGGGCGGAGCCCCCCCTTCGCCCGAGCCGGTTGGCCCCCTCTCCGGGGGCCAGAGGCGAGACAAAAGGCGTGCGGCGCAGCCGCTCAATTCGGCAACCGCCCGGCCTGGGGCTGCCTGTGGCGGCAAAGTGTTGGACCGGCGCGAAAGGTGACCGGTAGGCGGATCGCGGCTGACACCGGAAGGCACCAGGGAGCGCCGTGGCGACAGGGATCGAGGCGCGCGACTGCGTGAAGTCCTTC
Source organism: uncultured Rhodobacterales bacterium (assembly GCA_964499865.1). Classification (GTDB taxonomy): domain Bacteria; phylum Pseudomonadota; class Alphaproteobacteria; order Rhodobacterales; family Rhodobacteraceae; genus JANOGU01. The sequence continues at coordinate 7,321 of CAZCPY010000142.1, read as the reverse complement.
GGGCAGGGCGACCATGCGGTGCGGGCGCTGGATGACGTGTCGGTCAGCATCCGGGCGGGGGAGTTCTTCACGCGCCTCGGCCCTTCGGGCTGCGGCAAGACGACGCTTCTTCGGCTGATCGCGGGCTTCGATGCGCCGACGTCCGGCGCCATCCTGCTGGGCGGTGCGGACATCTCCGCCCTGCCCCCCAACCGCCGCCCGGTGAACACGGTCTTCCAGTCCTCCGCGCTGTTCCCGCATCTGACGGTGGCGCAGAACGTGGCCTTCGGGCTCGAGATGCTGGGACGGCCCGCGGCGGAGGTGCGCGCCACCACCGACCGGATGCTCGGCCTCGTGAAGCGCGACGCCATGGCCGGGCGCAAGACGTCGCAGCTTTCCGGCGGCCAGTAGCAGCGCGTGGCGCTGGCGCGCGCGCTGGCGCCGCAGCCGAAGGTCCTGCTGCTGGACGGGCCGCTGTCGGCGCGCGACCTCAAGCTGCGCAAGGAGATGCAGATCGAACTGAAACGCCTGCAGCACGAGACGGGGATCACCTTCGTCTTCGTCACGCACGACCAGGAAGAGGCGCTGACCATGTCCGACTGCATCGGCGTGATGTCGGCGGGCCGGTTGCAGCAGGTGGGTGCCCCGCGCGAGATCTACGCGCGCCCCGCCAACCGGTTCGCCGCGGGCTTCATCGGCGAGACGAACTTTCTCGGCGCCACGTCGGCCCCCGGCGGGGCCAAGCTTGACGCGGGCGCGGTGGTCAGGCTGGACGGCGTGGTGAAGACCGGCCGCGTCACCATCGCCGTGCAGCCCGAGGCGGGGTGGCCCGAGGCGGGGCGGCTTGTCGCGCCGGGCGAGGCCGGCGCGATCCCTGCCGCGATCACCAACCTCGTCTATTTCGGCACCGACACGCATGTCCACACGCGGCTGTCCGACGGCAGCGAGGTCGTCGCCCGCGTGCCCGCCTCCGGGCAGGAAGAGGCGCAGGTGGGCCAGGCTGCGGGCCTGCGCTTTGCCCCCGGCGCGGCCCAGGTGCTGGAGGACCGGGCCCTTGAGCGCCACCGAACGGGACCGTGACCGCGCCTCCGCCCGCTGCGGCCGGCTTCTGTCGTTGCCGGCGCCGGCGATCCTGATGGTGGGGGCGATCCTGCCCCTGCTGGTGATGGTGGTCTGTTCCTTCCTGACTCCGGGCGAGTTCGGCAACGTGGTCTGATCTGGTTCGGGTGAACGTCGCAATCCTGCGCCAGCGCGATCATGGTCCTTTCGCCCTTGATCGCTGCCACCGCCACTTTCGCCTTGAATGCCGGGCTGTGATTCCGGCGTGGCCGTCTTGCCATGGTCTTCTCCTCGCTCGCGGCATCTTGCCGCCATTGCTCGGAAAATCCACTTGTCCCGGCTGTTCAGATTTCCGCAGCCATCTCTTGCAAGCGGCATTGCCGGGGCCGACGCCTTCTATCTTGCCGAGATGGCGGGCGCGCCTGAACTGCCGATCCCGGCCGAGGTGGCCGACAAGGGCGTGTTCCTCGCGACTTGCCCGCCCAAGGCGCAGGAATACATCACCGCGATCCGGACCGAACTGCAGAAGTGAGGGATTGCGCCCCGGCTGGCGCCGGGGCGCCCCGGCGGGGGGCTGCCGCCCCCCGCACCCCCCGCCCCGGCGGTGTGGCGCCTGGTCTTCGGGGTTGCGCCGCCTGCCGGCGTCGCGCCGGCGGGGGCTCTGCCCCCGCACCCCCGGGATATTTGGGAAGAGATGAAGGAGCGCGGCGTGGAGATTTGCGATCTGTCGGGGCTTGCGCTTTCGCGCGCCATCGCCGCGCGGCAGGTGGCGCCGTCGGAGGTGATGGCGGCCTGCCTCGCACGGATTGCGGCGGTGAACCCGCGCGTCAACGCGGTGGTGTCGCTGCGGGAGGCCGACGACCTGATGGCCGAGGCGCGCAGGCTGGACGATGCCGCGCCCGCGGGCTGGCTGCACGGGGTGCCGCTGGCGGTCAAGGATCTGGTGGCGACGAAGGGGTTGCGCACGACCTGGGGGTCGCCCCTGCATGCCGACCACATCCCTGCCGCCGACGGATGGGTGGCGGCGCGGCTGCGGGCGGCGGGCGCGGTGTTCCTGGGCAAGACCAACGTGCCGGAATGGGGCCAGGGGTCGAACACCTTCAACCCGGTCTTCGGGGCGACGCTGAACCCCCATGACCGGACCCGGACGGCGGGCGGGTCGTCGGGCGGGGCGGCGGCGGCGCTGGCCTGCCGGATGGTCGCGGTGGCCGACGGGTCGGACATGATGGGATCCCTGCGCAATCCCGCCGCCTTCTGCAACGTCTACGGATTCCGCCCGACCTGGGGGATCGTGCCCGCGGACCCGGCGGGCGACACGTTCAGCGCCACGCTGTCGACGGAAGGTCCGATGGCGCGGGACGTGGCGGACCTGGCGGCGCTGCTGGCGACGCTGGCGGGCGAGCATCCGGGGGCGCCCTTCGCCCGTGCCCTGCCCGCGCTGTCGCTCGGGGGCGAGGTGCGGGGCGCCCGCATCGGTTGGCTGGGCGACTGGGGCGGGGCCTGGGCGGTGGAGCCGGGCATCCTCGACCTCTGCCGCGGGGCGCTTGGCGTCTTCGCGGACATGGGGTGCGCGGTGGAGGAGGTGGCGCCGCCCTTCCCGGCTGCGGACCTCTGGTTTTCCTGGGTCACGCTGCGCGCCTGGCTGAACGCGGGCGCCAGGCGCGCCATGGCCGAGGACCCCGCCGCCCGCGCCGCCACCAAGGCCGAGACGCTGTGGGAGATCGACACGGGCCTTGCCCTGACCGCGCAGGAGGTGTTCCGCGCCTCGGAGGTCCGCTCGCGCTGGTATGCCTGCGCCGCGGCCCTGTTCGACCGCTTTGACGCGCTGGTACTGCCGTCGGCGCAGGTCTGGCCCTTCGACGTGGGCACGCGCTGGCCCGCGGCGATCAACGGCGTGGCGATGGACACCTATCACCGCTGGATGGAGGCGATGATCCCGGTGTCGCTGGCCGGTCTGCCCTGCCTCGCCTGCCCCGCAGGTTTCGGGCCGCAGGGGCTGCCGATGGGGTTCCAGCTGTTCGGGCGGGCGGGGCATGACGGGGGCGTGCTGCGGCTGGGGCAGGCCTATCACGCGGCGACCGACTGGCCGGGACGTCGGCCAGTGGCGGGCTGACGCCCGCCCTACAGGGCATAGCGGGCGAGCGGCGCGTAGCGGGGGGCGGTGGCGCCGCGCTGGCTTTCGTAGAGCACGACCTCCTGCACCGCCATCGTGCCGACCGGAAACCCCGCCTCGCCCGCCACGGCGCGTTCGAGCTTCAGCGCGTCCTCCGGCGCGGGGGGCGGGAAGCGGCCGAGCGTCACATGCGGCAGGAAGCGGCGCGCCTCGACCGCGATGCCCGTCGCGCGCGCGGCGCGGTCGCATTTGGCCCGCAGCCGCGCCAGCGGCTCGGAGGGCGCAACGCCCGCCCAGGCTGCCCGCGGACGGGCGCCGCCGAACAGGCCCGCGCCGGTCAGGGTCAGGTCGAAGGGCGCCTGGCGCAGCGCTTCCAGCCGGTCGTGCAGGTCGCGCAGCGCCGCTTCGGGCTGTTCGCCGAGGAAGGTCAGGGTCAGGTGGAAATCCACCGGTTCCAGCCGACGCGGCAGGGGCAGGAGGGCCTGGAGCACGGTCAGGCGCGCGCGCACCTCCTGCGGGACCGGCAGGGCGAGGAAGGCGCGGATCATCGCCGCGCCAGACCGGCGAGGCGGTCGCGGACCTCGGGGCGGACGGGTCCGTCGCGGGGCGGATCAATCAGCGTGGTCAGCAGCGCCGCCTCCGGCGGCGGGCGCCCGCCGCCGCCCCAGGACAGCCCCCGCAGCACAGCTTCCGCGTCTGGCGGCAGGCGGTCGGGCATCGGCCGGCCGGACAAAAGGCCCCAGATCGCCGTCCAGAGCCGCCCCACGGACCAGGGGTTGTAACCGCCCCCGCCCAGCACCAGCAGGCGCGGCGCCAGCGGGCGCAGGGCGGCCAGCGTCTCCAGATAGGCGCGGTTGCCGAGCGACAGACGCGACAGCGGGTCTTCGGCCAGGCTGTCGGCGCCGCATTGCACGACCAGCGCCTGCGGGCGGAAGGCAGCGACGCGGGGCAGGATCAGATGCTCGCGCACCGCCGCCATCTCGCTGTCGTTGAAGCCGCGCGGCACGGGCAGGTTGAAGGCGCGGCCGCCCGCGGTGTCGTCGAGGCGACCGGTGAAGGGCCAGCGTCCTTCCTCGTGGACCGACACCATCAGCAGGCGGGGGTCGCCCGCGAAGGCCGCCTCGACCCCGTCGGGGTGATGGGCGTCGAGGTCGACGTAGGCCACCCGCGTCAGCCCCCGGCGCAGCAGGACGAGGATCCCGAGGACCACGTCGTTCAGATAGCAGAAGCCGTTGGCCCGGTCGGGCATCCCGTGATGCGTGCCGCCGCCGGGGACATGCACGACGCCGCCGTCGGCCAGCAGCTCTGCCGCCAGCATCGTGCCGCCCGCGCCGGTGGCGGGGCGGCGGTAGACCTGCGGGAAGACCGGGTTCGACAGCGTGCCGAGGTGATGGCGGGCCTGCACCCCGGCCGAGACCTGCCCCGTCGCTTCGGCCGCCTGCAGCGCGGCGACATAGGCGGGCGTGTGGAAGGCGGTCAGCGCGGGGGGCCGGGCGATGGGGCTGGTGCGGTAGCGGTCGGTCGGCAGCCAGCCGAGCGCGCGGGCAAGGTCGATGACGGTCGGCACCCGGGGGATTCGCAACGGGTGGCGGGCGCCGTAGGACGACCCGCGGTAGACCTCCGACCCGATGAAAAGCGGCTCCGCCGGCACGCCGCGACCCTCTCTGCCCCGAACGGCGACATAACTTCCGCCTCTGGCGGGGTCAAATCCGGTCACGTCCTGTTGCGAAGGCGCAATGCGCGGCTGCGGATGTGAAACGGCTCTGGGCAATGCCCGCCGCGCGTGTCACGCTGCCGCAAAGTCAACCGGGGCCGGTCGAACCGGCCCGTTCCCCGAGCAGCCCATCCCGTGAAGCGTTCGCCCGTGCAGATGTTCGCGACCGAAGGCCAGTCCCCGCTGACCCAGGTGGGGGCGCTGTGCTGGCGCCTGCGTCCGGCCGGGATCGAGGTTCTGCTGGTCACCAGCCGCGAGACCGGGCGCTGGGTGATCCCCAAGGGCTGGCCGCTGGACGGCGCGACACCCGAAACGGCGGCCCTGCGCGAGGCCTGGGAAGAGGCCGGGGTCAGGGGCGTCGCCGCCGCGTGCCTCGGCCTTTACACCTATGACAAGGTGCTGCGCCGGGACGGCAGGGCGCCCGGGGCGGTGCCCTGCGTGGTCGCGGTCTATCCGGTGGCGGTCAGCCAGCGGCACCGCGATTTTCCCGAGGCGCGGCAACGGCGCGTCAAGTGGTTCGCGGCTGCCGGGGCGGCGGCGCGGGTGGCGGAACCGGCGCTGCAGGCGCTGATCGCGGGCTTTGACCCCGCGGCGCCCGGCACCCCCGCTTGACGCCGCGGGCGCATCCCTCAGGCCGTGGGGCCAATGGAAGGGAAAGGCCGCGATGATCCGCTACAGCCTGCGCTGCAGGGACGGCCATGCTTTCGACAGCTGGTTCCGCAGCGCCGAGGATTGCGACCGGCTGATCGCGGGCGGGCATCTCGCCTGCCCCGACTGCGGCGCGGGCGGCGTGGCCAAGGCGCCGATGGCGCCCGCCGTTCAGTCCGCCGCGCGGACAGCGCCGCTGGCCGAGCCCGCCTCGCCGCGCGAGGCGGCGCTGGCGGCGCTGCGCCGCCACGTCGAGGAGAACTCGGATTACGTCGGGCTCAGCTTTGCCGCCGAGGCCCGCGCGATGCACGAAGGCCGCGCCCCCGAACGCGCGATCCACGGCGAAGCCCGCCCGGACGAGGCCCGCGCCCTGGTCGAGGACGGCGTGCCGGTCGCCCTGCTGCCCTTCCTGCCCGCGCGCAAGGTGAACTGACGGACCGGTTGCGCCCGAGGAGAACCCCGGGGCGCTGCCCCGGACCCCGGAGGATCTGGGCCAGGATGATGCCCGGCGGCGGTCTTCGGCAGGGTGAGGGGGGGACGCCGCGAGGTCGGGCCGGGGCGGACGGCGCGGGGCCGCCTTGGCGCGTGCCGTCGAGGCGCAGCGCCCGCGGGCGCTGCAGGTCCCGGCCGCCATGACCTCGGGCAGGCCCTGATGTCCCGGCAGAGGCGGACGCAGGGCCGTGCGACGGTGATGCGGCAGAGATCGGAGCGGTCCGTCCCGAGGCCGCCGGGTCCCGGCGCGTCGCCCGGCACGGCGGTGCGGCACCGGGCGGCCGGCTGCACCGGGCGTGCCGACCCCGCGTCCGCCGCGCCCGCCGCGGCCGCGGGGCGGAGCGTCAGCGCGGCTGTGCGGATCAGATCTGCTTTTCCGGCATCTGCACGCGCAACCCGTCGAGTGCGGGCGTGACCTTGAGCTGGCAGGTGAGGCGGGAGCGCACCGGGTCGGGGTTCCAGGCGAAGTCGAGCATGTCCTCTTCCATCGCGTCCTTCTTCGGCAGTTTGCCGACCCAGGCGGCATCGACATAGACATGGCAGGTGGAACAGGCGCAGGCGCCGCCGCAGTCGGCCTCGATGCCGGGGATGCCGTTGTCGCGCGCGCCTTCCATCACGGTCAGGCCGTTGGCCACCTCGACGACATGTTCCTTGCCGCCGTGTTCCACATAGGTGATGCGCGCCATGCCAAGCTTCCTTCCCGCCGATCCGGGGCTGACATAGGCCATGCGCCGCGCCTTGGCCAGAGGGGGGGCGCGCCTGAGGTGCCTCTGCGGGGATCCCTGCGGGGGCCTCTGCGGGGCCTTGCGCGGGCACGGGCATGTTCTACATGTGTTCCCATGCTGCCGCTGCTGCCCCCCGCCGATGCCCTGCCCGGCCGCTGGCCGCGCCCGCCGCATGCCCTGCCGCATGCGCGCCTGGACGAGCCGCCCGCGGGCGCCCGGGTCTGCGTGGCGGGCCTGGTGCTGCTGCGCCAGCGGCCCGGCACCGCCAAGGGGGTGATCTTCGTCACGCTGGAGGACGAGACGGGCGTCGCCAATGTGGTGGTCTGGGCCAAGGTCTTCGAGAAGTTCCGCCGCGCGGTGATCGCGGGGCGGCTTCTGCGCGTGACGGGGCGGCTGCAGCGCGAGGCGGGCGTCGTGCATGTGGTGGCCGAGACGGTCGAGGACCTGTCGCCGCTGCTCGACCGGCTGCTGGCGCCCGCCTTCCGGTTCGAGGAACATCGCGCGGGCGACACACCCTGACGGCAGCGGCGCGCCCTGCCCTTTCCGCCCCGCGGCCCCGCGGATAAGGTCGCGCCCGTGAAGCGGATGCCG
>CAZCPY010000141.1:0-7666 GCA_964499865.1 uncultured Rhodobacterales bacterium | reverse complement strand
CCGAACGCGTGTCGATGCCCGACTTCGACATCGACTTCTGCATGGACCGGCGCGAGGAGGTGATCGCCTATGTGCAGAAGAAGTATGGCCGCGACAGGGTGGGGCAGATCATCACCTTCGGCGCGCTTCTGTCCAAGGCGGCGGTGCGCGACGTGGGGCGCGTCCTGCAACTGCCCTATGGCCAGGTCGACCGGCTGGCGAAGATGATCCCGGTGGAGGGGGTGAAACCCGTCTCCATCGCCAAGGCCCGCGCCGACGAGCCGCGCCTGCGCGAGGCCGCGCGCGAGGAGGTGGTGGCCCGCCTGCTGACCTATGCCGAACAGATCGAGGGCCTGCTGCGCAACGCCAGCACCCATGCCGCGGGCGTGGTGATCGGGGATCGTCCGCTGGACGAGCTGGTGCCGCTGTACCAGGACCCGCGGTCGGACATGCCGGCGACCCAGTTCAACATGAAATGGGTGGAAGCCGCGGGGCTGGTGAAGTTCGACTTCCTGGGGCTGAAGACGCTGACGGTGATCCGCGGCGCGCTGGACCTCCTGCGCCTCCGGGGCATCGGGGTCGACATCGACCGCATCCCGCTGGACGACGCGAAGACCTACGCGCTTTATGCCAGCGCGAAGACCGCCGCCGTCTTCCAGGTGGAAAGCAGCGGCATGATGGATGCGCTGCGGCGGATGCGGCCGACCTGCATCGAGGACATCGTGGCGCTGGTGGCGCTGTACCGGCCCGGCCCGATGGAGAACATCCCCGTCTATTGCGACGTGAAGAACCGCCTGCGCGCGCCGGAATCGATCCACCCGTCCATCGACCACATCCTGGCCGAGACCCAGGGCATCATCGTCTACCAGGAACAGGTGATGGAAATCGCCCAGGTGATGGCGGGCTACTCGCTGGGCGGCGCCGACCTTCTGCGCCGGGCGATGGGCAAGAAGAACCCCGAGGAGATGGCGCGCGAGCGGCCGAAGTTCATCGCGGGCGCGACCGCCAACGGGGTCAGCGCCGACAAGGCGGGTGAGGTCTTCGACCTCTTGGAAAAGTTCGCCAACTACGGCTTCAACAAGAGCCATGCCGCCGCCTATGCCGTGGTCAGCTACCAGACCGCCTGGCTGAAGGCCAACCACCCGGTGGAGTTCATGGCTGCGGTGATGAACTGCGACATCCACCTGACCGACAAGCTGCGCGACTATGCCGAGGAGGTGACCAGGACGCTGGGCATCCGCATCGTGGCGCCTTGCGTCAATGCCTCGGAGGCGACCTTCACGGTGCAGGACGGCGCGGTCGTCTATGCCCTTGGCGCCCTGAAGAACGTGGGCGTCGAGGCGATGCGGACCATCGTCGCGGCGCGTGGCGACCGGCCCTTTGCCACGCTGTTCGACCTGGCGCGGCGGGTGGACCTGAAGCGGCTGGGCAAGCGGCCGCTGGAAATGCTGGCCCGCGCGGGCGCCTTCGATGCGCTGGACGCCAACCGCGCGCGGGTGTTCGAGGCGCTGGACGGGCTGGTGGCCTATTCCGCGGCGGTGCAGGAGGCGCGGGCCTCGGCGCAGAATTCGCTGTTCGGGTCGGACGGCACCGACATCCCCGAACCCCGCCTGCCCTGGCGCGACGACTGGCCTTACGTGCAACGGCTGTCCGAGGAGCAGGCGGCGCTGGGCTTCTACCTTTCGGGGCATCCGCTGGACGATTTCATGCCCGGCCTGCGCCGCAAGGGCGTGCAGACGCTGGCGCAGGTGCAGGCGGCGGCGCAGGCGGGGCCGCTGGTCGCCCGCATCGCGGGGTCGATCGCCGGGCGGCAGGAACGCAAGTCGGCGCGCGGCAACCGGTTCGCCTTCGTGCAGGCCTCCGACCCCACGGGCGGCTACGAGGTCACGGTGTTCTCGGAGACGCTGGAGGCTTCGCGGGCCTATCTGGAACCGGGCGCGAACGTGACGATGACGGTCGAGGCGACGCTGGAAGGCGACAGCCTCAAGCTTCTGGCCCGCCAGATCGCGCCGCTGGACCCCGCGGCATCCGAGGCGGCGCCGGGCGCGGGCCTGCGCATCCACCTTGTCACGCCCGAGGCCGCGGCCTCGGTCGCCGCGATCCTGCCCCCGGCGGACGGCCGCGGCGGCGTGCCGATCCGCCTGACCCTGCCCGACGCCGAAGGCGGCGGCGAGATCGACATCGAACCGCCCGGGCGTTTTGCACTGAACCCCGCGATCCGCGGTGCGCTGCGTGCGGTGGCGGGGGTGCGGATGGTCGAGGACCTGTAGCGAAGGCGCCTCCCCTCGTGGGAAGGGGATGGGGGAGGGGGGTCCACCCGCCGGCCGGGAGCCCCCCCACCCTCTCCCTCCCCCACGAGGGGGGAGGGAAGCGCCAGACAGGCAGACGTCCGCGTCCGGTGCCACACGCACGTTTCACCGCGCTTGCGCGGCGGGCCCTTGCGTCGGAAGATGCGCCGATGGAACACGACACCCCCCCCGACCTGCTTGCCGCCGCCACCGCCGTGCGGCTGAACGCACACGCGCCCTACAGCCGTTTCCTCGTGGGGGCGGCGCTGCGCACGGCCTCGGGCGCCGTCTTCGTCGGCTGCAACGTGGAAAACGTGGCCTATCCCGAAGGCACCTGTGCCGAGGCCGGCGCCATCGCCGCCATGTGCGCAGGTGGCGAACGCCAGATCGCCGAGGTGCTGGTGATCGCCGACAGCCCCGACCCGGTGCCGCCCTGCGGCGGCTGCCGCCAGAAGATCGCCGAATTCGCCGGGCCCGGCGTGCCCGTCATCCTGTGCACCACCGACGGCGCGCGCCGGGCGGTCACCGTCGCCGACCTTCTGCCCGGGGTCTTTGCCGCCGCCCACATGTCGCGCGTCTGATGGAGGCGCGGGCGATCCTCGCCCGGCTGCGCGCAGGCGCGGCCCCGACCGACGCGGAACTGGCCTGGTTCGCCGCCGCCCTCGCCTCGGGCGAGGTGACCGACGCCCAGGCCGGGGCCTTTGCCATGGGGGTCTGCGTGACCGGCCTGTCGCCTGCGGGCCGCGTCGCGCTGACGCGGGCGATGCGCGACAGCGGCGAGGTGATGGCCTGGGACCTGCCGGGGCCGGTGATCGACAAGCATTCCACCGGCGGGGTCGGCGACTGCGTGTCGCTTCTGCTGGCGCCCGCGCTGGCCGCCTGCGGCGCCTGCGTGCCGATGGTCTCGGGCCGGGGCCTTGGCCACACCGGCGGCACGCTCGACAAGCTCGAGGCGATCCCGGGGTTCCGGGTGGACCTCGACACCGAGGCCCTGCGCCGCCAGATGGCGCAGGTGCGCTGCGCTATCCTGGCCGCGTCGGACCGCATCGCGCCCGCCGACCGGCGGCTGTACGCGCTGCGCGATGTCACCGGCACCGTCGCCTCCGTCGACCTGATCACCGCCTCGATCCTGTCCAAGAAGCTCGCCGCGGGGCTGGAGGCGCTGGTGCTGGACGTCAAGCTGGGCTCCGGCGCCTTCATGAAGACGCTGCCCGAGGCGCGCGCGCTGGCCCGCGCGCTGGTCGAAACCGCGCAGGGGGCGGGCTGCATGACGGCGGCGCTGATCACCGACATGTCGCAGCCCCTGGCCACCGCGGCGGGCAACGCGCTGGAGATCATCGAGGTGATGGAGACGCTGACCGGCACCTCGGTCAACGCCGCGCTGTGGGATCTGACGGCGGCGCTGGGGGGCGAGGCGCTGGCGCTGGGGGGGCTGGCGGCGGATGCCGCGGACGGGGCGGGGCGCATCGCGCAGGCACTGGAATCGGGGGCGGCGGCCGAGGTCTTCGGGCGCATGGTGGCGGCGCAGGGGGGGCCTGCCGATTTCGTCGACCGCTGGCCCGACCGGCTGCCCGCGGCGCCGGTGATGCGCGAGGTGCCCGCGCCCCGGGCGGGCTATGTCGCGCGGATCGACGCCGAGGCCCTGGGGCACGCGGTGGTCCGCCTGGGCGGCGGCCGCCTGCGCGACGGCGACCGGGTGAACCCCTCGGTGGGCCTTTCGGACCTCGCCGCGGTGGGCGAGGACGTCAGCCGCGACCTGCCGCTGGCGATGGTCCACGCGGCCAGCGAGGCCGAGGCCGAGGCGGCGGTGGCCGCGGTGCGGGCGGCCTATGTGCTGGCCGACGCGGCACCGGACGAGCCGCCCCTGATCCACGAGCGGGTCGGATGAGGGCCTTCCTGATCGTGCTCGATTCGGTCGGTTGCGGCGGGGCGCCGGATGCGGGCGACTTCGGCGATGCGGGGGCCAACACCCTGGCGCATGTGGCGCTGGCGGTCGGGGGCCTCAGGATGCCGGTGCTGGACGGGCTGGGCCTCGGCGCCGCGGTGCGGCTTGCGTCGGGGGCGGTGTCGCCCGGTCTTGCCTCGGCGCTTTGGGACCCTGCGGCGGCCGCCCCTCCCCGCGAGGGGGAGGCGAGGCACCCGGTACCCGACGGCGGCGCGGCGGCGAAGCAGGCGCCTCCCTCCCCCCTCGTGGGGGAGGGATGGGGAGGGGGGGCGCCCGGCCCGTCGCCCGGCCCGTCGCCCGGCCCGTCGCCCGGCCCGTCGCCGCGGGGCCGCTGGGGGGCGGCGACCGAGGTCAGCCGCGGCAAGGACACGCCGTCCGGGCACTGGGAACTGGCGGGGGTGCCGGTGCCCTGGGACTGGACCTACTTCCCGAAAGCCGTGCCTGCGTTCCCCGAAACCCTGGTGGCCGAGGTCTGCGCCAGGGCCGGCACGGACGGCATTCTCGGCAACTGCCATGCCTCGGGCGTGCCGATCATCGAGGCTTTGGGCGCGGAGCATCTGCGGACCGGATGGCCCATCTGCTACACCTCGGCCGACAGCGTGTTCCAGATCGCCGCGCATGAGGAAAGCTTTGGCCTGCACCGGCTGCTGGCGCTCTGCGAAGGCCTCGCGCCCACCCTGCACGCGATGCGCGTGGGCCGGGTGATCGCGCGGCCCTTCACCGGCGCGCCGGGGGCATTCAGAAGAACCGGCAACCGGCGCGACTATGCGATGACGCCGCCTGCGGCCACGATCCTGGACCGCGCCCAAGGCGCGGGAAGGGCGACGCACGGGGTGGGCAAGATCGGCGACATCTTCGCCCACAAGGGCGTGGGGCGGGACTGGAAGGGGCCGGACGACCTTGCCCTTTCCGAACATCTGCTGACGCTGGCGCAGGTTGCAGAGCCCGGTTCCCTGACATTTGCGAACTTCGTCGAATTCGACAGCCTCTACGGCCACCGCCGCGACCCGCAGGGCTATGCCCGGGCGCTGGAATGGTTCGACAGCGTGGCGGGCTCCTTCCTGAGCCGACTGCGCCCGGGCGACCTGGCCATCTTCACCGCCGACCACGGCAACGACCCGACCTGGCGAGGGACCGACCACACCCGCGAGCGGGTGCCGGTCCTGATCCACGGCGCGGGGACAGGTCCGCTCGGCCTTGTGGCCTTTGCCGATGTCGCCGAGACCATCGCCCGGCATCTGGACCTGCCCGAGACCGGCCCCGGAAAGGCGCTGCAATGATCCCCAAGATCGAGCTTCACCTGCACCTCGAAGGCGCCGCACCCCCGGCGCTGATCCGCGGGCTGGCGAAGGAAAAGCACATCGACCTGGCGGGCATCTTCGACGCGCAGGGCGGCTACCGGTTCCGCGACTTCTGGGACTTCCTCAAGGTCTACGAGGCCGCAACGGCCACCCTGCAATCGCCCGAGGACTACCGGCGCCTGACGGCCGCCGTCTGCGAGACGCTTCTGGAAAACGGCGTCGTCTATGCGGAAACCTTCGTCTCGCCCGACTTCTGCGGCAAGCGCGAGGTCGGGGCCTGGAAGGAGTACCTGCATGCGATGCAGGAGGCCGCCGACGCCGCGGAACGGCAGGGCCTGACGCTGCGCGGCATCGTCACCGCGATCCGCCATTTCGGCCCCGACAAGGGGCGGCAGACGGCGCTTTGTGCCGCCGAAACCGCGGGCGGGTTCATCCGCGGCTTCGGCCTTGCGGGGGATGAGAAGGTGGGCCAGCCCGCCGATTTCGCCTGGGCCTTCGACTGCGCCCGCGAGGCGGGGCTGGGCATCACCTGCCACGCCGGGGAATGGGGCGGGCCCGACAGCGTGCGCGCGGCGCTGAAGCTGAACCCGACGCGCCTGGGCCACGGGGTCCGCGCCATCGAGGACCTGTCGCTGGTGGACCACCTGGCCGAACGCGGCACGGTGCTGGAGGTCTGCCCGGGGTCCAACATCGCGCTGGGGCTCTACCGCGACTGGCGCGCCCATCCCATCGCCGAACTGGACCGGCGCGGCGTGAAGGTCACCGTCTCGACCGACGACCCGCCGTTCTTCCACACCACCATGGCGCGCGAATACGACCGCCTCGCCGAAGCCTTCGACTGGGACGCAGGCCAGTTCGCACGGCTCAACCGCACCGCGCTTGACGCGGCCTTCTGCGACGCGGATACCCGCGCCCGCATCGCCAGGCGGCTGGAGACCCCATGACCCAACACCTCACCGTCGTCACCCACCCGCTGGTGCAGCACAAGCTGTCGCTGATGCGCCAGAAGGACACCTCGACCGCGTCCTTCCGCCGCCTGCTGCGGGAGATCAGCCTGCTTCTGGCCTACGAGGTCACGCGGGAACTGCCGATGACCTTCACCGAGATCGAGACGCCGCTGGAAAGGATGCAGGCGCCGGCCATCGAGGGCAAGAAGCTGGCGCTGGTGTCGATCCTGCGGGCGGGCAACGGGCTGCTCGATGGCATCCTCGACCTGATTCCGGCGGCGCGCGTGGGGTTCATCGGGCTCTACCGCGACCACGCCACGCTGCAGCCGGTGCAGTACTACTGCAAGCTGCCCGACAACCTGGGGGAACGGGTGTCGATCGTGCTGGACCCGATGCTGGCCACCGGCAATTCCAGCGCCGCGGCGGTGACGCTTCTGAAACAGTCGGGCGCGCGGGACATCCGCTTCCTGTGCCTGCTGGCGGCGCCCGAGGGCGTGGCGCGGATGCACGCCGCGCACCCCGACGTGCCGATCGTGACGGCGGCGGTGGACAGCCACCTGAACGCGCTCGGCTACATCGTTCCGGGGCTAGGGGATGCGGGTGACCGCATGTTCGGCACAAAATAGGGCGATCCCGCTTTACTCCGCCCCCATCCTGCCCCATGGTCGGGGACAGCGCGACTTGGGGGTTGCCGATGCTGTTCCGTGTGCTGGGGGGCGCCCTTGCGGCGTCCGTCTTCTGGGGGTCCGTGGGGCTTGCGCAGGGCCTTCGCGGTCCGGCCGAACTGCCGCCGTCGTCCTTCCGGGGGCAACAATACACCGACAGCCGCGGCTGCGTCTTCCTGCGGGCGGGCGTGGGCGGGGCGGTGAACTGGGTGCCGCGCGTGGCCGCGGACCGCCGCCAGCTCTGCGGTTATCCGCCCACCTTCGCACGCGTGGAGATCCCCACGGCCGAGGCACCGGTGGCGGTGGCCGAGGCGCCTGTGGCGCCGCCCGCCCCGGCCGTGCGCCGCTCCGCGGCGGCGACCCCTGCGCCACCTGTCCGCGCGGCTGCGGCACCTTCGCCTGCGCCCGCGCCCACGGTTGTCAGCGGCGCGGCGGCGGCCGCGGCGGCGGATGCCGTTGCCCCGGCTGCACCCCGCGGGATGGTGCCGACCGGCGCACGCGCGCCTGCACCCGCGCCTGCACCTACGGTGGTCAGCCGCCC
>CAZCPY010000140.1:0-7730 GCA_964499865.1 uncultured Rhodobacterales bacterium | reverse complement strand
GCGCGCCGGGGATGGGGCACCAGCTATCACCTCGCCGTGGTGGTGGACGACGCCGCGCAGGGGATCACCGAAGTGACCCGCGGCGAGGACCTGCAAGAGGCGACCTTCGTCCATGTCGTTCTTCAGAAACTGCTCGAACTTCCGGTGCCAAACTACCATCATCACAGCCTTATCCGCGATGCCAATGGCAAGCGTCTGGCCAAGCGCGACGACGCGCGCGCGCTGGCGCGCTACCGGGCAGAAGGCGCAACGCCTCGGGACATAAGGCGGATGGTGGACCTATGACGGCGCCATGATCTCCACCTCCACCCCGTCCCGCACCGCGGTGTAGAAGCAGGTCCGCCGCCCGGTGTGGCAGGCCGGGCCGGTCTGCTCGACCAGCACCAGCAGGCAATCGCGGTCGCAGTCGATGCGCAGCTCCACCAGCCGCTGTCCGTTCCCCGAGGTCTCGCCCTTGACCCAGAACGCCTGTCGCGACCGGCTCCAGTATGTCACGCGGCCGGTGTCCAGCGTCTGCACCACGGAGGCCGCGTTCATCCAGGCGACCATCAGCACCTCGCCCGAGTGCCGGTCCTGCGCCACGCAGGGAACCAGTCCGTCGCGGTCGTAACGCAAGGATGCGGGGTCGAACATGGGCGGGCCTTGGACTTCGGGGATGCGGGGCGTATCTATGCGGCAACCCCGCGGAAGATGCCATGTCCGACGCCGACCTGATCCGCCTCTATTCCGACCGCATCCTGGCGCTTGCGGCCGACATCCCGCATCTGGGCCGGCTGCCCAGCCCCCAGGCGAGCGTCCGCAAGCGGTCGCCGCTCTGCGGGTCGACGGTCACGGTGGACCTGGTGATGAGGGATGGCCGGGTGGCCGAGGTGGCGCAGGAGGTGAAGGCCTGCGCGCTCGGCCAGGCGGCGGCCTCGGTCGTGGGTGCCGCCCTGCCCGGCCGCACGCGGGCCGAGATCGAGGCGGCGCGCGACGGGCTGAAGACGATGCTGGCCGGCGGGCCCCCGCCCGCGGCCCCCTTCGACGGGCTCGAGGTACTGATCCCCGCGCGTCCGCACCGCAACCGCCATGCCTCGATCCTGCTGGCGATCGAGGCGGCAGCCGAGGCCGCGGCGCAGGCGGATCCCGGATAAAGGACCGCCGCCAGCCCCGGGCGGGGGTGGCGGCGGCAAGGTCGTGCCGGTCGGGGACAGGGCGCGGGCGTCGGGCAGACGCGCGGCTCGGGGACCGTTACACGTCGGCAGGTCAGAGCATCGGCACGCCAAGGGCGCCGAACAGCAGGACGAACAGCCCGGCGGCACCCAGGGCATCTTCGGCCAGCGTCGCGCGGCTGCGGGACAAGGCGGAGAGCAGATCGGCAACCATGGGAACCTCCGTTGTGTTGCTGCATTGTTCTCACGCGGTTAACCGCGTGTCAAGAACATTGAGCGAACAAGGCGGAACAAAAGCGGTCATCCCACCCCGATCAGCCGGATCGCCCGGTCCTGATCCAGCAGCCACAAGAGCGTGCGCGCCGCCCGCCCGCGCGCACCGGTCAGGTCGGGATCGCCCTCCAGCAGTGCCCGCGCGTCCGACTGCGCCACCGCCATCAGCGCCGTCTGCCGCTCCAGGTCCGCGATGCGGAACCGCGGCAGGCCGGATTGCGCCGTGCCGATCACGTCGCCCGCCCCGCGCATCGCCAGGTCTTCCTCGGCGATGCGGAAGCCGTCCTCGGTGTCGCGCAGCGTCTTCAGCCGCCGCTCGGCCGCGTCCGACAGGGACGCGCCATACATCAGCACGCAGGTCGACTGCGCCGCCCCCCGCCCCACCCGGCCGCGCAACTGGTGCAGCGCGGCAAGCCCGAAGGTCTCGGCGCCCTCGATCACCATGATCGAGGCATTGGGCACGTTCACCCCCACCTCGATCACCGTGGTGGCGACCAGCACCTTGGTCCGGCCTTCGACAAAGCGCGCCATCGCGGCATCCTTGTCGCCCGGCGGCATCTGGCCGTGCACCAGCCCCACGATGTCGCCCAGGGCCGCCCGCAGCGCCACAAAGCGCGCCTCGGCGCTGGCCAGTTCCAGCACCTCGCTGTCCTCGACCAGCGGGCAGACCCAGTAGGCCTGACGGCCTTCGGCCACCGCGCGGGCCAGTGAGGCCACGACCTCGTCCAGCCTCTCGGCCGACACCAGCGCGGTCTTGACCGGGCTGCGGCCGGGCGGCTTTTCATCCAGCACCGAGACGTCCATGTCGCCATAGCTCGCCAGCGCCAGACTACGCGGGATCGGCGTCGCGGTCATCACCAGCACGTCGGTCGCGAGCCCCTTGGCGCCCAGTTCCATCCTTTGCGCCACGCCGAAGCGGTGCTGTTCGTCGATCACCGCCAGCCGCAGGTCGGCAAAGGCCACGTCGCGCTGGAACACCGCGTGGGTGCCCACCAAGAGGTCGATCCGCCCCGCCGCAAGGTCGGCCAGCTTGGCCTCGCGGTCGGCGCCCTTGTCGCGGCCGGTCAGCAGCTCCAGCCGCACGCCGGCGAGGCGCGCCAGCGCCACCAGCCCCTCCATGTGCTGGCGGGCGAGGATCTCGGTCGG
The DNA here is from genome assembly GCA_964499865.1 of uncultured Rhodobacterales bacterium. Taxonomy (GTDB): domain Bacteria; phylum Pseudomonadota; class Alphaproteobacteria; order Rhodobacterales; family Rhodobacteraceae; genus JANOGU01. The sequence continues at coordinate 5,160 of CAZCPY010000140.1, read as the reverse complement.
CGCCATCAGCACCGCCTGCCCGCCGCCCTCGACCGCGGCCAGCATGGCCATGAAGGCGACCAGCGTCTTGCCCGACCCCACGTCGCCCTGCAGCAGGCGGTTCATCCGCAGCGGCGAGGCCATGTCGCCCGTGATTTCGGCCACCGCCCTTTTCTGCGCCCCGGTCGGCGCATAGGGCAAGGCGGCCAGCACCCGCGCCTGAAGCGCGCCGGTGGCGACCGTGGGCCGCCCCTTGCCCCGCCGCGCCGCCTTGCGCGCAAGCGCCAGCGTCAGCTGGTGGGCAAACAGCTCGTCATAGGCCAGCCGCGCCCTTGCGGGCGCCGTGGGGGCAAGGTCGGCCTGCGTGGCGGGGGCATGGACGGCGCGCAGCGCCGCGGCCCAGGGCGGCCAGCCTTCGCGCCGCATCTGCCCTGCGTCGATCCATTCCGGCAGGTCCGGTGCCCGCGTCAGCGCGCCCGCCGCGGCCTTCGCCACCTGCCTTTGCGTCAGACCGGCGGTCAGCGGATAGACCGGCTCGAACCCCGGCAGGGCGGCGGCCTCCTCGGGGCGCAGGACGTGGTCGGGGTGCACCATCTGCGCCACGCCGTCGAACAGCTCCACCCGGCCCGAGACGACACGCCGCTGGCCGGTGGGCAGAAGCGCGGTCAGGTAGTCCGCCCGGGCGTGGAAGAAGACCAGCAGGAAGTCGAGCTGCGCGTCGCGCACCTGCACCCGGTAGGGGCGGCTTTTCGTGCGGGGCGGCAGGTGGGGGCCGACGGTGACCTCGACCGTCACCACGCCGGGCAGCACGGCGCCCTGCACGCTGTCACGCCGGGCGCGGTCGATGCCCGAATGCGGCAGAAGGAACAGCAGGTCGCGCGGCCGTTCGACGCCCACGGCGGCGAACGGCTTCACCGACTTCGGCCCCACGCCGGGCAGGGTTTCCAGGTCGGCAAACAGCGGGAACAGGATCTCGGGCCGCGTCATCCCTGCCCGATCAGGGCGAGCCATTCGCCCTCGTCGATCACCTTCACCCCCAGCCGCGCCGCCTCCTTCGCCTTTGACCCAGCGCCGGGGCCCGCGACCAGAAGGTCGGTCTTCGCGCTGACCGACCCCGCCACCCTGGCCCCCAAAGCCTCGGCCCGCGCCTTGGCCTCGGCGCGCGTCATGCGCTCCAGCGTGCCGGTGAAGACGACCGTCTTGCCCTCGACCGGGCTGCCGGCGGTCTGGCGGCGGGCGACCGGGGTGATCGTCAGATGGGCGGCCAGCGCGTCGATGGCGGCGCGTTCGGCGGGGTTGCGGAAGGCCGCCGTCAGGCTTGCCGCAAGCGTCGCGCCCACGCCGTCGATGGCGGTCAGGTCGGCCCACGCCTGGGTGCCCGGCTCGGCCGCGGTCACAGCGGCTTCGAAGGCCGCCCAGGTCTGGTAATGGCGGGAAAGCAGCCCCGCCGCCACCTCGCCCACATGCCGGATGCCGAGCGCGAAGAGAAAGCGGTCGAGCGGGATCGTCCGCCGCGCCTCGATCGCGGCGAACAGCCGGTTTGCCGAAACCTCTCCGAAGCCGTCACGATTCTTGAGCTTTTGCAGTTGGTTGGCGGCGTCTCTTGCGGCCAGCGTGAAGATGTCGGCGGGCGTTTTCACGGGCAGGACGGGGTCGGCGAAGAACATCTCCACCTGCTTCGCCCCCAGCCCCTCGATGTCGAAGGCCCCGCGCGAGACGACGTGCTTCAGCCGCTCCACCCCCTGCGCAGCGCAGATCAGCCCGCCGGTGCAGCGCCGCGTGCTGTCGCCGTCCTCGCGCACGGCCGGGCTGCCGCAGGCGGGGCAGGTGTGGGGGAAGACGAAGGCGACGGCCTCGGCCGGGCGACGCGAGAGGTCCACGTCGGCGATCTTGGGGATCACGTCGCCTGCGCGGTAGACCTGCACCCAGTCGCCCGCGCGGATGTCGCGCCCCTCGCGGATCGGCGCGCCCCTGCTGTCGCGCCCGGCGATGTAGTCCTCGTTGTGCAGTGTCGCGTTCTGGACCACCACGCCGCCCACGGTGACCGGGGCGAGCCGCGCCACCGGCGACAGCGCACCCGTGCGGCCGACCTGAATGTCGATGGCCAGAAGCCGCGTCCAGGCCAGTTCCGCCGGGAACTTGTGCGCCAGCGCCCAGCGGGGGGTGGCGGCACGAAAGCCCAGGCGCCGCTGCAGGGCCAGGTCGTCGACCTTGTAGACCACGCCGTCGATGTCGTAGCCCAGCGTCGCCCGCTGCGCCTCGATCGCGCGGTAATGGTCCAGCATCGCCGCGGGCCCGTCACAGGGCACGGTCAGCGGGTTCGTGGGAAAGCCAAGGCCCGCCAGCCGCGCCACCGCCTGCGCCTGCGTTGCGGCCAGAGGTTCGGACAGCGCACCCCAGGCATAGGCGAAAAAGCGCAGCGGCCGCGCCGCGGTGATCGCGGCGTCAAGCTGCCGCAGCGATCCCGCGGCGGCATTGCGCGGGTTGGCGAAGGTCCGGTCGCCCGCCGCCGCCTGCCGCGCGTTCAGCGCGGCAAAGTCGGCGTGGGACATGTAGACCTCGCCCCGCACCTCCATCACCTGCGGCGCGCCGGTCACCGTGGCGGGGATGTCGGCGATGGTGCGGGCGTTGGCGGTGACCTCCTCGCCCGTCTCGCCGTCGCCCCGCGTCGCCGCCTGCACCAGCCGCCCGCCCTCGTAGCGCAGCGACAGCGACAGCCCGTCGATCTTGGGTTCGGCGGTGTAGGCCAGCGCGCCCTCGTGGTTCAGGAAGTCGCGCACCCGGCGGTCGAAGTCGGCCACGTCCTCGTCCGCGAAGGCGTTCTCCAGGCTGAGCATCGGCACCGCATGGGCGACCTTGGCAAAGCCGTCGGCCAGCGCGGCGCCCACGCGGTCGCTGGGGCTGTCGGGGCGGCGCAGGTGGGGGAAGGCGGCCTCGAGCGCCGCATTCCGCCGCTTCAGCGCGTCATACTCCGCGTCCGGGATCTCGGGCGCATCCTCGGTGTGGTAGGCGCGGTTGGCCTGCGACAGCGCCTCGGCCAGCCGCGCGAGTTCGGCGGCGGCCTCGGCCTCGGTCAGATCCGCGACGGGTCGGTCGTCCATGCTGCACCCCCCTGCCCCGCCGGTTTAGGCAGGCGGGGCGCGGCGGTAAAGGCTCAGCCCGCGGCGGCGAGGCGGCGCATCTCGGCCGCCGGGTCGCGCAGCACGTAGCCGCGGCCCCAGACGGTTTCGATGTAGTTGTCGCCGCCGGTGGCCTCGGCCAGCTTCTTGCGCAGCTTGCAGATGAAGACGTCGATGATCTTCAGTTCCGGCTCGTCCATGCCGCCGTAGAGGTGGTTGAGGAACATCTCCTTGGTCAGCGTGGTCCCCTTGCGCAGGGACAGCAGCTCCAGCATCTGGTATTCCTTGCCGGTCAGGTGGACGGTCTTGCCCTCGGCCTCCACCGTCTTGGCGTCGAGGTTGACGGCCACCTTGCCGGTACGGATGACCGACTGGGCATGCCCCTTTGACCGCCGGATGATGGCGTGGATGCGCGCGACCAGTTCCTCGCGGTGGAAGGGCTTGGTCATGTAGTCGTCGGCACCGAAGCCGAAGCCCTTCAGCTTCGAATCGGTGTCGTCGGAGCCTGACAGGATCAGGATCGGCGTGTCGATCCGCGCGACACGCAGCTGGCGCAGCACGTCATGGCCCGACATGTCCGGCAGGTTGAGGTCCAGCAGGATCAGGTCGTAGTCGTAAAGCTTCGCCAGATCGATCCCGTCTTCGCCCAGGTCGGTGCAATAGACGTTCAGGTTGGCATGCGTCAGCATCATCTCGATGCTGCGCGACGTGGTCGGATCGTCTTCCACCAGAAGAATGCGCATTCGGCAGGGCCCCCATAGCCGCGGTGTCGTTAACGATCCTGACCGCCAATGGTTAACGCGGGGTTACTCTGCCAGAACGAAAGTGGAAAACAATCTAAAGTTGTCTGTAGCGCTGGATCGTCGTGACCTTCAGCGCCTTTTCCCCATGCGCCTCGACCGCATGGCGCCAGAGCGCGAATTCCTCTTCCGACAGGCCATAGCGCGACAGCGCCTCGGCCTCGGCGATCAGGCCGAACTGCACGGCGCGCACGACCAGTGCCTTGCGGCTGGCGACCCAGCGCTGGGTGTCTGCGGGCGGCAGGTCGGCGCGCGTCAGGATGCTGCCATCGGGCAGCGTCACCTGCCGCGGACCGTCGACACGCTTGAGATACATGGGCACCCCCCGAACCTTCCGGGCGCCAGACTGACGCAACAGGCTTAAGCAAGGGTGAAACCCGGCCGTTGCGCGTGCAGGGCATTTTCGTCTATTGCGCGGCGTCCGTCCCAGGGTGCCCCGATGCGCGACCTGCCGCTGAATTCCCTCGGGCTGGCCAAGCCCCCGTCCGAGACCCGCGTCGTGGTGGCGATGTCGGGCGGCGTCGATTCGTCGGTGGTGGCGGCGATGCTGAAGGCCGAGGGCTACGATGTCGTGGGCGTCACCCTGCAGCTTTACGACCATGGTGCCGCGCTGGCGAAAAAGGGCGCCTGCTGCGCCGGCCGCGACATCCACGACGCCGCGCGCGTGGCCGAGACGATGGGGTTCCCGCATTACGTGCTGGATTACGAGAACGTCTTCCGCGACGCGGTGATGGAGGAGTTCGCCGAAAGCTACCTCGGCGGCGCCACGCCTGTGCCCTGCATCCGCTGCAACGAGCGGGTCAAGTTCAAGGACCTGCTGGCCACGGCGCGCGACCTCGAGGCCGACTGCATGGCGACGGGCCATTACATCCGCCGCATGGACGGGCCCTTGGGGCCCGAACTGCACCGCGCCGCCGACCCCGCGCGCGACCAGTCGTATTTCCTGTTCTCGACCACGCGCGAACAGCTCGATTTCCTGCGCTTTCCGCTGGGGGGGCTTGCCTCCAAGGCGGAGACGCGCGCGCTGGCGCAGCGTTTCGGGCTGGTGGTGGCCGACAAGCCGGACAGCCAGGACATCTGCTTCGTGCCGAACGGCGACTATGCGGCGGTGATCGAGAAGCTGCGCCCCGGTGCGGGCGAACCGGGCGAGATCGTGGACGAGGCGGGCCGTGTGCTGGGCGCCCACCGCGGCGTGATCCACTACACGGTCGGGCAGCGCAAGGGGCTGGGGATCGGCGGGCTGGACGCGCCGCTCTTTGTCC
>CAZCPY010000139.1:0-7821 GCA_964499865.1 uncultured Rhodobacterales bacterium | reverse complement strand
CCGACAGGAAAGGAATGTGCCGAAGGCACGCAATTTGCTTCGGCGGCCGGGGCGGAGCGCCGCCTTCAGAGAACTGTCTGGACCGCTCGGGCCAGAACCGGCACGGTCGCAGCATTCAGGCCGGCGATGTTGATGCGGCTGTCGGCGACGATGTAGATCGCGTGTTCCTCCCGCAGGCGGTCCACCTGGGTCTCGGTCAGGCCGAGGCGGCTGAACATGCCGCGGTGGCGGGCAACGAAGTCGAAGCGGTCGCTGTCGGTGGCGCGGCGCAATGCGTCCGCCAGCGCCTGGCGCAGGGCCAGCATGCCCCCACGGATGGCGTCGAGTTCCGCCGCCCACTCTGCCCGCAAGTCTGGGTCGGTCAGGATCGCCGTCACCACGCGGGCGCCGTGGTCGGGGGGGAAGCTGTAGTTCTGCCGGTTCAGCCAGGCGAGGTTGCCCTGCACTGTCGCCACCCGTGCGGGGTCGGTCAGCGCCACCAGCAGCCCCGTGCGTTCGCGGTAGATGCCGAAGGACTTGGAGCAGGAGGCGGCGATCAGCATCTCGGGGCAGGTGCGTGCCAGCAGCCGGGTGCCGGAGGCGTCCGCCGTGAGCCCGTCGCCGAAGCCCTGGTAGGCGAGGTCGACGAAGGGCACGAGGCCGCGCGCCGCGAGGACGGCGGCAAGGTCGTGCCACTGGCCGGGCGACAGGTCGGCGCCGCTGGGGTTGTGGCAGCAGCCGTGCAGCAGCACCACGTCGCCGCGCGCGGCGCCTTGCAGCGCCCGCAGCATCGCCCCGAAGGCCACTCCGCCGGCCGCATCGAGCCAGGGGTAAGTCGCGACCGGTAGCCCGAGGTGGCGGGCGATCGAGGGGTGGTTGGGCCAGGTCGGGTCGGACAGCCAGAGCCTTGCACCGGGGGCGGCAAGGCGGATCAGGTCGAACCCCTGGCGGCAGGCGCCGGTGCCGCCGGGCGTGGCAACCGCGGCGGCGCGGTCTGCGAACCCCGGCCCCAGGATCAGTTCCAGCATCGCCGCGGCGAAGGCGGGGTCGCCCGCAAGGCCGGTGTAGCTCTTGCTGTCCTGCGTCTCGACCAGCCGCCGCTCGGCCGCCTTGACCGCGCGCATCACCGGCGTGCGCCCGCGTGCGTCCCTGTAGACGCCGACGCCGAGGTCGATCTTCGCGGTCCGCGGGTCGTCGCGGCAGAGCGCCGTCAGCGCGAGGATCCGGTCCGGCGCCTGGGGCCGCAGCGCCTCCAGCAACGCTCAGGTCCCCGTCGCGACTGGCAGGTCGCCGTAGGCGCCCCATTCCGCCCAGGACCCGTCGTAAAGCGCGTGGTCACGGTGGCCCAGCCGTTCCAGCGCCAGCGACAGGATTGCGGCGCTGACGCCCGACCCGCAGGTGGTGATCACCGGGCGCGACAGGTCCACGCCCGCAGCCGCCATCGCCGCGCGCAGCGCGGGCAGGGGCTTCATCGTGCCGTCGGGGGTCAGCAGGTCGGCATGGGGCAGGTTGATCGCCCCCGGGATATGCCCCGGACGCAGGCCAGGGCGCGGCTCGGGCGCCTCGCCGCGGAACCGCGCGGCAGCGCGGGCGTCGAGGATCTGCGCGCGCCCCAGCTTGGCCGCCTGCGCCACCTGCGTGACGTCCTTGACCAGCCCCGCCTGGCGCTGGACCGTCATGTGGCGGTCGCGCACCACGGGGGGCAGGTCTTCGGTCTCGCGCCCCTCGGCCAGCCATCTGGGGAAACCGCCGTCCAGCACGGCCACGTCGGTCTTGCCCATCAGCCGGAAGGTCCACCAGACGCGGGGGGCCGAGAAGATGCCCGACCCGTCGTAGACCACGACCTGATGGCCGTCGCCCACGCCCATGGCGCGCATGCGCGAGGTGAACTTTTCCACCGGCGGGGCCATGTGCGGCAGGTCGCTGCGGTGGTCGGACATCTCGTCGATGTCGAAGAAGCGCGCGCCCGGGATATGCGCCGCGGCGAAATCGGCCCGGGCGTCCCGCCCCGACCCGGGCAGGTACCACGACGCATCCAGCACCCGCAGGTCGGGGTCCTTCAGATGCGCGGCAAGCCAGCCGGTCGAGACGAGCGTTCTTGGATCGTCCATGCCCGCGCCCTCCCCTGGCGCCCGCCAAGGGCTAGCGAAGCGGGGCGCCGCAGGCAAGCGGGGCGCAGCATCGGCGGCGGTCAGCCGCCCTGCTTCAGCAGCCGCGCCTTCTGCCGGTCCCAGTCGCGCTTGGCCGAGGTGTCGCGCTTGTCGGACAGCTTCTTGCCCTTGGCGATGCCGAGCTTGAGCTTCACCACGCCGCGTTCGTTGAAGTACATCCGCAGCGGGATGACGGTCATCCCCTCGCGCTGCGTGGCCGACCACAGGCGCGACAGCTCGCGCCGCGACACCAGCAGCTTGCGGCGGCGGCGTTCCTCGTGGCCCCAGGTCCTGGCCTGGGCGTAGGGCGCGATGTAGCCGTTGATCAGCCACAGCTCGCCCCCCTCGACGCTGGCATAGCTGTCGGCGATGTTCGACCCGCCCTGCCGCAGGCTTTTCACCTCGGACCCCACAAGGACGATCCCGGCTTCGAGATCGTCCTCGATATGGTAGTCGAAGCGCGCCCGCCGGTTGTCGGCGATCAGCTTGGCGTTGGGGTCAGCGGGCTTGGCCATCGCGGCGAGATAGGGGGTCGGGGCCGGGGTGTAAAGGCGCGCCTCGGACCCGCGCCTCAGACCGCGCAGCAGACGCGCCCCGACAGCCAGCCGCGGGCCTCGGCCGTCGACAGCCGGGTGTAGAAGCCCGAATGCGGCAGGTCGCCGGGGTCCTGGCCGATGCCGGGGCACCAGACCAGCGCACCCGAGTTCGCCCAGACCACCTCTTCCTCGGCGAAGACCGGCGTGAAGACCTCGGCCTTGCCGGGGCGGGGGCGCAGGCGGCCGAGCGTGCCTTCGAAGGCCGTCGCGGGCACCAGCACGGCGGCCGCATCGGGGAGGCGCGCGTCGCCCAGCGTGTCGATCAGGACATGCTGGAACGGGGCCAGCCAGAGATCCTCGCAGGTGCCCAGGTGCCCGCCGGGCACATGCATCAGCCGCCCGTCCGCCACCACCTGCCGCGCAAGGCCGACGACGCGCGCCAGCCCGCCGTCCAGCGTCTGCAGCTTGTCGCCCATGCGCAGCGTCTCGACGCGGCGCCAGCCGTCGGCGGTTTCGACCAGGGTGCCCGCGGCAAGGCCCGAGGTCGCCTGCGGCAGGACCGGGGTTGCGACAGGGGCGAGGCGGGTGAAGTCCTTCATGAACATGGGCGTATCCTCCTTCGGGATGGCGGGCGGCGTGCTGCCGTCCTTGCCGCCCAATTGGCACCCGGATTCCGCCGTTTTTTCGTCACGGAACGGGCGAAATCCGGTCAGAGTTGCCGGGCGCTGCACAGTTCGCCCCGTGCCCCGCGCCGGGTTTCGACCGGGCCCGCGGCTTTACCCTTCCTTAAGGATGAAATCCCGCAAGATCAGCATGTTGCGACACTGCCGGCAGCCTCTGGCAGGAGCCGCGCGGGCGTGATTCGCGGGGGTTGCAGGTGTGGCGGGGATGGCAGGGGCAGCAGGGATCGAACCCGCGACCTACGGTTTTGGAGACCGTCGCTCTACCAGCTGAGCTATACCCCTATCCGGCTTCGCGGGTTACGGCACGCGGGGCGCGAAGGCAAGAGGCTTGGCGCTCCGGCGCGGCAGCGGCGGCAGGGGGAACATGGCATGACCGAACGGCGCAGCCTGGCCGAGGACTGGCCCGACCGGCCCTGGACGCAGGTGCCCGAGGCGGCGCTGGCGGCGGCGCTGGCGGTGCCCTCGATGCTGTCGCAGGAAGAGGCGCAGCTTTACCACTGGCTGGGCGCCCGGGCGCGGGGCGCCGGGGCGACGGTGGACCTGGGCGCCTTTGCCGGGGGGTCGGCGGCGCGGCTTCTGTCGGGGCTGGCGCTGTCGGGCGCGCCGTATCGCCTGCATGCCTACGACCGGTTCGAAGCCAAGGCCTCGACCCGCGCCCGCTTTCTGCCGGGCAGCGGCGACGGCGACGGCAGCCGGGACATCCTGCCCCTGGTACGCGCGCACCTTGCCCCCTGGGACGCGCAGGTCACCCTGCACCCGGGCGACATCGGCACGCAGGTCTGGGGCGGCGGGCCGGTGGAGATCCTGGCCATCGACGCGGCCAAGTCGCCCGCGCTGGCCGACCATATCGCGGCGCAGTTCTTCCCTCCGCTGGTGCCCGGCGTGTCGGCGGTGATCCACCAGGATTTCCTGCATGCCTCGCAGTCCTGGATCGTGGTGCAGATGCTGCGCCTGGAGGGCGCCTTCCGCCTGCTGGGGCAGGTCGCGAAGGACACCGTGGTCTTCCAGCCGCTGCGCCCGGTGACCGCCGCGGACCTGGCCGCCGCCCGCACGGAAGGCCTGACGGATGCCGAGCTGATCGCGGGCCTGCGCGACGCGGCCGCGACCTGGGCCGAGGCCATCCCGCGGCGCCGGTTCCGCGCGATGATCCGGCGGCTGAAGGCCAATCCGGGCGTGCGCATGGCCTGGCAGATGTGGCGCGGCAAGGACGGCAAGGGCCGCAAGGCATGACCCTGCGAAGCGGCCCGCAGGGCGGGCTTCGGCGGCTCGGGGCACGGCCGCCGCGCAGCGGGGCTGCGCGGCGGCCTGCAAGGCGCCGTCAGATGTTCCGCGCGCTCATCTCGCGGGCGATGTGGTCGGCCTGGCGGATCGCCAGCGCCACGATGGTCAGCGTCGGGTTTTCCGCCGCCCCCGTGGTGAACTGGCTGCCGTCCGACACGAACAGGTTGCTGATGTCATGCGTCTGGCCCCACCTGTTGACCACGCCGTCCCTGGCCTCGGCGCTCATCCGGTTCGTCCCCAGGTTGTGCGTCGAGGGATAGGGCGGGGTCGGGAAGGCGCGGGTGGCGCCGACCGCCTCGTAGATCGCGATCCCCTGCCTGTAGGCGTGGTTGCGCATGGCAACGTCGTTCGGATGGTCGTCGAAGTTGACGTTGGCGACCGGCAGGCCGAACTGGTCCTTGGTCTCCGACAGCGTGACGCCGTTGCCCGCCTGCGGCATGTCCTCGCCCACGATCCACATGCCCGCCATGTTCTCGTAGTGGTCCAGCGCGGTGGTGAACGACCGCCCCCAGCCGCCGGGATTGAGGAAGGCCGCCATGAACGGCAGGCCCAGGCTCAGCGTCTCGAGCTCATACCCGCCGACGAACCCGCGCGACGGGTCATGCCGCGCCTCGTCCTGCACGATCCCCGCCATCGTCGTGCCGCGCCACATGCGGACCGGACGATCGAAGATCGCATAGACCGACCCGGTGGTGTGGCGCATGTAGTTGCGCCCGACCTGGCCCGAGGAATTGGCAAGGCCATCGGGGAACATGGAGGACGCCGAGTTGAGCAGCAGCCGCGGGCTTTCGAACGAATTGCCCGCCACGCAGACGACGCGCGCCTTCTGCATCTGCAGGTTGCCGTCCTTGTCGAAATACTCGACCCCCGTGACCTTGCCCGTGTCGTCATGCAGGATGCGCGCGACGTGGGACCGCTCGCGCACCTCCATGTTGCCGGTGGCCTCGCCTTCCTCGATATCCGTGTAGGCGGCCGACCACTTGGCACCCCACTTGCAGCCCTGAAAGCAGAAGCCCGTCTGCTGGCACATCATCCGCGACCCGGCATCCGTCGACTGGATCGCCATGTTGCCGGTGTGGACCTCCTTGTAGCCCAGCGCCTTGGCACCCTTCTCGAAGACCAGGTAGTTGTTGTTGCCGGGCAGGCCCGGACGGCCGCCGGTGCGGGTGACGCCCAGCTTGGTCTCGGCAAGGTCGTACCAGGGCGCCATCTCGGCGGCGTCGATCGGCCAGTCCAGAAGGCTCGCCCCCTCGACCGCGCCGTAGGTGGTCAGCGCCTTCCACTCGTGTTCCTGAAACCGGATCGAGGCGCCCGCCCAGTGCGTCGTCGTGCCGCCGACCGCCTTGACGATCCAGGCGGGCAGGCCCGCGAAGTCTTTCGCCACGCGCCAGCTTCCGGAGGTCGTGCGCGCATCCAGCCAGGCAAGCTGGGTGAAGCTTTCCCATTCGTCGTTGACGTAGTCGGCCGGCAGATACCGCCCGCCGGCTTCCAGCGTCACCACCTTGACGCCCTTCTGCGCCAGTTCGTTGGACAGCACGCCACCCCCGGCGCCCGAGCCGATCACCACCACGACGCTGTCGTCGTTCAGATCAAACGTTGCCATTGTGCCAGCCCCCCGTCACAGCCAGTCGATGTCGTTGAAGCCGCGCTCGATGTAGCCGCCCTGGCTGAAGCTTTCGCCCTGGTAGCCGAAGATCGGCCAGACCTCCTTCTGGTTGTAGAGGCCGGTCACCAGACCGGCCCGCACCGTCTGGAAGAAGGCCCCGCCCTCGATCGCCTGAAGAACCTTCACCCGGTCCTCTTCCCAGCCGATCGAGACATAGTCGGCATGCCCCGCGGCCCGTGCCGCGGCGTCCAGTTCCGCCACCCCGGCGGCGACCTTCGCGGCATTCTCGGCGCTGTCGTAGCCCTTGACGGCCACCGCGTAGTAGGCGTCCGGCACCTGGTCGTGCGGGTAGATGTCGCGCGCCATCTGCAGCAGCGCCGCCATCTCCCCCGGCTGGATCGCGGTGACCTCCATCGCCCAGGCCGCATCCTTCGCGGCGACAAAGCCGGTGCCGACCACTGCCAGCGCCCCCGTCGCAACGGTGCGCGACAGAAGCTGGCGGCGGGTCAGCCCCCTCAGTTCATGCTTGGTCATGGTCCCCTCCCTCGGTGCCATTGTTCGGTGCCATCGGATCCCGACGCGCCGCCTCCCCGCGGCGTGCCGGCAGGGCGGGGCTACTGGAAGCGCCCGCCGCGTTCGATCACTTCGATCTGGTAGCCGTCCGGGTCGGCGACGAAGAAGAACTTCGCCACCCGCACCCCGTTGTTCCGGAAATCGACCAGCTTGCGCGGGGCCAGCCCCGCCGCTTCCAGCCGCGCGTGTTCCGCCGCCGCGTCGGTGACCGACACCGCGAAATGGCCGTAGCCGTCACCCAGGACATAGGGCTCGGTCCGGCCCTTGTTGACCGTCAGTTCCAGCTCGAACCCGGCTTCAGGGTTCGACAGGTAGATCAGCGCGAAGGTCTCGAAGTCGATCCGGTCCGCGACCTTCAGGCCGAAGGCCGTGTCGTAGAACGCGACCGACCGCGCCTCGTCCAGAACGCGGATCATCGAATGGATCGCCTTGGCCATCCCGCATCGCCTCCCTGCCCTATGTGGTCAGTTAGGCTGACCAGTTCGGCGCGGGGGTAGTAGCGGGTTACTACAGCGCGATTTTCCCGCCTATTCGGCGGCAAAGCGGGCCGGGGCCTGCGGCACCTGGTCCAGTTCGCCCAGGTGGATCGTGCAGGCGCAGCGCAGAAGCGAGGCGAAATTCGCTGCCTCGCCGTTCTGCAGCAGCACCTCGGAATGCAGCTTGGAGAGGAAGGCGGGCGTCGAGGTGCCTTCCCTGGCGGCGATGCTGTCGAGGATCGCCCAGAACGCGCGTTCCAGACGGATCGAGGTAGACTGCCCGTTCAGCCGCACACGGCGGGTGACCTGTTCATAGCGCGCCGGATCCTGCCCGGCGAAGATCTGGCACATGGCAACGTCCTCCCCCTGCCGTCAAGGTTGCGCCACGGGGCCGAATCGTCAACGCGACAAATGGCAAAGGGCCGCCCGGGTGGGCGGCCCATCGGGGTCGGCGGGGTGGAACCCCACTCCCCCAAGCCTTCGTTACGCGATGATCTTCGAGACGACGCCTGCGCCGACGGTGCGGCCGCCTTCGCG
>CAZCPY010000138.1:0-7846 GCA_964499865.1 uncultured Rhodobacterales bacterium | reverse complement strand
ACATCAAGGTCATCACCACGTCCGAGATCAAGATCAGCGTCCTGATCGACCGGCGCTACATGGAACTGGCGGTGCAGGCGCTGCACGACGCCTTCGCGCTGGAGAAGGCCTGACGCAACGCCGGACCGGCGGCAGCCGGCAGCGCAACCCGCGCCCCCTGCGGCAACCGGCGCCGCTACTTGCGGACCGCCTCGCTGAGGCCGAGGCTCGCGACCACTACGGTGACGCCGATCCACTGCCAGAGGCTCAGCGTCTCGCCCACCAGCAGCACCGCGAAGAAGATCATCATCACCGGTTCCGACGTGCTGAGGAGTGCGGCCCGGGCGGTGCCGATCATCGTGGCGCTGACGAAAAAGCACAGGTAGCCGAGCGCAAAGGTCAATCCGACGACCAGCGTGAACCCCCAGCCCGCCAGTGACTGCGGCAGGGCGATGCCGGCGAACAGGCCCAGCGGCGGCCCGACCAGGGCGGCCGCCGCAAAGATCGCCATCGCCCAGACCGTCATCAGCAGGTTCGAGAAGGGCGCGCCGACCTCGCGGGTCAGCGCGCCCATGGCGACGATCATCACCGAAAACGCCGACATCCCCATGACGGCCAGGGCCACGCCGCGCAGGTCGATGCTCGCGAAACTGACGCCGAGCACCAGGGCCAGACCCGCCGTCGCCAGAAGCATCAGGAACAGCACCGGCCGCGTCAGCGGCGTCTCGCCCCGGAGATGGGCGGCAACGGCGACCGGCAGGGGGTAGATGAACAGGATGATGCTCGCCAGGCTGATGTCGATGTAGCGGATCGAGGCGAGAACGCCGACGCCGGCGATCGCGTGGGACAGGCCGGCCAGCCAGCTCTGCCGCAGTGCCCCGCGGCTGATCCCGGGGGACCGCCCGGTGGCTAGGATGAAGATCAGCAGCACGGCCACGCCGATGCCCGCCCGGCCGAGCATCACGAAAATCGCGTTCGCGCCGTCGTCATAGGCATAGCGGGCGGCGCTCGGCATCAGGCCGAACAGCAGGGCGCCGAGCAGGATGAGGAGGATGCCGGTCAGGTTGCGGTTCGCTGGCAAAGGGCGTTCCCGCATTTCGGTGTCAGGCCGACCGGATCGTGAAGCGCCGGTCCGGCGGAGAAAGCAAGGTCCCGCGCGTCCGCCGGGCGATCCTCCGGGTGGTCCGCGCGGCGGTTCCGTGCCGCATCCGTCCACGGGTTGCTTCGGGCGCGTCCCGACAGGGCTTCCCGAAGCATCGGCCGCATGGTCTAACGGCCCGAGGACAGCAGCCCGGGGTTCCATGGCCGAACGCACCGAAAGCGAAAGCCGCAAGCTGTTGCGCCGTCTGCGCGACACGCTGGCGCTTCCGGGTGGCGGGCAGGACCGGCTGGACCGCATCGTGCGGCTGATCGCCTCGTCGATGCGGACCGAGGTCTGCTCGATCTACCTCTTCCGCGACCCCGAGACGCTGGAGCTTTGCGCCACCGAAGGCCTGCGGAGCGAATCCGTCCATGTCACCCGGATGCGCCTGGGCGAGGGGCTGGTGGGCCGCGTCGCCCGCACCGCCGCCGCGGTGAACACGGCGGACGCGCCGTCGGAAAAAGGTTTCCGCTACATGCCCGAGACGGGCGAGGAGATCTACTCCTCGTTCCTGGGCGTGCCGATCCAGCGCGTGGGCGAAGGCCTGGGCGTGCTGGTGGTGCAGTCGAAGGAGGCGCGCAGCTTTTCCGACGACGAGGTCTATGCGCTGGACGTCGTGGCCATGGTGCTGGCCGAGATGACCGAGCTTGGCGCCTTCACCGGCGACGAGGTGGCGATGCGGGCCAAGCACCGCCAGCCGGTGTTGTTCCGCGGCGGCACCGGCCAGGAGGGCGCAGCCGAGGGCCGCGTCTGGCTGCACGAGCCGCGCGTGGTGGTCACGAACCCGGTCGCCGACGACCCGCTGACCGAGATCGAGCGCATCCGGGCGGCGGTGGGAGAGCTGCGCGTGTCGGTCGATGACCTGCTGTCGGCCGAAAGCCTCGACAAGGACCAGAAGCAGGTTCTGGAAGCCTACCGCATGTTCGCCAATTCCCGCGGCTGGCTCAAGCGGATGGAGGAGGACATCGCACTTGGCCTGTCGGCCGAGGCGGCGGTGGAGAAGGAGCAGTCGACGGCGCGCGCGCGCCTGTCCCAGGTGCCCGACGCCTACCTGCGCGAACGTCTGCAGGACCTCGACGACCTGTCGAACCGCCTGTTGCGCATCCTGACCGGCCAGGGCCGCGACACCGGCGCCGAGATGCCGGACAACCCGGTGCTGGTGGCGCGCAACATCGGGCCGGGCGAGTTGCTGGACTACGGGCGCAAGCTGCGCGGCGTGGTGCTGGAGGAAGGCTCGGTCGGCAGCCACGCCGCCATCGTGGCGCGCGCGCTGGCGATCCCGCTGGTGATCCATGCCGAACGCATCACCACCGAGGCCCTGAACGGCGATCCCGTCCTGGTCGACGGCGACCAGGGGCTGGTCCACCTGCGCCCCGAGGACAGCGTCGCCAGCGCCTTCCGCGACAAGATCGCGATGCAGGCCAAGGCGCAGGAACGCTATGCCGGCCTGCGCGACCTGCCCGCCTGCACGCGCTGCGGCACCACCGTGGCACTGATGATGAACGCAGGCCTGATGGCGGACCTGCCGTCGCTGGCGGGGTCGGGGGCAGAGGGCGTGGGCCTGTTCCGCACCGAGTTGCAGTTCCTGATCCGCAACCGGATGCCCAAGCGGGAAGAGCTGGTCCGCCTCTACGCCCGCGTGATGGACGCCGCCGGGGCCCGGCGCGTGGCCTTCCGCACGCTGGACATCGGGTCGGACAAGGTCCTGCCCTACATGAAGCCGCAGGACGAGCCCAACCCAGCCATGGGCTGGCGGGCGATCCGCGTGGGGCTCGACAAGCCCGGCGTGCTCAAGATGCAGGTGCAGGCGCTGATCCGGGCCGCCGCCGGTCGGCCGCTGGTGCTGATGTTCCCCTTCATCACCGAACATGCCGAGTTCCGCAGCGCCCGCGGCATCGTGCTGGACCAGCGCCAGCGCGAGATCGACATGGGCCATCCGGTCCCCGCGACGCTGGAGGTGGGCGCGATGCTGGAAACCCCCAGCCTCGCCTACGCCCCCCGCGGGTTCTACGAGGAGGCCGACTTCATCTCGATCGGCGGCAACGACCTCAAGCAGTTCTTCTTCGCCGCCGACCGCGAGAACGAACGCGTGCGCCGCCGCTACGACGTGCTGAACGCCTCGTTCCTCACCTTCATCGAGGTGATCGTGGGCCGCTGCGCCGCGACCAACACGCCGCTCAGCTTCTGCGGCGAGGATGCGGGCAAGCCGGTGGAAGCCGCCTGCCTCGCCGCGCTGGGGATCAAGACGCTGTCGATGCGCCCGGCCTCCATCGGCCCGGTCAAGGCGCTGCTGCGCAGGCTGGACCTGACCGCACTTTACGAGGTGATCGACAACGCCCGCAACGCGGGCGCCGAAAGCGTGCGCCCCGCGGTGATGGAACACCTGGCGGCGCTGCCGGAGTGATCACGGCGGCGCTGGCGGGTCAGGACTGGCCACCTGCCGGAAAGGCGCCCCCCACTTCCCCTCGTGGGGCGGAGAGGGGGGCTCCAGCGAACGGCCGCCGGGTGCCCCCCCACCCTCTCCCTCCCCCAGGGGGGGGGGAGGGAAGCGCCCTGCATCCCGGACGGTGGGGACGTCAGTCGCAGGGCCAGGCCGCCGCGCCCTGATCCAGCGCGGGATGGCGCAGCACCGTGCCGGGGGCGATCCCGAGGCGCCCCGCCAGCCCGCCGTTGATTTCCAGCACCGCCTTGACACCTTCGCCGCCGTCGATGGGCGTGCGGTCCCGCGGCACGGCATTTTCATGCACCCGCGTCACCGTGCCGGTCGCGTCGATGAAGATCATGTCCAGCGGGATCAGCGTGTTCTCCATCCAGAAGCTGGCCCGTTGCGGGCGCGGATAGAGGAACAGCATCCCCGAAGACCGCGGCAGGCTTTCGCGGAACATCAGGCCGCGCGCCGTCTCGGCCGGCTCGTCGGCGATCTCGACGGTGAAGCGGACGACCGATCCGGCGGAGGTGCGCAGTTCGGCCTGTTCCGGGCGGCAGTCCGCAGCCGGGGCGGCGCCCGCCATCGCCAGCCAGAGGATCAGACCTGTCGTGCCGCGTTTTCCCATGCCACCACCTGTGCCGCCATCCGTCCCCGCCGACCCTCGACCGTGCGCAGCGCCACCGCCTCGCCCGCGGCAAGGTCGGCAAGGCCCGACTGGCGCAGCACCTCGACATGGATGAACACGTCTTCGCTGCGTCCGAACACGTTGGCAAAGCCGAAGCCCTTGCCCTTGTCGAACCATTTAACCCGCGCCGGTTCCAGTGGCAACGCCAGAACCTCGGGCGCCAGACCCGGCCCGGCCTCGTCCGGCTGGCCCGGCGGCGGCTCGACCGACAGCACCTCGACCGCCTGCACGCCGCGGCCCGTCTGCTGCACCCGCAGCGTGACCGCCGCGCCATCGGCGACCGACCCCTGGCCGTAGTTGCGCAGCACGTTGGCGTGCAAAAGGATGTCGCTTGCCACGCCTTCGGCGACGACAAAGCCGAAGCCCTTCGTCGGGTCAAACCATTTCACATGGCCCTGCACGACCGGCAGGTCCTTTGCGTCTTCGTCCATTCCGCGCCACTTCCCCAGTTGGTCGCATGTTCGATTTGCCGCGAGATTGCGCGCTTGCGCAAGGGGCGCACCGCGAAAATGCCGCGCAGTTCCGGGAGATGCCTCCGGGGGTTGCGCTCAGGGGTTCAACCGCTGCACGTCCCATCCGCCCGTGTCCCGCGTCCAGCGAAACCGGTCGTGCAGGCGGAAATCGCCGTCGGCCCAGAACTCGATCTCGACCGGCGTGATGCGCAAGCCGCCCCAGAACGGCGGCCGGGACGGGGCGATGCCGTGGCGTGCGGTCACCTTGGCCACCTCGGCCACCAGCGCCGCGCGCGAGGACAGGGGCTGCGACTGGCGGCTGGCCCAGGCGCCCAGGCGCGATTTCAGGCTGCGGCTGGCGAAATAGGCATCCGCCTGCGGCCCCTCCTCGCGGCTGACGGTGCCGCGCACCCGGATCTGGCGGCGCAGCGACTTCCAGTGCAGCACGAAGGCCGCCTTGCCCGCGCCCTCCGCCTCGCGCGCCTTGACCGACCCGTAGTTGGTGTAGAACACGAAGCCCCCGCCGCCCTGCCCGTCGGCCTCGATCTCCTTCAGCAGGACCATGCGCACGTTGGGCAGTCCGCCTGCGTCGACCGTGGCCAGCGCGATCGCGTTGGGGTCGTTCGGTTCGGTCTTTTCCGCCTCGGCCAGCCAGGCTTGCGCGAGGGCAAAAGGGTCGTCGCCCGCGAAAATCCCGCCCCGGTCTGCCATGGCCGTCCCCCCCTGCACCTGCGGCTGGCGACCTAGCCCGCCACCGCGCCCCCGGCAAGCAGGCGCCGCTTGACGCAACCTCTGCCGGGGTCCAGCATCCGACGCGCCCTCACCCCGAAAAGGATCGCCCGATGCGCCGCCTTCTTCTCTCCGGAACTGCCGCCCTTGCCCTGACGACCGGTGCCGCCCTTGCCGGCGGCCTGGCCGAACCGGTGATGGAGCCCGAAGTCGTCGAGGCCGCGACCTCCTCCTCCTCGGCCGGGATCATCGTGCCGGTCATCCTGCTGCTGTTGATCGCCGCCGCCGCCTCGGGCGGAGGGTCGGACCGCGAGGGGGACCAGGCGTCCGACCTCCGCCTGAAGACCGACATCCAGTGGATGGGCATGCAGGCCGGCCATGCGGTCTATTCCTGGCGCTACCGCGACCGCCCGGGCATCTGGCAGGGCGTGATGGCCCAGGACCTGCTGGACCGCGCGCCCCAGGCCGTCACCCCCCGCCACGACGGCATGCTGACGGTGGACTACGCCCGCCTGCCCGTGCCGTTCACCCGCCTGCACTGAGGTTCGGCCCGCAACCACTGGTTGTTATTGATGAAATCCCGCGCCGGCGCTTGACGCGCAGCGGCGCGGGGTGCAACCCTCTTCGATAATGGCAAACCGGAGTCTCCCCATGCGCCGCCTCTCCCTCGCCATGTCCCTCACCGCCTTCGCCGCCCTGCCCGCCCTTGCCGGCGGCCTGGCCGAACCGGTGATGGAACCCGACGTCGTCGAGGCCGCGACCTCGTCGTCGTCCGCCGGGATCATCGTGCCCGTGATCCTGCTGCTGCTGGTCGCCGCCGCCGCCTCGGGCGGCGGCGGCGAGCGGCGCAAGTCCGGCTGCGCCCTGTCCTGCTGACGCAGGACCGCCCCGCCGCAGCCCTTGCCCGCCCCCGGGCCTTCGCCTAGAGGTGGACCAAGAAGGCGACGGGGGTCAGGGATGGCGGGACTGCTGGCGGGCAAGCGCGGCCTCATCATGGGGCTTGCCAACGACAAGTCCATCGCCTGGGGCATCGCCAGGCAGGCCGCCGGACAGGGCGCCGCGCTGGCCTTCTCCTACCAGGGCGAGGCGCTCCGAAAGCGCGTCGAACCGCTCGCGGCGACGCTCGGCACGCCCTTCCTGGCCGAATGCGACGTGGCCGACGAGGCCTCGATCGACGCGCTGTTCGCCCGCCTGCGCGACGAATGGGGGACGCTCGATTTTCTCGTCCACGCCATCGGCTTTTCCGACAAGTCGGAACTGCGCGGCCGCTACGTCGACACCTCTGCCGCGAACTTCCGCATGACGATGGACATCTCGGTCCATTCCTTCACCGCCGTCGCCCGCCGGGCGGCGGCGATGATGCCGAACGGCGGGTCGCTGCTGACGCTGACCTACTACGGCGCCGAAAAGGTCATGCCGCACTACAACGTCATGGGGCTGGCCAAGGCGGCGCTTGAAACCTCGGTCAAATACATCGCCGAGGATCTCGGCCGCGACGGCATCCGCGTCAACGCCATCTCCGCCGGTCCGATCAAGACGCTTGCGGCGTCCGGCATCGGCGATTTCCGCTACATCATGAAATGGAACGAACTGAACTCGCCCCTGCGCCGCAACGTGACGCAGGACGAGGTCGGCAAGGCCGCGCTGTTCCTGCTGTCGGACCTCGGCTCCGGCACCACCGGCGAAATCCTGCATGTCGACGCGGGCTACCACGTCGTCGGCATGAAGGCGGTCGACGCCCCCGACATCGACGCGACGAAGGGCAGGGAATGACCCTTCCGGCCTTCCTCGCGGCTTACTTGCTGCACCTCGCGGCTGCCGCCTCGCCGGGGCCCGCGGTCCTGATGACGGCGCGCACCGGCGTGACCGAAGGCCTGCGCGTGGGCGCCTGGCTGGCCGTGGGCATCGGCCTGGGCGCCGTGGTCTGGGCGGTGGCGGCGATCTTCGGGCTCGCGCTCCTCTTCGAGCTTGCGCCCACGCTGCTCTGGGCCTTCAGGCTCGCGGGCGGGGCCTTCCTGCTCTGGCTCGCCGTCGGGATGTGGCGCCACGCCCATGACCCACTCACCGGCCCGGCAGACGACGCGCCGCCCCGCAGCGGCCTGTCCGCGCTGCGGCTGGGCCTCCTGACGCAGCTTGCCAACCCCAAAACTGCCGTCTTCTTCGGCGCCGTCTTCATCGGCACCGTCCCCCGAGGCACCACCGCCCCCTGGCTTGCCGCCCTGCTCGTCGCGATCTTCCTCAACGAGTTCCTCTGCAACCTCGCGGTCGCCCGCGCCTTCTCTTTCGACGGCCCGCGCCGCGCCTATGCCCGTCTCAAGTCCCGCATCGACCGCACCTTCGGCGGCATCCTCGCGCTTCTCGGTGTCAAGGTCGCCCTCACCTAGCTGTGAGTTCTCATCAGGTTGTTCACCCTTGTGAGGGGTGGCAGGCCG
>CAZCPY010000137.1:2946-7880 GCA_964499865.1 uncultured Rhodobacterales bacterium | reverse complement strand
CAAATATCCTCAGGGGGGAGCGACCGAAGGGAGCGGTGGGGGCGGAACGCCCCCTCAGACGGAGGGAAGCGGCCCCTTCGGCCGCTGACCGACACAAAAGGCTTGTGCCGAAGGCACACAATTTGCTTCGGACACCGGGGCAGGGCGAGCGGGGGCAGGCGGGGGGACCAGGGGGCGGCGGCTTCCAGTTCGGCGCAGAGGACGATCAGGTCCTCGTCCCGTCCGAAGGGCGCGGCAAGGTGGAGGCCGACGGGCAGGCCCATCGGCACCGAGGCGGCGGGCTGGCCCGAGGCGTTGAAGACGGCGCAGAAGGGCGAATGGTCGAAGACCACGCCGGGCCCGAGGCGGTAGTGCACGGAGTCGCGGCTGGCCGCACGGGCGAAGCGGCCGATGCGGGCGGGGGGGGGTCGGCCAGCGTCGCCCACAGGGTCACGTCGCAGCCGTCGAAGGCCGCCGCCATCCGGCGGCCGAAGCCGTGGATCTTGCCCACCGCCTGCAGGCAGCGCGTGGGATGCAGCGTCTCGGCATGCGCCAGCGCCCCCTGCGCGACGCCCTCGATCAGGCCTTCGGGCGCGCGGCCCGCGAGCGCGCCGCGCGCCGACAGCGACGTTCCGACCGCCACGAAGTCGGTCCGGGCGCGCATCATCGCGGGTACGTCGGCCCTGGGCAGGCCGGGCGCGACGCGGTGGCCGAGGTCCTCCAGCAGCCGCGCGGCGGCCAGGACCTTGTCGCGCACCTGCGGGTCGATGGCCTTGCCGGCGAAGGTGGTCGCAAGCAGCATCACCCGCAGCCGCCGCGGCGGGCGCGAGGCCGCGTCCATGTGCGAGGCGGCGAGCGGCGGCGCCCGGCAGGGGGCGCCCGCGTCGGCGCCTATGCAGGCGTCGAGGATCGCCGCCGTGTCGCGCACCGACCGCGTCAGGAACCCGTCGATCGCCATGCCCGCCCAGCCTTCGCCGGCGCAGGTCCCGTCGGGCAGGCGGGCGCGGGTGGGCTGGAAGCCGAACCGCCCGCAGTCCGAGGCCCGGATGCGCACCGACCCGCCGCCGTCCGACCCATGCGCCAGCGCCACCATCCCCGCCGCCACCGCCGCCCCCGCCCCGCCCGAGGACCCGCCGGGCGTATGGTCCGGGCTCTACGGATTGCGCGTGGGTCCGCCGTAGACGGCGGCTTCGGTCGCGGGGCCGATGCCGCCTTCGGGCCCGGTGGTGCGGCCGAAGATCACGAGACCCGCCGCCGCCATGCGTTCGACGATGGCGCTGTCCTGCGGCCAGGTGGTTCCGGCGAAGAGGCGCGAGCCGGCGTGGGAGGGGAAATCCCGCGCCTCGGCGCCGAGGTGCTTGAGCAGGGTCGGCACGCCGCGGAAGGGCCCGCGGGGCAGGCCGCGGGCGATTGTCGCGCGGGCGGCGGCCTCCCG
This sequence comes from uncultured Rhodobacterales bacterium, assembly GCA_964499865.1. Classification (GTDB taxonomy): domain Bacteria; phylum Pseudomonadota; class Alphaproteobacteria; order Rhodobacterales; family Rhodobacteraceae; genus JANOGU01. Next base: position 6,466 of record CAZCPY010000137.1, on the reverse strand, counting down.
GATCGGGACGACGGCGTTCAGCGACGGGTTCAGGCGCTCCACGGCGCAAGGCTTGCGTCGAGCAACTCGTCCGGGCTGACGGCGCCCCGGGCGACGAGGCGGGCGAGGTCGGTGGCGTCCTGCGCGTCGGTCATCGGGGTAACTTCTCGGCGGCCTTGGCAGCGTTCCACAAGGCGTCCATCTCGGCCAGATCGCTGTCGGCCGGGCGACGGCCGGTCTCGGCCAGCCGGTCCTCGATAAAGGCAAAGCGGCGTTCGAACTTGGAATTGGCAGCCCGCAGAGTGGTTTCCGGGTCGATCTTCAGATGTCGTGCGAGGTTTGCCATGACGAACAGCAGGTCGCCGAATTCCTCGGCCTGCGCTTCCGCGCCCAGGTGGTCCCTCGCCTCCACCAGTTCGGCGGTCTCCTCGGCGAGCTTGGCCAGCACCTCGCCCGCCGAGGGCCAGTCGAACCCCACCCGTGCCGCCCGCGCCTGCAGCTTGACCGCGCGGGTCAGCGCGGGCAGGGCCAGCGCCACGCCGTCCAAAGTGCGGGCGGCGCCGCGCTCGGCGGCCTTGGCGGCCTCCCAGGCCGCGGTCTGCGCCTCGGCATCGGGCACATGCGCGGTGCCGAAGACATGCGGGTGGCGCGCGACCATCTTGTCGGCGATGCGCCGCACCACGCCGTCCAGGGCGAAATGCCCGGCCTCGGCGGCCATCTGCGCATGGTAGACGACCTGCAGGAGCAGGTCGCCCAGTTCGCCCTCCAGCGCCGCGATGTCGCCCTGCGCGATGGCGTCCGCGACCTCGTGCGCCTCTTCCAGCGTGTAGGGCGCGATGGTGGCGAAGGTCTGCGCGCGGTCCCAGGGGCAGCCGTCGGGCGCGCGCAGGCGGGCCATGATCTCGACGAGCCGTGGCAGCCCGCCGCCGGGGTCTGCCACCAGCCTGTCGCTTGCCGCCCTGTCCATGGCATTGGTCTAGCGGCTGCGCAGGGCGTCGGGAAGGGTCACTCCTTGTCGTCGGCGCCCGCGTCGAGGTCCATGGTGAAGGTGTTGCCCTTGGCGTCGAGCTTCTGGTGCGCCGCCTTGACCGCGGCCGCGACCTTGGTGCCGCCGAAGGCCGCGTCGTATTTCTTGACGAAGTCCTTCTCGGCGGCGGCGATGGCGGCGTCCTTGTCCTTGCCCTTGCCGGTGCCCTTCATGTCCGACAGCGCCTTGGCCAGGTCCTCGGCGGCGGTCTTGGCGGCCTCGACGTGCAGGTCCTCGTGCGCGGTCAGGTCCTTGAGCCAGCGCGCCCATTCCTTCCTGGCCGCCTTCTTCAGTTTGCCGTCCGATTTCAGCACCGGCAGGGTGATCGTGGCGTCGATCTCGACCTCCAGCCCCTTCTTGGCGGTGACGGTCCATTCCTCCTCGCCCTTGCCCTTGAACTTCTCGTTCTTTTCCTCGTCGAACTTCTTGACGGCGGGCACGGTGACCAGTGTCGTGCAGTCGCCGACCGCGTCGGTGCCGCCGGGCTGCTTGGCGATCAGGTCGTTGTAGATCGCCTCCAGCGTGTCGCCGGCGACGGTGTAGGTCTTGTTCGTGATCTTGGGCGACTTGACGGTGACGCTGGCGGGCATGGCGGCGCTCCTGGCGGGAAATCTGTTGGCGGGCAATCGGACGCAGCCTAGGCCCCGGCGCGCCCTGCGGCAAGCGGTTGCCGCGCCCCTGCCGCCCGTGGCATCACCGGGCAAAGGAGACGCCCATGCCCGTGCTGAACCGCATCGCCGCGATGGCGCCCGAGATGACCGCCTGGCGGCGCCACCTGCATGCGCATCCCGAACTGAAGCTCGACTGCCACCGGACCGCGGCCTTCATCGTCGACCGCCTGCGCGAGATGGGGGTGGACGAGATCCACGAAGGCATCGCCGAAAGCGGGGTGGTGGCGCTGATCCGGGGTCAGCGTCCGGGGCCGGTGATCGGCCTGCGCGCCGACATGGACGCCCTGCCGATGGACGAGACGACGGGGGCGCCCCATGCCTCGACGGTGCCGGGGCGGATGCATGCCTGCGGGCATGACGGGCATGTCACCATGCTGCTCGGCGCCGCCGCCTACCTGGCCGAGACGCGCGCCTTTGCGGGCACCGTCGCGCTGATCTTCCAGCCGGGCGAGGAAGACGGCGCGGGCGCCCAGGTGATGGTGCAGGAGGGGATGCTGGACCGCTTCGGCATCGGGCGCGTCTATGCGCTGCACAATGCGCCAAACCTGCCCTTCGGCACCTTCCGCACCACGCCGGGGCCGATCATGGCGGCGGTGGATACCGCGACCGTGCGGGTGCGCGGCCGCGGCGGCCATGCCGCGAGGCCCGAGGACTGCGTCGACCCCGTGATCGCCGTCGTCGGCATGGTGCAGGGGGTGCAGACGATCCTGTCGCGCAATGTCTCGCCCCTGTCCGAGGCGGTGATCTCGGTCACGCAGATCCATGCCGGCACGGTGTCGAACGTGGTGCCCGACGAGGCCTGGTTCCAGGCCACGGTCCGGTCCTTCGACCCCGCGGTGAGGGCGCTGTTGAAATCGCGCCTGCATGCGGTGGTCGAGGGGCATGCGGCGGCCTACGGGGTGACGGCCGAGGTCACCTACGAATGGGGCTATCCGGCCACCGTGAACGACCCGGCCGCGACCGACTTTGCGCTTCGCGTCGCGGCCGAGATCGCGGGCGAGGGCGGCGTCGACGGGGCGGCAGGGCGCGAGATGGGGTCGGAGGATTTCGCCTACCTGCTCGAGGCGCGCCCGGGCTGCTACCTGTTCCTCGGCACCGGCCTGGGGGCAGGCTGGCACCATCCGGCCTTCGACTTCAACGACGAGGCGGCGCCGGTCGGGGCGAGCTTCTTCGCCCGGCTGGCGGAACGCGCGCTGCCGCTGTGACCCGGCTTCACGCGGCACTTGAAGAACGCCCGACAATCCCCTGAAAGACGGCCGCCTTCCCGAAAGGGAAGGCGGCCCGGCCGGCGCAGGTGCTGCGGGGGCGAGTGACGCACCCCCGCCATCCGCCGGAGCCCTTACATCGCCGGCAGAAGCACCCTGTCGATGACGTGGATCACGCCGTTCGACTGCACCACGTCGGCGATGGTGACATTCGCCACGCCGCCCTGGCCGTCCTCGATCATCAGCTTGCCGTCCATCGCCATCGCGGTGAACTCGCAGCCGCCCACGGTCTTGACGGGATACTTGCCGCCCTCGTCCGCGACCATCTTGGCGATGGCATCCGACATCACCTTGCCGGCGACGACGTGGCAGGTCAGGATCTTGGTCAGCTGATCCTTGTTCTCGGGCTTGAGCAGCGTCTCGACGGTGCCCGCGGGCAGGGCGTCGAAGGCGGCGTTGACCGGGGCGAAGACGGTGAAGGGGCCCGCGCCCGACAGCGTTTCCACCAGGCCCGCGGCCTGCACGGCTGCGACCAGCGTGGTGTGGTCGGCCGAGTTCACCGCGTTTTCGATGATGTTCTTGCTGTCATACATCGGCGCGCCGCCGACCATCGGGTTGTCGGCGGCAAGGCCCAGGCC
>CAZCPY010000137.1:0-2936 GCA_964499865.1 uncultured Rhodobacterales bacterium | reverse complement strand
ACGCGGAAGGCTCCGAGGAAGCGTTCCTTGTCGACCTGCAGCCTCCGGCCTCCGCGGGTGGAGGAAGCACGGATGGTGCGACGCTAGGGGGTCTCGTGGCGCTGGGACTCTGGCGGTGGCGGCGCCGCAGGTCCGCACCGGGGACTGCGCGACCCATGCGATCCGGCAGCCAGACATGTTGATCTCGCCTGCCGGGTTTCGTGACTTCAGCGCGAGGATCGCAGCGGCGGAGGTGAAGAGTTTCATCGGGGGTCGCTCCCAGTTGCGGGCGGGACCATTCCCGCCTCATGCCCGGAACAACGGCTGGCCGGGGAGCAGAGTTTCGGCGGCGGCGGCACGATCACGGCGACGTGATCTGGGTCGCGGGGCGCGGGGCGAACCCCGCCCCGCGCTGCGGACGGCGGCGTCAGAGCGAAACGGCGCCCGTCACCAGCACCGGGCCGGTCGGCGCACCGGTGGGCGACCCGCCCGCGGGTTCGAGGCTGACGGCCAGAAGCGCGCCTTCGGGCAGCGCGTCCAGCGCGCGGGCAAAGGTCGCCTGGTCCAGCAGACCCAGCGATACCGGCGCGGCCGTGCCCACGATCACCCACAGCTCATGCGCCCGGCCCGCAGGCGCCCCGTCGCCGCCGGTCCGCGTGACGGTCAGCGTGCCGTCCTGATACCGCGCGTCGAAGGCCAGCGCCGCGCCGTCGGCGCGCAGGGCGGCGGTCAGCACCGGGCCCGCGCCCGGCACGGGGTCGCGCAGCACCAGCACGGCGGCCAGCAGCATGGCGGCGGCCAGCCCCGCCCCCAGCAGGAACCGCGACCAGAAGCCCGGGCGGGGCGGCGGTTCGGCGCTGCCGAACAGCCGCGCCTCGATCTGCGGCAGCAGCGCGGGCGCGGGCACCGCATCGAAGCCGTCGTTCAGCCCTTCGAACCGCCGCTCCCAGGCGGCGACCTCGGCGGCGAAGGCGGTGTCGCTGCGCAGCCGCGCCTCGACGGCCGCACGGTCGGCGGCGTCGCCCAGACCCAGGACGTATTCGGCGGCCAGTGCCGCGTCTTCCTCGCGCGGGGAAAGGGGGGTGTCGGTCATTGCTCCATGCACTCCCGCAGGCGGATCAGGCTGCGGCGCAGCCAGGTTCGCATGGTGTTCAGCGGCACGGCGTGGCGGTCGGCCAGGTCCTGATAGCTCAGACCCTGCAGATAGGCGCCGCGCACCGCCGCCGCCCGGTCGGGTTCCAGCCGGCCCATGCAGTCGACGACGCGCCGCGCCTCGCCCCTGGCGATCAGCCCGGCCTCGGCGCCCGGGCGGCCGTCGGCGACCGCGCCCGCCTCGTCGCCGTCATCGCCGGTGACCACGGGGGGCCTGGCGCGCAGCCGGTCGATGGCGGCGTTGCGCGCCACCGCGACCAGCCAGCCGCCGGCACTGCCCCTGGCGGGATCGAACCGCCCGGCGCGGGTCCAGACCCTGGTGAACACGTCCTGCAAGGCCTCCTCTGCCTCTGCCCTGTGGCCGAGCATACGCAGCAGCACGCCCATGAGTTTCGGCGCGGCGCCGGCGTAGAGTTCACGAAACGCCCCCCGGTCGCCCGCGGCAACGCGGGTCAGGCAGGCGGAGAGGTCGTCATCGGTCATGCGGCGCGGGGCCCCGGGCAGGAACGGGCGCAGCCTAGCCGATCCGCGGCCCTTGGAAAGGGCTCAACGCCGCCGCCTGCGCGTCTCGGCGCCGGCGTTAAAGCTGACCTCGGGCAGGGGGGGCAGGTGGGGGAAGGCGTCGGTCGCGTGCGGGATGGCGTTGGCGGCGACGAAGTGTTCCTGGAACCGCGGCTCGATTGCCGTCTCGACCTTGTGGATCGCGGCCACCGTCGCCTCGATCCCCGCCCGCGCGGCGCGGTTCAGCAGCGCGATGCGCGCGCCGGTCCCCGCGGCATTGCCGGCCGAGGTGACCCTGTCCAGCGCCACGTCGGGGATCATCCCCAGCACCATCGCGTGCCTGGGGCTGATATGCGCGCCGAAGGCGCCGGCCAGCACCACGCGGTCGACCCGGGTGATGCCCAGCTCATCCATCAGCAGGCGCGCACCGGCGTAAAGCGCCGACTTGGCCAGCTGGATGGCGCGGATGTCGCCCTGCGTGACCAGGATGCGCGGGCCGCCGCGGTCGCTGCCGTCATGCAGCAGGAAGGCATGCGTGCGGCCCGTGGGTTCGGCGCGGGGCGTGCCGGTCTGTTCGGCCGATCCGATCAGGCCCGAGGCGTCGAGGATCCCCGCCATCCGCATCTCGGCCACCGCCTCGATGATGCCCGACCCGCAGATGCCGGTGACGACCGGCACCGCCGCCGCAAAGCCCGGATCGTCGGACCACAGGTCCGACCCGATGACGCGGAAGCGCGGCTCCTTTGTCACGGGGTCGATCTCCACCCGCTCGATGGCGCCGGGGGCGGCGCGCTGGCCGCTCGAGATCTGCGCGCCCTCGAAGGCGGGGCCCGTGGGCGAGGAGCAGGCGAGCACGCGCGCCTTGCTGCCGAGCAGGATCTCCGCGTTGGTGCCCACGTCCACGATCAGCACCATGTCGTCGGACCGGTAGGGTTCCTCCGACAACGCCACGCCCGCGCAGTCGGCCCCCACATGGCCCGCGATGCAGGGCAGGACATAGACCTGCGCGGCGGGATTGATCGCGGTCAGATCCAGATCGCGGGCCTCCATCGACAGCGCCCCCGAGGTCGCCAGCGCAAAGGGTGCCTGGCCCAGTTCCACCGGGTCGATCCCCATCAGGAGGTGGTGCATCACCGGGTTCATCACGAAGACGACCTCGACGATCCGCTGGGGGTCGATCCCCGCCTCGCCCGCCACCGCCAGTGCCAGCGTGTTCATCGCCTCGCGCACCGCGCGCGTCATCTCCACATCGCCGCCGGGGTTCATCATCGCGTAGGAGACGCGGGACATCAGGTCCTCGCCGA
>CAZCPY010000136.1:7146-8018 GCA_964499865.1 uncultured Rhodobacterales bacterium | reverse complement strand
GAAAATGGCCGCGTAAGTTCTACGGATGCACCCCGTTAAGAGTGGGGGGATTACCCTTCAGCGGCCGGGGCCGGGGATTCCCGTGAAGATCGGTCGCGGCCGGCCTACTGGCGCGGCTTGCCGCGCCAGCTGTCGAGCCAGCGCGAGAACCGGCTGCGTGCCGCGTCGGCGCGGGCGTCCACGGCGTCGAGCGTCCGGGCCACGCGGTCCACCGCCGGGTCGACCATGCGCTCGCGGAACTGCGCCACCATGCGCCACGCCATGAACAGGAGGAACGCGAGCACCCCCAGGATGGCCAGGTTCAGCCAGGGGAACAGCCGCACGTCCGGGCCTTCGACCGGCACCACCTTCACCGCGTTGGGGAAGACCGAGATGATCGGCAGCCGCCAGCCGTAATGCGTGACGGCCACCCAGCGCGGGCTGCCGGGGGCGGTCTTGTAGTTCGTGGCCTCGGCCTGCAGCGTCGACGAGTCCCACTTGAAGTAGGGCGGCCAGAACCAGCCCGTATCTTCGTTGCGGTAGGTCATCGTCGTGTCGCCGTCCGGGAACACCGCGTCGATGAAGCGGATGTCGCGCGAGGTGGCGGCCTCTGCCCCGGTTCCGGTGTCTTCCGACGAGTAGAACATCCAGTTCGCCCCGATGGGCTGCACCCGGTTGTAGGTGTTGATGATCTGCACCACGTCGCGCTGCGGCAGCGTGTAGTGCAGGAAGCCCGCCAGCAGCAGCACCGCCAGGATGCGGAATGTCCACTTGATCCATCGCCAGATGCGCATGTCAGTCCCAGTTCACCCACCAGACGGTTGCCGTCATCGCCAGGATCGGGATGACGTAGACCAGCCAGATCAGCCGCTTGCGCAGGCCCTGTTCATAGG
>CAZCPY010000136.1:0-7136 GCA_964499865.1 uncultured Rhodobacterales bacterium | reverse complement strand
GATATAGGCATCGCGGTCGCCCTCCACACCCCCTGCGTCGAAGCGCTTTTCCAGCCGTTCGCGGCGGACCGACCGGGAATAGACCGAGACGAGAAAGTACACCACCGTCAGCACCACAAGCGACATCGCCAGAAGGCGCAGCCAGCCCAGGATCATCGCACCGCCCCCCAGGGACCCACACGGTCTATCATCGTCCGGGGCTGCGGCTCGGGTTTCAGGGGCTCGGCCATGCCCGGTTCCGGGCCGAACAGTGCCGACCGGGCGCCGGCCTTGTCCACCGCGTATTCGCGCGCCAGGAAGTCGGCGACCCAGGCCTGCTTTTTCTCGGACCAGCCCGCATAGGCGGTGTAGAACTTTTCCTTGTGCAGGATGAACAGCTGGCGGACATCCAGCGGCGACAGTTCCGCCAGCAGCATGTTGACCAGATCGCGGTCCTTGTGGGGTTTCGACCGCAGCGTGTAGAAGAACGCCGGGTGTTCCGAGGTGATCCGCGGCCAGTCGCCCGCGCCCTCGGCCCAGCGCAGCAGCGCCCCCAGCCCCTTGAATTCGTTCGGCAGCGCGTCTCCCAGGCGGTGGGCGATCTTGCGCAGGTCGGCGCGGATGGACTGCCCGAGGTCGAGCCCCAGCGTGTCGGCCGCATCGACCAGGATGAAGTCGAGCTTCTGGCGGATGATCGCCGCCACGTCCGCCCCGCGCGCCTCGACGATGGGCTCGACCAGGTCGTTCCTCAGCAACCATTCGGCGATCTGGTTGCGGTCCGACAGGTCCATCACGGTCGCGATCGGCAGGGGCCCCAGCGACCGGTGCGGCGCGACGGTGATCGCCGCAGGCGACCGCAGGTCGCGGAACAGGTAGACGCCGCCGAAATGCGCGGTCCAGAAGTTCGGCTGTTCGAAGGTCATCTTCGGCAGCGTCACCGGCACGCGGGTGATGTCGCCGGTCTTCTTGGCCAGGCCGATCATCTCGGCGATCAGCACGTCGTCCTGCCAGCCGTCCGGCGTGTCGCGGAAACGCTCGATCAGCTTGGTCAGCTTGCCCGCCTCGGCCACATGCCCGCCGATGGTGTCGGCCTCGACCGTCACCTGGCGGATGTCGAACAGGCGGGCGGCGGTGGGCACCTCGTAGACCGTGTTCTGCAACTCGCCCGCCACCGCATCCCGCGCCGTCAGGGCGAAGAGCGCCGCCTCGTTCTGGGTGATGAACTGCCGCAGGATCCCGCGCGAGGTGGAGAACTTGATGTTCAGAAGCGGCGCGTCCTTCTGCGCCGTGGTCAAGAGGATGAACTGCCGGTTGCAGCCGTTGGGGTTGAGGTAGAGCGGATCGCCCAGCTCGTGCCCGATCTCGGGGGAATAGCCCGACAGGTCGATGTGGAAATCGGTCAGCGCCGTTTCCTTGCCCGCCAGGTGCTTCATCGCCCGCCGGTAGCGGTCGACCAGCGCCGGCGAGGCGACCTCGACCAGCCCGCCGAACATCAGGCCATGCGCGATCAGCTTTTCCACTCTAGCGCCGCCTCCGCATGCGCGCCTTGACCGCCGTCAGGTATACCGGCAGCCAGACCACCGACGCAAACCCCGCCAGCGCCGCGGCCTCCACCGCGCGGGGGCGGATGGCGCCCAGGTGGTCGGGGTTGAGCAGGTAGAGCACGCCCGCCACCAGCAGGAACGACAGCATCCCCCCCGCCATCACCGCCTGGCTTTCGCCGTTCACCTCCAGCGCGGCGGGGCGGGTGACGTAGGGGACGATCAGGAGGACGATGGCGACCAGCGCGCCGAGGAGGGAGAGGAGGGTGGGCAGCAGGGTCATGGGGTGGGGTCCGGGGAGAAGACTTCGGTTTGGCCGCCGAACATCGGGACCAGGGCGATGAGACTGTTCATCTGCTTACCTTCCCGCCATCCGGTTTCGTGGCCGCCGAAATGGGGCGCCTCCCTCCCCCCTCGTGGGGGAGGGATGGGGTGGGGGGGCTGCCGCCGGGCAGCGTGCCTTCCAGTGCATCCAGAATCCCCTGCATCACGCCCTCAAGGTTCTCCCCCACGTCCGGATTCCAGAACCTGAGGACCGCAAATCCCTGTGCCGAGAACCACGCATCGCGCACCGCATCCCGTTCTCCGCCATGCCCTGCGCCGTCGACCTCGATCACAAGCCGCCGCCCCAGATCGGCGAAATCGGCGATGTAGGGCCCGACCGGCGCCTGCCGCCGGAAATGTGTTCCCAGCATCCGGTTCAATTCGCGCAGTTGCCCCCAGAGCCTACACTCGGCGGGCGTCATCTCCCTGCGCAACGTCCGGGCGAAGGTCCTTGTCTCCGGGGCGATCCTGGTCATCGCCCTGCCTCCGACCGTGGAGCCCCCCACCCCATCCCTCCCCACGAGGGGGAGGGAGGCGCCCGAGGCCCGGCGTCGCGCCTAACTGACGGGTCAGGACAAACGCCTCGCCTCCCCCTCTGTGGGGGAGGGGGGTGGTAGGCGACTAGACAATCGGCCCTAGCCATCCAACACCGTCGTGATGCTGCACGAAAGCGGAGATCGAACCGTAGCGTTCCTTCACGAGCCGTTGTTGCGCGATCATCATGCCTGACCCACGCTCGGTCCAGCCATGCGCCTCAAACATCTGCCGTGTTCCGCCATACTTTTCCTTGGCAATCCTCGCGATAGCCTTAGCGTCCCAGCCTTGTTCATGTGTCATCACCCCCGCCCCCCCAGATACCGCTTCTTCGCCTCCTCGGCCCGCTTCATGTCGCGCACCATGCCCTCGATGGCGACCTCGTCCGACTTGTCGGCATAGCGGAACTCGCTGTCGGCGTAGCGGTTGATCTCCTGGATCACCATCTCGACCGTGATCGGCTTGGACAAGCCCCGGATCATCGCAGCCTTGTCGTCATAGGGTTTGCGCAGGAACAGGTCGGGGTTTTCCATCCATTCGTCGGGCAGCTCGAAATCCATCGCGCGGACCTTCACCGCGTCGGTGATGTTCTTGATCGCGCGCCCGGTGAACCGCTCGTCGGCCTCCTGGATCGCCTTGAGGTAGGTGCCGATCCTGGCGATCGTGTCCAGCGGCCCGATCTCGGCGGCCACCTTGTCCCAGACCCTGACCAGACCGTCCTCCTGCGGGCGGGAATGCGCCTCGAAACTCGCCGCGACCGCGCGCCTGATCTCCTGCGCGGCGAAAAGCTGGTGGTCGCCCACCGGGATCGCGTGGTTCTTGCCCAGAAGCAGCGACAGGATGTCGATGTAATCCTCGCGCGTCTGCGGGCCGTCCACCAGGAACCGCGCCCCTGCCCGCTGGCGCAGGGCGTCGTCCACGTTTTCGGGGTAGTTCGAGAACATCCCGAAGGTGCAGTTCCCCCGCACCACCGTATTCGCCCCGGCGAAGGCGCCCATGAAGACCGCCGTCACCTCCTGCTGGCCCGCGCTCGACTGCCGGTCCCCCCGCTTGCCCGCCACCTGGTCGATGTCGTCGATGGTGCCGAAGGCGATGACGGCGGGGTCGAGGATCTGGTCGATGAAGGCCTTGGCGTTCTGCCCCGACTTGCCCTGGTAGCTGTCGATCTGGTCGATGGCGAAGTTCTGGTAGCGGAACGGATAGCCCGCCACCTTGCAGTAGTCGTTCAAGAGCCCCGCCATCATCTGGATCAGCGTGGTCTTGCCGGTGCCCGGCTTGCCGTCGCCCATGAAGGTGAAGATGAAGCCGCCGACCTCGGCGAAGGGGTTCATCCGGCGCTCGAAGTCGTAGGCCATCAGCATCTTGGCCAGCCGCAGGGACTGGTACTTGGCGATGTGGTTGCCGACGACCTCGGAGGGTTTCCTGAAGGTCATCGTCAGCGCGGTGCCCTTGGCCTTCCGCGCGGGCTTGAAGCCCGCGAGCGTCAGGTCATCCGCCTCCACCCGCCATGAGCCGCTGACATAGGGCCCGGTCTTCGGCGCCGTCTCTGCCCGTGTCGCCACCCGCGCCATCAGCGCCTCGGCAAAGGCGGCGATGGTCGCCACCATGCGCGGCTCGTCGTTGCCCAAAGCGGCGATGTCCTGGTCGAGTTCCCACAGCGCGCCCTGCAAAGCCAAAGGCGCGTTGTCGGTCAGCACCTCCTCCACCGCGCCGATTTCGACGGTGGTTTCCGTCTGGTGCGGGGCGATCAGGAAGGCCGCGGCATTGCCAAAGGCGTGCAGCACGATCAGCGCCTCGGCGGCGAGGAGTTCGGAAAACTCCGCCTTGCGGGGATCAGGCAGGCGGCCCTCCAGATTGGCCTTCTTGAGTTCGGCAAGGGGGGTACCCTGCGTGAACGTCTCGCCCATCGCCAGCGCGATCGCCAAGGCGCGCCGCAGCGCGGTCAGCGCCGCCGCCTGCAGCGGCGAGATCAGCCCATCCCCCGCCCCCTCCACCCGCTCCACGATCCGCACGCCCCCCGGCCGCGCGGTGGACCGCGCCGCCATCCCCGGCACGGTGGACCGGAACCGCGGGCGTGCGCCGATCCCGGGCGACCGCTCCGGCGCCGCCACCTCCGGCGCCCGGGCCAGGCGGGGCGCGTGGTCGAAGCCCGTCAGCAGGCCCAGGGCGGCCTCGTAATGCGCGCGGATGCTGTCTTCCTTCAGTTCCATCGTGTCGCGCGCGGTCATCGGGCTTACCTCTGCGGCATCAGGTGGCCGTTCGCGGCCACGACGAACTTGCGGTAGGGGCGCAACCCCGGCGGGTCGCGTTCGGCCAGCACCTGGAACGGGCGTTCGGGCAGGATCAGCATGCGTTCCTGCGAGGTCGCGCCGCTGTCGTCGCCGGGCGCCAGCGCATAGACCTGCCGCTGCGCGGAGGAAAACCAGCCGGTCTTGACCTCCTCCTCGCGCTGCGCGGCCAGGTCCTCGGCCGTCCAGACCAGCGCCCAGTCGTCCTCTCCCGCCATCGCTTCGGCCAGCACCTGGCTGATCGGGCCGGACTGCATCGTGAAGTCGTGCGAATACATCGGCCCCAGCGTCAGGCGGCGCAGGCGGCGGGGGTGCAGGTCGGCGAAATCGGCGTCAAGGCCGGTGGCGATGGTCAGAAGCTTAAGCCCCCCCACCGACTGCGCCATCAGGTGCTGCTGCACCGCCGGCCAGCGGTCGGCGTCAGTGCCGAGCGGCTCGCGGCCGCTGTCCTCCAGGTTCATCAGATAGACCACCGGCAGGTTCTGCTGGCTGTCGTAGACGGCCCAGGTCACCAGCCACTCCCGCCGCGTCCGCCCCTCGGCCAGCCACTGCACGGCGGGGTCGTTCCGCGCCCAGAACAGCCCGCCCGCCTGCAACGCCTCGTAGTAGAGCCGCTGCGACAGGGTGAACTGCAGCTTGGTGGGGATCGCCAGGTCGCCCACGATCTGGCGCACCATGCGGTCCTTGAGGTCGGCCACCGAGGGCATGGCCCGCAGGTTGGCCGCCGCCTGCTGGGCGTCGTTGGCCATCACCATCAGCTCCTGCGCGACCGGAAAGCCCGATTCGTGCCGGTCGAAGGTCAGGCGTCCGGGCAGCGGCCCCTCGACCCGCCCCAGCATCAGGTATTTCATCGCCAGCGCCCGGAAGGTGGCGGCGAGGTTGCCCAGATGCCCCGCCACCAGCCGCGCCTCCAGCCGCGTCAGGTCGCCGGTGCGCTCGAACTCCACGATCACCCGGGCGAGGTGCTTCGTGATCCGCTCGAACCGCACGAAATAGGCGCGCGCCACGCGGGTGTCGTGCAGTTCGGCGTGGTCCTGGGTCAGGGCCTGCTTGACGCCCGCATCAGTCATGTGCCGGGTCCCCGCGGCCCGTCGCCGGGCGCCGGACGCCTGTCCTCCCCCTCCTGGGGGAGGGCAGGGGGGGGGCGGCGCGACCGGCCGGGAGCCCCCCCACCCCATCCCTCCCCCACGAGGGGGGAGGGAGGCGCGGAAAGCCTTTCCTCGGCCCACGGCAACACCGGGGCAATCATGCACGCGTCCTCAGCCGCCCTCGCCGTAGGCATTCCTGTCGTGCTTCTCGACGATCGCGGCGAAACGGCGGGCGAAGCGTTCGTCGGCCTTGGCCTTGGCCTCGAGGATCTCGCGGGCAAAGACCATGTGGTCCTCGTGCTTTTCCAGCATGTCGGCCATCCGGTCGTTGGTCGCGGCGCCGATGGCGGCCATGGCGGCCTGCGCCTCCTGGTCGGTCTTGACGCCGATCTCGTTGATGCGATGCGCCACGTCCTGCTGCTGCGCGGTCTTGAGCGAGGCGGAAAGGGCGTCATAGAGGACGACGCGCTGCCTGGTGTCCGTCTGCAGCTTGTTGATCAGCACCATCTGCGTGGCGGCCTGGTTCTGCAGGCTGTCGACCCAGGTCTTGCCCTTCTCGATGTAGCGTTCCAGCGTCTGGGACTTGGCCAGATAGACCTGCTCCTGCTGCACCAGCGCGTTGTACTTGGCATTGAGTTCGGCAAGCCGGGTTTCCAGCTTGGTGCGCGCGGCGGCGTCCTGTTCGACGCTGATCTTGTTCTCCAGCTCGATGATCACGGGGTCCATCGCGGCGATTTCCGCCCGCGCGGCCTCCAGCGCGCCGACCGTCGTCTCGCGGTCGACCAGCGTGGCGGACAGGTTCTTCTCCACCGTCGCCTTCTGCCCGTTCAGCAGGTCAAGCTGGCCCTGCAGAAGCCGCACGATGACGTCCGACTTGGAAATCAGGTCCTGCAGCTTGTCGTCGATGGTGGCCGCGCGCAGGCGTTCCTGGCGCATCGATTCGGCCTTGGCGTCGCTGAAGATGCCGACGAGGCTTTCCCAGCCCGTCTTGGTCCGCATTTCGTCGAAGTCCTTGGAAAAGCCCGCGGTCACCGTGTCGAGCCCCATGATCAACTCGGCGATGTTGGCGTTCATCAGGTCGGTGTGCTTGTTCACCTCGTCCAGCGTGGCATTCTCGACGTCGATGGCCGCCTCGCCCTTGGCGATCCGGTCGCGGCCGTTGTCGATCACCGTGGTGATGGCGCTGATCTTGGCCTGGGCTTCCGCCACACGGGCCTGGCTGTCACGAATCTGCGCTTCCAAATCGGCCATCGGGGTCCTCCGTCGGTTCTCGAATGCACATGGGGGAAGCTAGAGGTTTCCGCACCCCCCTGCCAACGGAAATTCGGCCGCCGCTGCCGCAGGTGCGGCCTGCTCGACCCCACCCGAAGGGGGTGGGGGTG
>CAZCPY010000135.1:0-8021 GCA_964499865.1 uncultured Rhodobacterales bacterium | reverse complement strand
GCCGCGGCCTGCGCGGGCCGCGCGGCGGCCAGCGCCCGGGCCGCGTCGAGCCGCGCCTGCAACGGCAGGTCGGGATAGGCGGGCGCCCCCAGCCAGGCGTAGAGCCCCAGGGCGCCCAGCGCCGCCGCCAGCGCCACCCCGACGACCGCCCCCGCAGGACCCCGCGGCGTCTCGACCGGGCCTGTGGCCGGGCCCGTATCGGTCGACAGCAGGCGCCGGGCGACCTCGGCGCGCAGGCGTTCCGCCTCGTCCGCCGGGATCACGCCGCGCGCGGCGTCGCGGGCGATGTCGCGCAGCTGGTCGCGGTAGACGCGGGCATCGGGCGCCGCCTCTGCCGCCACGGGCCGCCGCGCGGCAATGGCCAGCGCCAGCGCCACCAGCCCCGCCATCGCGCCCGCCACCAGCCAGACCATCGCCACCCCCCCCGCTGTCGGGCCTACATAGTCGCCGCGCGCCGCAAGCGAAAGCCCCGCGGCCCGCCGCCGCAGGGCCGCGCATGTCGCTTTTCGCCCCATTGCGCCGCTTGCCGTCGCGGGTCCATAACCGCGCCGTTCCACAAGCGGCCATCACCGCGCCCGAGGGGTCCGCATGCAGCGCTATTCCGTCTTCGCCATCGCGCGCGAGGCCTTCCGGTCGCACCGCGGCTGGGATCGCGCCTGGGCGAAGGCCACGGCCAGGGCCTCCTATGACGCCGTGATCGTGGGGGCGGGCGGCCATGGGCTGGCGACCGCCTACTACCTCGGCAGGAACTTCGGCATCACCAACGTGGCGGTGGTGGAAAAGGGCTGGCTCGGCGGCGGCAACACGGGCCGCAACACCACGATCATCCGGTCGAACTACCTGCAGGACCCTTCGGCCGCGATCTACGAGAAGTCGCGCGCGCTGTATGAAACGCTGAGCCAGGACCTGAACTACAACGTCATGTTCAGCCCCCGCGGCGTGATGATGCTGGCGCAGACCCACCACGAGGTGCGCGGCTACCAGCGCACGGCGCATGCCAATGCGCTGCAGGGGGTGGCGACCGAGTTCATCGGGCCGCAGCGGGTGAAGGACCTTTGCCCGATCATCTGCCTCGACGGCCCCCGCTACCCGGTCCTCGGCGCGCTCTGGCAGCCCCGGGGGGGGACGGCGCGGCACGACGCCGTGGCCTGGGGCTATGCGCGGGCGTGCAGCGCGATGGGGATGGACATCATCCAGAACTGCGAGGTCACAGGGGTCCGGTCAGAGGCCGGGCAGGTGACGGGGATCGAGACGACGAAGGGCTTCATCGGAACGAAGAAGCTCGGCATGGTCGTCGCGGGCCACTCCGGGCAGCTCGCGCAGATGGCAGGGTTCCGCCTGCCGATCGAGGCCGTGGCGCTGCAGGCGCTGGTGTCGGAACCGATCAAGCCCTGCATGGACGTGGTGGTGATGGCCAACACCGTCCACGGCTACATGTCGCAGTCCGACAAAGGGGAGATGGTGATCGGCGGCGGCACCGACGGGTTCAACAACTTCACCCAGCGGGGCAGCTTCCACCACATCGAGGAAACCCTGCGCGCGCTGGTGGAAACCTTCCCGATGCTGTCCCGCCTCAAGATGCTGCGCCAGTGGGGCGGCATCGTCGACATGACCGGCGACCGCTCGCCCCTGATCTCGAAGACGCCCCTGGGCGGCTGCTTCATCAACTGCGGCTGGGGCACCGGCGGCTTCAAGGCGATCCCGGGGTCGGGCTGGGCGATGGCGGAGCTGATGGCCAAGGGGGAACCCGGGCCGCTCGCCGCCGAGTTCTCCATGTACCGTTTCCGCGAGGGGAAGTTCATCGACGAAAGCGTGGCGGCGGGGGTGGCGCATTGATGGCACTTACGCCCCTTCATCTCTTCCCAAGTATCCCGGGGGTCCGGGGGCAGAGCCCCCGGGGCTTCCGCAAGGGAGACGCCCGATGCTCCTGCTGACCTGCCCCAACTGCGGCGTGCAAGCCGAGGAAACCGAACTCGCCCCCGGCGGCGAGGCGCATCTGAAGCGCTTCGGGCCGGGGTCCTCGGACGAGGAGTTCGAATCCTACATGTTCGCCCGCACCAATCCCAAGGGCGTGCATTTCGAACGCTGGCGGCATGCCTATGGCTGCGGCAAGTGGTTCCTCGCCGCGCGCTGCACCGCCACGCTCGAGGTCTTCGGCACCTACCCCGCCCAGACCCAAGCGCCCCCGCCCGAGATCATCGCCGCCATCCAGGCCCGCCGCCCGGAGTGGACGCCATGACCCGCCCCGTGACGCAGCCCGCGCCCCCCCACCCATCCTCCCCCACAAGGGGGGAGGAGGCGCCCCGCCGCAGCCGTCCCGCCCCTTGCCGCCAGGGCGCCTCCCCTCCCCCCCGTGGGGAGGAGACGGGGGAGGGGGGCGCCCGTCCTCCGCAAGGAACCGCCGCATGAGCACGCGCCTCGCCACCGGCGGCCGCCTGATCGACCGCAGCCATGCGCTCGACTTCACCTTCAACGGCAAGCGCCTCAAGGGCCATCCCGGCGACACGCTGGCCTCGGCGCTCTTGGCCAATGGCCAGACCCTCGTCGGGCGGTCGTTCAAGTACCACCGGCCCCGCGGCATTGTCGCCGCAGGCGTGGAGGAGCCGAACGCGCTGGTGAACCTCGGCACCGGGGGCCGGTTCGAGCCGAACCAGCGGGCGACGACGACGGAACTGTTCGAGGGCCTGACGGCGCGCAGCCAGAACCACTGGCCGAGCCTGGAGTTCGACATCGGCGCGATCAACGCGCGGCTGGCGCGGTTCCTTCCCGCGGGCTTCTACTACAAGACCTTCATCCACCCGCGCGCCTTCTGGAAGCACGTCTTCGAGCCGGTCATCCGACAGTCCGCGGGCCTGGGACAGGCGCCCACGGAGCGGGACGAGGACCGCTACGAACAGGCCTATGCCTTCTGCGACGTGCTGGTGGTCGGCGGCGGCGTCGCGGGGCTGAAAGCCGCGCGCGAGGCCGCCGAGGCGGGCCGCCGCGTGATCCTGTGCGAGATGGCCCCCCATTGGGGCGGCCGCGCGCCGGTGGACCAGGCGGAGGTGGGCGGACAGCCGGCCGAGGTCTGGGTCGACGCGCAGCTTCAGGCGCTGGCCCGCGCCGGGGCCACCGTCAGGACGCGCACCCTGGTCGCGGGCGTCTACGACCACGGCTATGTGCTGGCCGAGCAGACGCTGGACGCAGTCCCCGGCGACGGGCGGCCGCGCAAGCGGCTGTGGCGCATCCGGGCGGGCCGCATCGTCGCGGCCACGGGCGCCATCGAACGGCCGATCCCCTTTGCCGGGAACGACATTCCGGGCGTCATGCTGGCCTCGGCGATCCGCGACTATGTGGTGAACTGGGGGGTTTCCCCGGGCGACCGGACGGTGATCGCCACCACCTGCGACGATGGCTACCGCACCGCCCTGGCGCTGCTGGGGGCCGGGCTGGCGGTGCCGCTGGTGGTGGACGCCCGCGACCGGGCGGAGGGGCCGATGGCCACCGCGGCGCGTGCCGCAGGAGTGCGGATCGAGACCGGGCGTGCCATCGTCAAGGTCAAGGGCGGGCGCCGGGTGACGGGGGTCGCCATCGGCCTGATGGCCGGCGAGGGCGCCGTGCTGGACGAGATCGCCTGCGATGCCGTCGGCATGGCCGGCGGCTGGTCGCCGGTCGTCCACCTCTGGAGCCATTGCGGCGGCAAGCTTGCCTGGGACGAGGCCGCGCAGGCCTTCCGCCCCGACCTCGCCCGCCCGCCGCTGAACCACGACGGGCAGGCGCTGGTCGCCTGCGTCGGCGCGGCGGCGGGCGAGATCGAGCCCGCCGCCCCGGTCCGCCCGATGCCGCAGGGCGCGGGGGACGGGCTCAAGGCCAAGATGTGGCTCGACTACCAGAACGACGTGAAGGTCTCGGATGTGGAACTGGCCGCGCGCGAGGGCTACGAGAGCGTCGAGCACACCAAGCGCTACACCACGCTGGGGATGGCGACGGATCAGGGAAAGCTGAGCAACATCAACGGGCTGGCGGTTCTTGCGAAGGCGCTGAACGAGGCTATTCCGGCGGTCGGCACGACGACGTTCCGCCCGCCCTACGCGCCGGTGACGATCGGCGCGCTGGCGGGCGAGGCGCGCGGGTCGATCTTCCAGCCGCTGCGCCGCACGCCGATCCACGACTGGCACGAGGCGCAGGGCGCCTACATGGAGCCGGTGGGCCTGTGGCGCCGCCCCTACACTTTCCCGCGGCCCGGCGAGAGCCATGCGCAGGCGGTCGAAAGGGAAGTGAACAACACCCGGCAAGCCGTTGGATTGCTTGACGCATCAACGCTTGGCAAGATCGTCGTCAAGGGGCCGGATGCGGGCCGCTTCCTCGACATGCTCTATACCGGCGTGATGTCCAGCCTGCCGGTCGGCAAGTGCCGCTATGGCCTGATGTGCAACGAGCAGGGGTTCCTGTCCGACGACGGCGTGGTGGCGCGGCTGGACGCGGACACCTGGCTTTGCCACACGACCAGCGGCGGCGCCGACCGGATCCATGGCTGGATGGAGGACTGGCTGCAGTGCGAATGGTGGGACTGGCAGGTCTTTGCCGCCAACCTGACCGAGCAATACGCGCAGATCGCCATCGTCGGACCGCAGGCGAGGGCCGTCCTGCAAGCCCTTGGCGGCATGGATGTCTCCGCCGAAGCGCTGCCCTTCATGGCCTGGGCCGAGGGGAGGCTTGCGGGGATTCCGGCGCGGGTGTTCCGCATCTCGTTCTCGGGTGAACTCAGCTACGAGGTCGCGGTGCCCGCGGCGCAGGGCTTGGCCTTCTGGCAGGCCTGCCTGGAGGCCGGGACGGGCCATGGCCTGATGCCCTACGGCACCGAGGCGCTGCATGTGATGCGGGCCGAGAAGGGCTTCATCATGATCGGCGACGAGACCGACGGCACGGTGATCCCGCAGGACCTGGGGCTCGACTGGGCGATCTCGAGGAAGAAGGCCGACCATCTGGGCAAGCGCGGGCAGGACCGCAGCCATTTCCACGACCCCGACCGCTGGAAGCTGGTGGGGCTTGAGACGGCGGACGGGTCGGTCCTGCCGGACGGCGCCTATGCGGTGGCGCCGGGGACCAACGGCAACGGGCAGCGGAACACCGAAGGTCGGGTGACCTCGGCCTATTGGAGCCCGACCTTGAAGCGTGGCATCGGCATGGGCCTGATCGCGCGGGGGCCGCAGCGGATGGGGCAGACGGTGACCTTCGCGAAGCTCGACGGCACGACCGTGCAGGCGAAAATCGTCAGCCCGGTCTTCTACGACCCCGAGGGAGCGCGCCAGAATGCCTGATCCCGTCACGCCGCTGGCCCGGGCGTCCTACGACGGCTTTGCGCGGGTCGCCGAAATCGGCCCGCTCGGCATGATCGCGCTGCGGGCGAAGCCCGGCACCGAGGGGCTGGGAAAGGCCATCAGGGCCGCGACCGGCTGCACGGTGCCGGACCTGCGGCGGATCGTGGTCAAGGACGACCGCGCCGCGGCCTGGATGAGCCCGGACGAAGTCCTGCTGATCCTGCCGCGCGAGGCGGTGGCCCGGGCACTGGCCGACATCGCCAAGGCGCTGCTGGGGCAGCACCACCTGGCCGCCGAGGTGTCGGACGCCCGCGCGGTGTTCGAGGTGACGGGCGACAAGGCCGACGAGGTGGCGGCCAAGCTCTGCCCGGTGGACATCGCCGCGCTGCCGCAGGGCGAACTTCGGCGCACGCGCCTGGCGCAGGTCGCCTGCGCGCTGTGGCGCATCGAGGGGGGGCTGCGGATCGTCACCTTCCGGTCGGTGGCGGCCTATGCCTTCGGCGTGCTGTGCCATGCCGCCATGCCGGGGTCAGAGCTTGGCGGCTAGGCGGGATTGACAGGGGGCCGGCAAGGGCGTTCCCTTGGAAGTCCCCCGGGGGGGGGGTTGACGATGCCGATACGCGCCGCGCTTGCCTTCTGCCTTCTTGCCGCGCCCGCAGGGGCGGCGGAGCTGTACGAGTGCCGCTTCACCGGGGAAAACACCTGGGTGCCGACCGTGGTGGTGATCGAACCCGGGCGGCAGGGCGAGACGGTGGCGGTCTCCGACCCGCTGATCCGCCATTTCCTGCAGGGGCCCACGCAAGCGCGGGTGGAAACCGACAATGCCGTGCGCACCACCTTCACCTGGTCCTACACGGTGAAGAGCGACGCCAACCAGACGGCGCGGATGAACTTTCGCCTGACCCGGCAGAAGGCGGACGGGCGGGCCTCGCTTTCGGTGCAGGCGCTCGACTACGTGGGGCCCTTTGCCGGGCAGGGCGCCTGCAGCGTGATCGAGGGCCGTCTCTGACCGCGGCAGGCCGCCCCTTGACCAGGGCGGGGTCGCGCGCCTACCTGCCGCCAGACGCTTTGCCCCCTTGAAAGGATGCCGCCATGGCCTTCACGCTGCCCGACCTTCCCTATGCGCATGACGCGCTGGCCTCCCTCGGCATGTCGAAGGAGACGCTGGAGTACCATCACGACCTGCACCACAAGGCCTATGTCGACAACGGCAACAAGCTGATCGCCGGGACCGCGTGGGAAGGCAGGTCGCTCGAGGAGATCGTCACCGGCACCTATGCCGCGGGCGCCGTGGCGCAGAGCGGCATCTTCAACAACGCCAGCCAGCACTGGAACCACAACATGTTCTGGGGCTGGATGGCGCCGGGCGAAAAGAAGATGCCGGGCGCGCTGGAAAAGGCGCTGACGGAAAGCTTCGGGTCGGTGCAGGCGTTCAAGGATGCCTTCAGCGCCGCGGGCGCGGGGCAGTTCGGGGCGGGCTGGTGCTGGCTGGTCAAGGACAGGGACGGGTCGCTCAAGGTGACCAAGACCGAGAACGGCGTGAACCCGCTGTGTTTCGGCCAGACGGCGCTGCTGGGCTGCGACGTGTGGGAACATTCCTACTACATCGACTTCCGCAACAAGCGGCCCGCCTACCTCGCCAACTTCCTCGACAGGCTGGTGAACTGGGAAGCGGTCGCGGCGGGGCTGTAGTCCCGGCGCGACTTTCGCCGACAGGGCGCCTCTCCGCGCCCCCTTCACCCGGTCGCCCGCCGCAACGGCCCGAAGCCCCCGTGCGCGGCGACGAAGTTCGCCGCCGCGTCGCCGTGCAGGCGGAAGATGGCCTGCGGCGTCCCGACCGGGCAGGCGAGCGCGCCCGCGCGGATCACGCGCGCAGCATCCCGCGGCCCATGTACTCGGCCGTCTCGCCCAGCATTTCCTCGATGCGGATCAGCTGGTTGTACTTGGCCAGCCGGTCCGACCGCGCCAGCGACCCGGTCTTGATCTGGCCGCAGTTGGTGGCCACGGCAAGGTCGGCGATGGTGCTGTCTTCGGTCTCGCCGGAGCGGTGGCTCATCACGTTGCGGTAGCCCGCGCGATGCGCCATCTCGACCGCCTGCAGCGTCTCGGTCAGCGTGCCGATCTGGTTGACCTTGACCAGCATCGCATTGGCGGTGCGCCGGGCGATCCCGTCGGCAAGGCGGCGGGGGTTGGTGACGAACAGGTCGTCGCCCACCAGCTGCACCTTGTCGCCGATCCTGTCGGTCAGCAGCTTCCAGCCTTCCCAGTCATCCTCGGAACAGCCGTCCTCGATCGAGATGATGGGGTAGTCGGCGGCAAGCTTCGCAAGGAACGCCACGTTCTGCGCGGGGGTCAGCGACTTCTTCTCGCCCGTCATCTCGTACTTGCCGTCCTTGAAGTATTCGGTCGCGGCGCAGTCCAGCGCCAGGAACACGTCTTCGCCGGCCTTGTAACCCGCCTTGTCCACCGCCTTGAGGATGAAATCCAGGGCGGCGCGGGCGGACTTCAGGTTCGGGGCAAAGCCGCCCTCGTCGCCGATGCCGGTCGAAAGACCTGCGTCATGCAGTTCCTTCTTGAGCGTATGGAAGATCTCGGAACCGCACCGCACCGCCTCGCGGATGTTGGCGGCGCCGACCGGCATGACCATGAATTCCTGGATGTCGATGGGGTTGTCGGCATGCGCGCCGCCGTTGATGATGTTCATCATCGGCACCGGCAGCA
>CAZCPY010000134.1:0-8036 GCA_964499865.1 uncultured Rhodobacterales bacterium | reverse complement strand
GGGTAGGCCTCGGCCAGCGCGCGGCCCATGCCGATGGTCTGGGCGCCCTGCCCCGGAAAGACGAATGCGCGGCTCATCCCTGTTCTCCCTGTCGCACGGCCCCAGTGGTAGCGGCGGACGTGCGGGACCGGAAGCCCGGCACCGCCGGGCTTCCGGTTTCTTGGCAAGAAACCGGACCGGAAACTTGGCAAGTTTCCGGCTTGCCCCGCGCGCCGCGCGCGCCGCGGCAAGGGGTTGCGCCCCGGACCTGCCCCGCGTATAGGCCGCCGGTCTTCCGCAATCCCATGAACCGGCGCAGCCTCTCGTGGACGGGCCGCGGAAGATCGCAAGGGCCCGGTCCGGTGAAGCCGCCTGAAAACGGAGCTTACATGCCGCTGTACGAGCATGTCTTCATCGCGCGTCAGGACCTGTCCAACGCGCAGGCCGAGGCGCTGATCGACCATTTCTCGACCGTCCTGACCGACAACGGCGGCGCCGTGGTCGAGAAAGAATACTGGGGCGTCAAGACGATGGCCTTCAAGATCAACAAGAACCGCAAGGGCCACTACGCCTTCCTGCGCTCGAACGCGCCCTCGCCGGCGGTGACCGAGATGGAACGCCTGATGCGCCTGCACGAGGACGTGATGCGCGTCCTGACCGTCAAGGTCGACGCGCACGGCGAAGGCCCCTCGATCCAGATGCAGAAGCGCGACCGTGACGACCGCGACGACCGCGGGGATCGCGGCGATCGCGGCGACCGGGGTCCGCGCCCCGAACGGTCCTTCGGCGACCGTGGCGGTGACCGCGGTGGTGACCGGGGTGGGTTCGGCGGCGACCGCGGGGCGCCCTCGGGCGGCTTCGGCGGCGACCGTCGGCGTTGATGCGCGGTGTGAGGAAAGGATCGTAAGCCATGGCTACCAAACCGTTTTTCCGTCGCCGTAAGGTGTGCCCCTTCTCGGGCGCCAACGCACCTGCCATCGACTACAAGGACGTCCGCCTGCTGCAGCGCTACATCTCGGAACGCGGCAAGATCGTGCCCGCGCGCATCACCGCGGTGTCGTCCAAGAAGCAGCGCCTGCTGGCGCAGGCGATCAAGCGCGCGCGCTTCCTTGCGCTGCTGCCCTACGCCGTGAAGTGAGGAGAGCCCGATGCAAGTGATCCTTCTCCAGCGCGTCGCCAAGCTGGGCCAGATGGGCGAGGTCGTCTCGGTCAAGGACGGCTACGCCCGCAACTACCTCCTGCCGCAGGCCAAGGCGCTGCGCGCCAGCGAGGCCAACATCAGGTCGTTCGAGGGCCGCAAGGCGCAGCTGCAGGCGCAGAACCTGGAAACCAGGCGCGCGGCCGAGGCCGTCGCGGCCAGGCTGTCGGGCCAGACCTTCGTGCTGATTCGCTCGGCCTCCGAGGCCGGGGCGCTCTACGGCTCGGTCACCGCGCGCGACGCGGCGGATGCCGCGGCCGCGGCAGGCTTCACCGTCGGCCGCGCGCAGGTCACGCTCGACCGGCCGATCAAGGACCTGGGCCTGCACCCGGTCACCGTGGTGCTGCACCCCGAGGTCGTCGCCCCGGTCACGCTGAACGTGGCCCGGTCGCGCGAGGAGGCCGAGCTTCAGGCCGCAGGCAAGTCGATCCAGGATCTGGCGGCGGAAGCCGAGGCGGCGGCGGAGTTCGAGATCGCCGAGCTGTTCGACGACATCGGCCAGGCCGCCGCAGACGCCTGACCTTTCCGGACGATCAGAAAGGGGGCCGCGCCCGCAGGGGTGCGGCCCCCTTTGCTTTGCCGAAGGCGGCACGCGCGTGTCGCATCCGGCAGAGCCGCGCGGCGGTCGGCGCGGCAGCCTTGAGGGGTGTCGCGCCTGTCCCCCACCGCCACCGGAATCCTCTGCCTCGTCGGCGGGATCGCGGTGTTTTCGGTGCAGGACGTCATCCTCAAGCTGTTGTCCGCCGACTATCCCCTGCACCAGGCGATGGTTCTGCGCTGCCTCACCGCGCTGCCGCTGCATCTGGCGCTGGTGCTCTGGCTGGATGGCCGGGCGGGCACGATCCTGGGGCCGCGCTGGCCGCTGATGGCGGCGCGCGGGGTGATGAACTTCGTGGCCTACGTGGCCTACTACCTGGGTCTCGCCGCGCTGCCGATGGCTGACACGGTGGCGCTGTTCTTCACCGCGCCCCTGTTCATCACGCTGGCCGCCGCGGCGCTGATGGGCGAGCGCATCGGCCCCGGCACGCTGGCGGCACTGGCGGCCGGCTTCGCGGGCATGGCGCTGGTGCTGCGGCCCGGGGCGGGGCTGTTCGAGCCTGCCGCGCTGCTGCCGGTGCTCGGGGCCCTGGGCTATGCGCTGTCGATGCTGGCGGCGCGGCATCTGGGGCGGACCGAGACGGCGGCGGCGATGGCCTTCTGGGGCAATGCGACGATGCTCGCAGGCGCGCTGATCCTGGCCGCGGTCTTTGCCGGGGGCGTGCCGGCCGAAGGCACGCATCCCTCGCTCGCCTACCTCACCCGCGGCTGGCAGCCCCTGCCCTGGCGCGACGGCCTGCTGTTCGCGCTGTGCGGGGTGATCGCGGCGGGCGGGATCCTCGCGCTGACGCAGGCCTATGCGATGGCGCCGTCGTCGCGGATCGCGCCGTTCGAATACAGCTTCATCCTCTGGGCGGTGCTGTGGGGCTGGACGTTCTGGGGCGAATGGCCGGGGCCCCCGGCCTGGGCGGGCATCGCGCTGCTGATCGGCGCGGGCCTCGCTCTGGTGCGGGCCGAGGCCCGCAAGTCAAGGACGGAGACGGCGGCGGCACCCGGAGGCGCCGCCGCCTGAAGCGTCACATCTCGTCCAGCGCGTCGACGGCCTTCCTCAGGTCGTCCTTGCTGACCTTTTTATCGGTCACCGAAGCCGCGGCCACGATGTGGTCGACGACCTTGTCCTCGAACAGGGGCGCGCGCAGCTGCTGCTGCATCTGCGGGTTCTTCTGGACGAATTCGAAGAACGCCCGCTCCTGCCCCGGATACTGCCGCGCCGCCTGGAGGACGGCCTGCGTCATCTCGGCATCGGTCACCGCGATCTCCGCCTTGCGGCCGACCTCGGCCAACAGCAGGCCAAGCCGCACCCGGCGTTCGGCCAGCGTGCGGTGTTCCTCGGTGGGCGCGACCGTGCCGTGGTCGTGGCCGTGGTGGTCGGGGTTTTCCTCGTGCCAAAGCTGGTGCGCGATCTGGCTGGCCTCGGCATCGACCAGCGCGCCCGGCAGGTCGAACCTGACCATCCCGTCAAGCTGGTCGAGCAGCGCCCGCTTCAGCACGGCGCGCGAGGCGCCCCTGTATTCGGCCTCGATCCGCTCGGCGATCTGGGCCTTGAGCGCGGCCAGGTCGGCGGCGCCGAACTTCTTGGCCAGCTCGTCGTCGATCACCGCGGCCTGCGGCGCCTTGACCGCCTTGACCGTCACCGCGAAGGCCGCGGCCTTGCCCGCCAGATGCGTGGCGCGATAGCCCTCGGGGAAGGTCACGTTCACGGTCAGCGCATCGCCCGCCTTGGTGCCCACAAGCTGTTCCTCGAAGCCCGGGATGAACGACCCCGACCCCAGCACCAGCGCATGGTCCTCGCCCTTGCCGCCCTCGAAGGGCACGCCGTCGACCGAGCCCTCGAAGTCGATCACCACCTGGTCGCCGTCCTTGGCCTTGGACCCCTTCTTGCGGTCGTCGTAGGATTTGGCGGAGCCCGCCAGGTTCTCCAGCGCCTCGGCCACGGCGCTGTCGTCGGCCACGGCCACCAGACGGTCGAGCGTGACCTTGGCTGCGTCAAGCTCGGGGATCGCGGGCAGCGCGTCGTAGGTCATCTCGACCACCACGTCCTGGCCCTCGGCCCAGGTCTCGCCGTTGACCATGCGGATCTGCGGCTGCAACGCCGGGCGGTCGCCGGTCGCATCGAAATGCGCCTTCATCCCGGCGTCGATCGCCTCCTGCATCGCATCGCCGAACAGGCGGGGGCCGAACTGCTTGCGCAGCATCGGCAGCGGCACCTTGCCCTTGCGGAAGCCCTTGAGCTCGACGCTCGGCTGCGCCTCGACCAGCTTTTCCTGCACCCTGGCCTCGAGATCGGCACCGGGCACGGTGATCTCGCAGACGCGTTTCAGGCCTTCGTTCAGGGTCACCTTGACCGGCATGGGCTGTCCTTGTCCTTCGTCTCTTGCGGCGGGCGCAGGGAAATGGGGTTCCGCCCGGTCCCGGCGGCCGGAAGGCGGCCGGGCAGGCGAAATCGCGCGCCTTCTAGCAAAGCCGCGGGCCGGGCGCGAGGGGGGAAAAGCAACCCGCCGCCAAGGCGGCCGGGTGGTGCGGGCGAAGGGACTTGAACCCCCACGCCTTGCGGCGCCGGAACCTAAATCCGGTGCGTCTGCCAGTTCCGCCACGCCCGCACGCGGGGTGGTGTAGCAAAGCCACGGCGCGGGCGCGAGGGGCTGGGGGATGCGAAACCCGCTCGCCGTTAACCGCCTGTTGGCATAGGCTCGCGCAAAAAGAAGAACAGACCTTCGAGCGGGGTTCACCATGTCGATCCAGAGCGCGCCCTTCGGCGCCGTCACACCCATTGCAGCCCCCGGCGGGCTGGCCGAGGGGGCCGAGGTGCTGACGCTCTCCGGCCTCAAGCCGGTCGAGACGCTGGCGCCCGGCGACCGCGTCGTCACCCGGGGCGGGGCACGCGTGCTGCGCGGGCTGTCCTGCCGCACGGTGCAGGGCGGGTCGGTGCGCGTCTCGGCCCAGGCCCTGGGGCATGACCGGCCCGAGGCCGACATCGTGCTGTCCGCAGGCCAGCAGGTCCTCTTGCGCGACTGGCGCGCCAGGGCGATGACCGGGCAGGACCGGGCGCTGCTGCCGGTCGGGCGGCTGGTCGACGGCGAATACATCCGCGCCGAGGCGCCGGGGCCGCAGCGGCTGTACACCCTGCATTTCGACGCGCCCGCGGTGATCTACGCGCAGGGGCTGGAACTGGCCTGCCCGCAGCCCGCGGCGGGCTGACGCCGCCCTTCGCCTGCGGGCAAATTCCTTGCTTCAAGAAGTTTGCCGTCCGGCCTGCACCGGGCCCGCCCGTCACAGCCCCAGGTCGCGGAAGACGCGCGGCAGCATGTCGGGCAGGTCCTCGGCGATCAGGCCGGGGCCGAACTTGAGCGCGCAGTCCACATGCAGCCACGCCGCCGTGCAGGCAGCCTCATAGGGGGCGAAGCCGCGGGCGAGAAGCCCTGCGATGAAGCCTGCAAGCACGTCACCCGATCCTGCGGTGGCCAGCCAGGGGGCGGCGCGGTCGTAGTGTGCCGAGTTGACCGCCGCGCGGCCCGAGGGGTCGGCGATGACCGTGTCGGGGCCCTTGAAGAGCACCACACAGCCCGCGCGCGCCGCCGCCTCGCGGGTGGCGTCGACCTTGGACCAGGCAGGGCCTGTCGTGGCGGGTGCGGCCAGTTTCGCAGCGATGTCGGGGAAGAGGCGTGCGAACTCGCCGGCGTGGGGGGTGAGGATGCAACCCCGGTGCAGCGGGGCGAAAAGTGCCGGGTCGCAGGACAGGAGCGTCAGCGCATCGGCATCGAGCACGAGGCCCCGCCCCGGGCCTGACCCGGGGCCTCCCCCGCCTCCGGGCGCCCGGTTCCCCGAGAGATCCCGGGCCAGGCCCGGCAAGGGGACACCCAGCGCAGCCGCCACCAGCCCCGCCGCCCGCCCGTCCAGCCCGAGCCCGGGGCCGAGGCACAGCGCGTTGATCCGGGCATCCTCCAGCACCCCGGCCAGCGCCGCCCCGTCCCCCACCTCCCGGAGCATCACCGCATCGAGCCGCGCCGCATGCTCCGCCAGCGCCTCCGCGGGCGCCCCGACCGTCACCACCCCTGCGCCCACCCGCAGCGCCCCGCGCGCGGCGAGGCGGGCGGCACCGGTGCGGGTGGCGGGGCCGGAGAGGATGAGGGCGTGGCCGTGGGTGAACTTGTGGCCATCCACCTTCCACAGCCGAGCCTTGAGCGGTTCTGCCGCCTGCAGGTCGCCAGTCCCGCCCGGACGAAGACCAATGTCGGCCACCCGCAGCCGCCCGCAGAAGCGAGGGCCGTCGGCCAGCAGGTGCCCGACCTTGCGCGCGTGGAAGGTCACGGTCAGATCGCTCGGCAAACGGCAGCCGAGACTGCGACCGCTGTCGGCACAGAGCCCGGAGGGCACATCCACCGCCACCCAGGGCACCGCGCCGCCTTGGTCATCCCTCCGGCGGGCAATCTGCAACAGAGACTGCTCCAGCGCGCCGCCGATGCGCCGCGTCAGTCCGGTGCCGAAAACTGCATCGACGACCAGGGTCGGCTGCCCCGAAACGAAAGCGCCGGAGATACC
Source organism: uncultured Rhodobacterales bacterium (assembly GCA_964499865.1). Lineage (GTDB taxonomy): Bacteria > Pseudomonadota > Alphaproteobacteria > Rhodobacterales > Rhodobacteraceae > JANOGU01. Next base: position 1,723 of record CAZCPY010000134.1, on the reverse strand, counting down.
GGAATGCCGGTGGTCGAGCGTCTGCACCTCCCCAAGCTCCCGCCAACGCGCGCAATTCGCCTTCGCATCCGGCGGCAGCCGCTCCGGGTCGCCGTAGAGGAACACCTCCACCTTCCACCCCCGCGCCTTCAACAGGCGCGCCACGACGAACCCGTCGCCGCCGTTGTTGCCCGGCCCGCAGAGCACCACCGCCCGGTGCGGCGCGGACGCCATCTCCGGCCATTCCGCCAGCACCGCCTGCACCACGCCCCGCCCGGCGCGCTCCATCAGATCGAGCCCCGTCACCCGGCCCGAGGCGATCGCGGCGGCCTCGCGGGCGCGCATCCGGGCGGCGGTCAGAAGCTCGGTCATCGCGTTCTCATTCTGCCCATCCTTTAGGCATATGGCTCAAACGTTAGGCGCCCATGCCGCGCCCCCGTCCCGCCCCCTGCCGCGCCCCTCGCCCCGGATGGACGCGCCCCCTGCCCCGTGGTCAGAGGCCAGAGGACACCCGGGGGGAGTCGGCATGGGGAGTCGGGCGCGATGAAGAAGATCGAGGCGATCATCAAGCCGTTCAAGCTCGACGAGGTCAAGGAAGCCCTGCAGGCCGCGGGCATCCAGGGCCTGAGCGTGACCGAGGTGAAGGGCTTCGGCCGCCAGAAGGGCCACACCGAGCTTTACCGTGGCGCCGAATATGTCGTGGACTTCCTGCCCAAGGTGAAGATCGAGGTCGTCCTGTCGGATGACATGGTCGAGGCCGCCATCAAGGCGATCATCGACGCCGCCCGCACCGACAAGATCGGCGACGGCAAGATCTTCGTCTCCCCCGTCGAACAGGCCATCCGCATCCGCACCGGCGAAACCGGCGACGACGCGGTCTGAACCCACACCTAACCTGACAAGGAACCGCCCATGAGCAAGGTCAAGGATGCCCTGAAACTGATGAAGGACGAGGAGGTCGAATACGTCGACGTCCGCTTCACCGACCCGCGGGGCAAGCTGCAGCACGTCACCGTCGTGGCCGATCTGGTCGACGAGGACTTCTTCGAGGAAGGCTTCATGTTCGACGGCTCCTCGATCGCCGGATGGAAGTCGATCGACCAGTCGGACATGAAGCTGATCCCGGACGCGTCCTCGGTCTACATCGATCCGTTCTACGCCGAAAAGACGCTCTGCGTGCATTGCAACGTGGTCGAGCCCGACACCGGCGAGGCCTATGCGCGCTGCCCACGGCAGACGGCGGTCAAGGCCGAGGCTTACCTGAAGTCCTCGGGCATCGGGGACGCGGCCTATTTCGGGCCCGAGGCCGAATTCTTCATCTTCGACGACGTGCGCTATTCGGTGACGCCGGCCAAGGTGTCCTACCAGATCGACGCCGATGCGGCGGCCTGGAACACGGATGCCGAGATGGAAGGCGGCAACCTCGCGCACCGCGCCGGCCACAAGGGCGGCTACTTCCCGGTCAACCCGATCGACGAGGCGCAGGATCTGCGCGGCGAGATGCTGTCGACGATGAAGCGCATGGGCATGAAGGTCGACAAGCACCACCACGAGGTGGCGACCTGCCAGCACGAGCTTGGCCTGATCTTCGGCACGCTGACCGCGCAGGCCGACAACATCCTGAAATACAAGTACGTCATCCACAACGTCGCCGCCGCCTACGGCAAGACGGTCACCTTCATGCCCAAGCCGATGAAGGGCGACAACGGGTCGGGGATGCACGTCAACATGTCGATCTGGAAGG
>CAZCPY010000133.1:0-8173 GCA_964499865.1 uncultured Rhodobacterales bacterium | reverse complement strand
CGCAGCAGCACTGGCCGGCGTTGTACATCGCGCCGTCCATCAGGACATCGACGGCAACCTCCAGGTTCGCATCGGCCCGCACGTAGCCGGGGTCCTTGCCGCCCAGTTCCAGCCCCAGGGGGGTGAAGGTCCCCGCCGCGGCACGCTCGATGGCGGCTCCCCCGGCGACCGACCCGGTGAAGTTGACGAAGCCGAAGCACCGCGCGCGGATCAGCCCCTCGGTCGTCGCGTGGTCCAGCACGACGTTCTGGAACACGTCCTCGGGGATGCCCGCGGCGTGGAAGGCCTCGGCCAGCCGTTCGCCCACCAGCAGGGTCTGCGAGGCGTGCTTGAGCATCACCGTGTTGCCCGCGATCAGCGCGGGCACCAGCGTGTTGATCGTGGTCAGGTAGGGATAGTTCCAGGGCGCCACGATGAACACCACGCCCACGGGCTCGCGCGCCAGATAGCGGCGGAAGGCGGCGCTGTCCTCGACCATGTGGGCGGCCAGCGTGTCGGCGGCGATGCCTGCCATGTAGTCGGTGCGCTGGTTCACGCCGCCGAACTCGCCGCCGTAGCGGGTCGGGCGGCCCATCTGCCAGGCCAGTTCCTCGACCACCGCGTCCTTCATGGCGTTGAGCTTCGCCACCCCCGCCCTGACCAGCGCGATGCGGTCGGCAAGCGGACGCGCGGCCCAGGCCTTCTGCGCGGCCTTCGCCTTCGCAACGGCGGCCTGCGCGGCCTCGGGGGTCAGGGGCAGGCGTTCGGCATAGACCGCGCCGTCGACGGGAGAGATCAGTTGGATCGGTTTCATCGGGTCCTCGTAGGGTGCGTGCTTGGCACGCACCTTGGGGTTGGAAGGTGCGTGCCAGGCACGCAGCCCAAGTCAGGCGCGTTCCAGCAGGCGCTGAAGCTCGAAATCGGTGACCACGCGGTCGGTCTCGGACAGTTCCCATTGCGCGGCGTGGTGGTAGTGGTCCACCACATCGTCGCCGAAGGCCGCGCGCAGCATGGCGGACCCGCGCAGCAGGCCGGCGGCGTCGCGCAGGGTCTTCGGAATCTCGCGGATGCCCCCGGTGTGGTACATGTCGCCCTTCATCTCGGGCTCGAGCGCATACGTCCCCTCGACCCCCGCCAGCCCCGCCGCCAGCAGCGCGGCACAGGCGAGATAGGGGTTCACGTCAGCGCCCGGGATGCGGCATTCGACGCGCACGGCCCGGGTGCCCGCGCCGCAGACGCGGAAGCCCGCGGTGCGGTTGTCGGCGGACCAGACCGCCTTGGTCGGCGCGAACAGGCCGACGCAGAACCGCTTGTAGCTGTTGACGTAGGGCGCCAGGAACGCGGTGATTTCCTGCGCATGGGCCAGCTGGCCTGCCAGGAAGTGCTGCATCAGCGCCGACATGCCGTTGGGCTGGCCCCCGTCGGCAAAGGCCGCGGTGCCGTCGAGGCCCCAGAGGCTTTGATGGATGTGCGAAGACGACCCCGCCTTGCGGTGGTCGTACTTGGCCATGAAGGTCACCGACCTGCCCCTGGACCAGGCGATTTCCTTCACGCCCTGCTTGATGATCGTATGCGTGTCGGCGCAGTCGAGCGCGTCGGAATAGCGGACGTTGATCTCTTCCTGCCCCGCGTCGGCCTCGCCCTTCGAATTCTCCACCGCGATGCCGGCGCCGAACAGCCCGTTCCTGACGGCGCGCATGACCTCTTCTTCCTTCGAGGTCTGGAAGATGTGGTAATCCTCGTTGTAGGCGCCGATCGGCCGCAGGTCGCGCAGGCCGCCGTCGCGGAAGGATTCGTAAGAATTGTCGAACAGGTAGAACTCGAGCTCGGTCGCCATCATCGGCGCAAGGCCCATCGCCTTGGCGCGCGCCACCTGGGTCTTGAGGATGGTGCGCGGAGAAACGGTCGCCTCGGCGTGGCTGTGGTGGTCGATCAGGTCGGCGATCACCAGCGCGGTGGCGGGCAGCCAGGGAATGCGGCGCAGGGTGGCAAGGTCGGGGACGACCGTGTAGTCGCCGTAGCCCTTTTCCCAGCTTGCCGATCTGTAGCCCGGCACGCAGGTCATCTCCATGTCGACGGCCAGCAGGTAGTTGCAGCAATGCGTCTCCTCGGGGTGGTCGAGGAAATGCTTTGCATGGAACCGCTTGCCCATCAGGCGGCCCTGCATGTCGGGGGCGGCGACGATCACCGTGTCGATCTCGCCCGCGCCATAGGCGGCCTTCAGGCCGTCGAGTGTCAGATTGCCGGGCATGCCGGTCCTCCCCCTGGTTGGCCGCTTGCGGGCCCTTGCCCCTTTATCAACCGGCGGCGCGCGAAGGGGAAGGGGGCGCGCGGGAGGCGGCGATGGCGTTGAACGCCAGCGCCGCCAGCAGGACGGCGCCGCCCGTCAGGGTCGCGGAGGTGGCTGACTCCGACAGGAAGAACCACACCCAGAGCGGGCCCAGAAGCACCTCCAGCATGGACAGAAGCGCCATGTCGGCGGCCGGCAGGGCGCGCGACCCGGCGGAGTAGAGTGCCAGGCCGAAGCCCAGGATCACGGCGCCCATGGTCACCGCGATGGCAGTATCCTGCGGGGCGATGGTCAGGGATTGCCCAAGGCCCAGGATCACCGGCACCATGGCCGCGGCGCAGAAGGTGCCGCCCAGGAACACCGGCACCGCCGGGTCGGCCCGGGGCCTTGCCCGCATGGCCAGCGTCATCACCGCGAACCCGAGCGCAGAGATCAGCGCCGCGACGTTGCCCGCGCCCGCGCCGATGGCCAGGCCCTCGCGCACCATCAGCACCACGCCGACGATGGCCATCCCGATCGCGGCCCAGGTGGTGGCGCGGACCTTTTCCCCCAGGATCAGCCAGCCCAGCACGGCGGCAAAGAACGGGCCCGCGGTGAACAGGAAGACGGCGTTGGCGATCGTCGTGGATTCGATCGCATAGACGGCTCCGCAGAACGAGACGGCGATGCCGGTGCCGCCGATCAGGCCCGGCCTTCCGGCAGCCCGGATCGGCGCCAAAAGGCTGCCGTGGCGCCAGAGCAGAAGCCCGCCCACCACCGGCAGGATGCCGAGCGACCGCCACAGCAGGATCTGCCAGACCGAGGCCTCGCCGATCAGGCGCAGGCAGAGGCCCATCAGCGACCACAGAAGGGCGGCGGCGATGACGAGGCTGGCACCTCTGGAGTAGGTCATGGAGCACCCGGTTGCCGCCCCATCTGGCGCCGGGAAAAGCGCCCGGGCTTGTCGGAAAGCGACCCCGGCACGGCGGCGCCCGCCCTGCGGCGCCGGGCGCCGCCCCTCGCCCTCGTGCGGAGGGGGTGGAGGAGGGGGGCTTCACCCCACCGCCGGGCGCCCGCCATCCTCTCCCTGCCCCACGGGGGGGGAAAGCGCTCATCTCCCGGCGGTCCGCCCGTGCCGGGTCTCAGTAGCCGCGCGTGCGGTCCACCTGGTAGAGGAAGGGCTCTCCGGCCTCGCCCCGCCGGATGTTCTCGGCGATCACGCCCGCGGCGGTGGGCGGGTGGGTGTTGGCGGCGATGTGGGGGGTGACGATCACGCGCGGGTGGTGCCAGTAGCGGTGATCCCCGGGCAGGGGTTCCTGGCGGAAGACATCCAGCACCGCCTGCCCAACGCGGCCTTCGTCCAGCGCCGCCAGCAGCGCCGCGTCCTCCACCAGCGCGCCGCGGCCGGGGTTGATCAGGCAGGCGCCGGACCTGACCCAGGCCAGGCGGCGGGCGTCGAGCAGGTTTTCGGTCTCGGCCGTGCGCGGCAGCAGCGTCACCACGATCTCTGCCCGTCCCAGGGCCTCGCGCAGGCCATCCTCGCCATGGACCGTGGGAATGTCGACCGCCTTGGGCGTGCGGCCCCAGCCGGTCACCGGAAAGCCCAGGGCGCGCAGCGCCCGGGCGCAGGCCAGACCCAGTTCGCCCGTGCCCAGAACGGCGACCGGGCGGTCGGAGGGGTGCGGCGGCGGCGTCTGGTCCCAGGGCAGCGAAGGCCGTTTCAGGTGGCGGTCCATGCCCAGATGGAACCGCAGGGCGTGGCCCACGACGTAGCTGACCATGTGCCCGGTCATGCCGGGATCGACCATCCGGCACAGCGGCATGGTGATCGAGGCATTGCCCACGATGCGCTCCACCCCCGCCCAGAGCGACAGCACGGCCTTCGCCTGCGTGAAGGGCGAGAAGTCCGACACCGTGCCGGAGGGGGCGTAGATCAGATAGTCGACCCCAGCAGGGTCGGCCGCTTGCGTCAGGCGCACGTCCAGACCCGCGGCAGAAAAGGCCGCGCGCAGGGGCGCGGCCCATTCGGGCCAGTCCTTGGGGGGGGCGCAGAACAGGGCGGTGATCGGCATTGCGGGCGTTACCTCAGGCGATGGACATGCGCGCTTTGCACCACGCCGAAGGCGATCAGCAGCATCAGCATGGACGACCCGCCATAGCTGACCAGCGGCAAGGGCACGCCCACCACCGGCGCCAGCCCCATCACCATCAGCATGTTGACGCAGACGAACAGGAACAAGGTCGCGGCGACGCCGATGATCACCAGCGACGAGAAGCGGTCCTTGTTCTGCATCGCCGAGACCAGGCAGAAGCCGATGATCAGCATGTAGAGGACCAGCAGCGAAAAGGCGCCAAGGAAGCCGAATTCCTCGGCCAGCGTGGTGAAGATGAAATCGGTTTCCTTCTCGGGCAGGAAGTTCAGCCGCGACTGGGTACCCTGCATGAACCCCCGCCCGGCCCAGCCGCCGGACCCGAAGGCGATCTTGGCCTGCAGGATGTTGTAGCCCGCACCCAGCGGGTCGGCCGAGGGGTCGAGGAAGGTGTCGATGCGGCGATACTGGTAGTCGAGCAGCAACTGCCAGGGCGTGCCGCGGGTCAGGAACACCGCCGCCACCGCCCCGCCCCCCAGCGCCGCCACGGCGGCAAAATACCAGATCGACACCCCGGCCGCGAACATCACCGCCGCCCCGGTCAGGATCAGCATCAGCGAGGTGCCGAGGTTGGGCTGCATCAGCACGAGGACGGTAGGCGCGATGGTCAGCATGACCGGGATCAGCACCCACAGCGGGCGCGACGTCTTCCGGACGTCCAGCCAGTCGTAGTAGGCGGCCAGCAGCATGACGAGCGCCAGCTTCATCAGTTCCGACGGCTGGATCTGGATGAAGCCGAGGTCGATCCAGCGCTGCGCACCCATGCCGACGCGGCCGAACAGATCCACGTAGACCAGCATCAGGAACGAGACGATGTAGGCCACCCCCGCCATGTTGCGCCAGAACCAGATCGGCACGAAGGCCACGAAGAACATCAGCACCATGCCGGCGGCAAAGCGCTTCATCTGCGGCTCGGCCCAGACCTCGATGCGGCCGCCCGAGATGGAATAGAGCATCAGGAACCCGATGCCGGACACCGCGGCGACCAGCACGACCAGCGCCCAGTTGACGTAGAGCACCTTGGACAGGCCCGCGGGTGCGGTCTTGACGCGGTATTCGAGGAACGTCATGCGCGCGCCCCCGCCGCAGGGGCAGAGCCCCCCTCCCCCGTCCCCTCTCCGCGAGGAGGAGGGGCAGCGCCCGGCGACAGGCGGCACGCCCCGGCACCGGGTGCCTGCCTCCCCCCTCGTGGGGGAGGGAGGGGGAGGGGGGGCTGCGCCCGGGCTGTCAGCGGCGCGGGCGTCATGTCGGTTCCGCCGCGGGCAGGCCGCCTGCGGGCGGGTGCCGGGGCATCTGCCGGTGCTGCGCCCCGATCCGGTTCCGCTGCGCCGCCGGAGAGGCCGACAGCGGCGGGATGCCGTCGTAGGGCGCCCGCAGGATCGCGTCGCGCGCGACGGGGGCCGCGGCCAGCGACCCGCCACCGCCGTGTTCCACCACCGCCGCGACAGCATACCCGGGCTTGCCATGCGGCGCATGGCCCACGAACGGCGCATGGTCGCGGCGGTTCCACGGCAGATCGTCGTTCGCGATCACCCCGCGCGCCCGCTCCGCCGCGGTGATGTCGCGCACCTGGCTGGTGCCGGTCTTGCCCGCAAACAGCATCGTCGCTTCGGCGATGCCGCCGGCCCCGGCGGTGCCGCGGCTGCCGTTGACGGCCTCGAACCTGCCCTTGCGCACCGCGTCGAGGCTGGCCGCGTCGACGGGCAGGGGCGCGGCGGGGGCGATGGGCATCTCGTCCTCGCCGATGGCATGGATCAGACGCGGCAGCGCCGCCCGGCCAGAGGCGATGCGCGCCGTCATCACCGCCAGCTGCAGCGGCGAGGTCGGCACGCAGCCCTGCCCGATCGCGGCGTCGACCGTGTCGCCGATGCGCCAGTCGGCCTCGTGCCAGTCGGCCTTCCGGGCCTTGTCGGGCATGACGCCTTCGGAGATGGCCGACATCGGCAGGTCCCTGGACAGGTCATCCCGGGGCAGGCGGTCGGCCACGCGGATGGGGCGGCGGCTGCGCGTGCCCGCCCGCTTCACCGCCGCGGCGAAATCATCGGGCGTGAGCGGGATGATGCGGGCCAGACGGTGCAGCACCCCGGCGGGGTCCGGCGCATCCTCGCGGCTGATGACGACGCGGCGGTTCACCTTGCGGGTGGCGTCCGCGGTTTCCCTCGACGACCGCCTCACAGCCGCCTCCCGAAGGCGTCGATCTCGCCGGTCGAGGGCTTGCGCAGGTCGAAGGCGAAGTGCAGCGCCAGGCAGACAAAGGGATACAGCAGCGCCGAGGCCGCGATCTGCGCGAAGGCAAAGCCGAAGGCGGGCTGGTCCACCATCGCCAGCGCCAGCACCAGCCGCATCCCCAGCATCGCCGCCAGCATCAGCCCCGCCACCATCAGCCATTCGATGACGAACACAAGCTCGCGCGTCAGCGCCTGCCGCGCGCGCAGGAATTCGGTCGCCAGCACCATCGCTGCCGCCCACAGGCCCGGCGGGCGCATCAGCACAAGATCCTCGATCAGCACGGCAAAGGCGATCAGCAGCGCGGGCAGGTGGTCGGGGCGGCGGATCGTCCAGGCGAAGATCAGGCACAGCAGCAGGTCGGGCCCCGGCAGACCGCCGTCGGCATCGCCGATCGGCAGGATGCGCAGGAACAGGATCAGCGCCACCAGGCCCAGGAACAGCGCCCGGTAGCCCCAGAGCCGCGCCGTGACGGGGTCGATCACGGCACGGCCTCCGCCACGGCGGGGGTTGCGGCCTCGGCCGCCGCCTCGGGCGGCAGGGGCGGGCCCTGCACCGGCAGCGGGGGCGCGATCAGGCTGCCCGGGTCGGCGATCGTTTCGATCTGCTGGCTGCGCAGCACGCGCAGGAACTCCAGCCGCCCGTAGTCCGCCGCCAGCCGCGCCCGCAGCCGCCGGTCGGTGCCCTGCGCCACCGCGCCGACCAGAAGGCCTGCCGGAAACACCCCGCCATCGCCCGCGGTCACCACCTGGTCGCCGGGCCGCACAAGCTCGGGGTTCTCGATGAACTCCAGCAGCGGTGCTGCCGTGTTGTCACCCGACAGCAGCGCCTTCTGCCCCGACGGCTGCACCGTCACCGGGATGCGGCTGGAGGTGTCGGTCAGCAGGATCACCCGCGCCGTGCGGCTGCCCACGCCCGAGATGCGCCCGACGAGGCCGATGCCGTCCATCGTCGCCCAGCCGTCGCGGATGCCGTCGCGGCTGCCCACGTTCAAGAGCACCGACTGCCGGAAGGGCGACCCCGCATCCGCCAGCACCACGCCCGTGACATGCGTCAGCCTGGGGTCCAGCCGTACCTGGCTGAGGTCCATCAGCCGCGCGTTCTGCTGTTCCAGCTGCAGCGCCGCCTCCTTCCAGGCCTTCATCTGCTGCAACTCGCGGCGCAGCTCCTGGTTCTGCTCGTAGATGCGGGTATAGGACTGGAAGTCCTCGACCATGCCCACGACCTTGGTCACTGGCGCGAGCGCCCAGGCAAAGGACGGCACCACCGCATCGACCAGCGCGGTGCGCAGGCGCTCCATGCGCGGGCTGTCGATGCGCCAGACGACGAACAGCGCCAGCAGCACGAAGACGAGCATGCCGATCAGGATGCGCCGTAGCGGGCGCGCATAGTCCTCGGCTGTCACCGCGCGCTTGGCCACGCAGGGCGCCCCCTCAGCTGTCGTAGTCGATCACGTGCCGCAACTGCTTTTCGTATTCCAGCGCCTTGCCGGTCCCCAGCGCAACACAATTCAGCGACTCGTTGGCCACCGAAATCGACAGCCCCGACT
>CAZCPY010000132.1:0-8207 GCA_964499865.1 uncultured Rhodobacterales bacterium | reverse complement strand
GGTGCTGGACCACGGCTTCGTGCGCGTGATCGACTACATGGGCGACGACGGCGCCATCGTGCAGGCGGCGCGGGTGTCGTACGGGGCGGGCACCAAGCAGGTCTCGAACGACGAAGGGCTGATCCGCTATCTGATGCGGCACTGGCATTCGACGCCCTTCGAGATGTGCGAGGTGAAGTTCCACGTCAAATTGCCGGTCTTCGTGGCCCGCCAGTGGATCCGCCACCGCACCGCCAACGTCAACGAATACTCCGCCCGCTATTCGATCCTGGACCGCGAGTTCTACATCCCCGCCCCCGAGGCGCTTGCCGCGCAGTCGACGGTGAACAACCAGGGCCGCGGGGCGGTGCTTGGAGGGGAAGAGGCGGCGCGCGTGCTGGCGCTGCTGAAATCGGATGCCGCGCAGATGTACGACCATTACGAGGCGATGCTGAGCCAGGCCCAGCCTGACGGAACACCTCAGCAGGGGCTCGCGCGGGAACTGGCGCGGATGAACCTGCCGATGAACATCTATACGCAATGGTACTGGAAGGTGGACCTGCACAACCTGTTCCATTTCCTGCGCCTGCGGGCGGACGCCCACGCCCAGATGGAAATCCGCGTCTACGCCGAGACGATGGCCGCCACCGTGCGCGACTGGGTGCCCCTGGCCTGGGCGGCCTTCGAGGATTACCGGATGGGCGGGGTTTCGTTGAGTGCCAAGGCGGTCGCGGTCTTGAAACGCAGGCTGGCCGGTGAGACAGTGACGCAAGAGGCCTCCGGCATGAGCAAGGGCGAGTGGCGGGAGTTCGAGGGGGTTTGGGGATGAGTAAAGATCATGAAATTCTTCCACTTGGCAAAATGGAACGCAAAGACTTCATTCATCGTTTGAACTTCTTTGTTCACCCTAGTGAAGAGGTGTCGAATCCGGATCAATTGAAGGGACGAGCTTCGCAGCTGACGCAGCTTCGTGATGCATTTGAAACAAAAGGAATGAACGCGTTTGTCTGGGGGCTAAGGGGCGTTGGAAAGACCTCCTTGGTCCATACGGCCTGTGAGAAGTATCGCGGCACAGTGCAGCTGGCGGCAGCAGTAAGCTGTGAAAAGGAATCTTCATTCAACGATCTGCTGAACGATGTTTTTCGGCGGGTCGAGCATGGAGGCAAGGTGAATCTCAGGGATGCGAAGATCGGCTTAAAGCTTTCCGCCTATGGCTTCACACTTGAAGGTCAAAAGAGTGGTTCTCGTGAAAGGATCGAGATATCCACTGTCAACAATGCCTCGGACTTTCTGCGCACTATTCTTCCGAATGACCATCAGAGCGGTAGGGAATGGGTTATTGTTATTGACGAGTTTGATCAGCTTGAGAACAAGAAAACACTTGACTCATTCACCGCCTTGGCGAAGCAAATTTCTGTGGACAAACTTCCGATCAAGTTTGTGTTTTGCGGTGTAGCATCGAACCTTAATGATCTTATCGGGAGTCACGAATCGGTTGACCGCTACTTGAAAGCGGTTGCGCTGCCGCCGCTACTTGATGGCTACATAATGGAGATTATCGAGTATATTTCGGAGAACTTTGGAATCAGTTTAGAAAAAGGTCAGCGTACGAGGATTGCACAAATTGCCTGCGGGTATCCACATTTTGCTCATGTGATCATGGGTGAAATCTTGAGAACCGCATATGAGGATGCCCCAGATTCGGCAGTCATTTCTGCAGATGTGTACAAGAAAGGTATCCAGAAGGCTGCTAAGGGAGCTGCGACAAGGCTGCAAACCGCCTATGATAAGGCGACTAAGAAGGGAAGTGACAAGTACATTGAGGTGCTTTGGTCAGTCGCCGACGGCCAACTTCTTGACAAGCAATTCAAGGCTATTCGGGATGACTATTTGAGAATCATGCAAGCCCGAAAGGGCAGGGAAGCAATTAATGACGAGCAGAATTTTCGTAACCATCTGAATTCGCTTTGTGAGCCTAGTCACGGCTCGGTAATTCGGCGCGGCAAAGTTGGCTGGTATCGCTTTTCGGACCCAATGTTCAGAAGTTATGTTCGAATGGTCGCTCATAACAGTGACATAGACTTGGGAGAAGAGAGCTTTCGCTTGTAGCAGTGGGATTAGGCCTCCCCCACCCTCCTCCCCTACACCCCCCGGTAGAACCCCCACCCGCGCCACTCCACCGCAGTAGACAGCCCGCCCCGCCCGGGGCTAGCATCCTCCCCCAGCGCCTTCCCCTCCTGCCGCCCCGGGGGCCCCCGATGCCCGAAGCTGACCAGACCGTCGCGACCCCCGCCGTCGGGGAGAAGCCCGATGTGCGGGCCTGGACGGGCAAGATGTTCGCGGCCCTGTCGCTGGGGACGCCCTCCTTTGCCGAGACGCCCTCCAGGCCCGTGCCGGAGCCGGGCAAGGACGCGCCGAAGTCTGACCCCGGCGGCCCCGGGGGCGATCCGCCCGGGGGCGATCCCGATCCCGGGGGCGGCCCGGATGACCAGGCGGCGTTGCAGGCGCGGCGGGTGGCGATCCTGCTGCGGCTCGATGCCATCGCGCTCGGGCCCCAGGTTTCGGCCGGGGAACGCACGACGATCGAGGGGCATGTGGCCACCGTCCGGTCGGTCGTGGCTGCTGCGCGCAACGGCGACGAGTTGAACAAGGTAGAGACGGCGCTGGCGCGGGTTGAGGCGCTGGCGGCGGCGGCCAACACCGCGGCGGCGCTGCGGGCTGGGCGCATCCAGGCGGTGACGCAGGCGATGGCGGGGGCGGCGCGGCCGCCGGGCGGGGTCGATGCCGACTATGCCGCCTACGACGCCGACCTGCCCGCCATCGCGGCGCTGGCGACGGCGCCGGTCGCCGAAGCCGTGCTGGCCGCGGCCGAGGCGGCTGTGCTGCGCCTGACCGCCGAGGCCTTGCGGCTGGCAACGGTCCTTTCCGACCGCGCGAAGAAGGCGGCGGCGCTTCGGGCCTCGGTCCCCGCCAAGCTGCCCGAGGGCGCGACCGAAGGCGAGACGGCGGCGGTGCGCGGGCCGGAGGAGAAGCTCAAGGCGGCGCTTGGCCCCGAGGGTGGAGCCCTTTCGGCCGAGGCCTTGGCTTTGGCCGAGGGTCATGCAAAGGACCGCGACGCGGCGCTGCTCGGGGCGGCCGAGGGCGCGGCCGCGCGGGACAAGGCGCGGGCGGCGGTGGCGCAGGTGCTGGCGGCGGTCGATCCGGCCGGGGTGACGGCGGCCGAGGGGCTCGACGCGCTGACGGCCGAGGTGCAGGCCATCGGCGCGGCCCTGCCGCTGGCCGCGGACCTGCCCGCGATCGAGGCGCTGGCGGTGCGCGCCGCCAAGCTGGGCCCCGCGGCGGATGCGGCGCGCGGGGCGCGGGCCAAGGCGATCCTCGCGGCGCTGGCGCTGCTGTCGGTGCCTGCGGGCCTGCCGGATGCGGAAGCGGCGCCGCTGGTGCAGAAGATCGAGGCGGTCAGGGCCGGTGCGACGGCGCCGCTGACCGGGGCAGGGCTGGATCAGGCGGCCGGGGGGCTGGCCGACCTGCCCGCGGCGCTGCAGGCCGCCGCGGATGCGCTGGCCGACCGCACGGCCCGGGTGAAGGCTGCGAAGGAGGCCGCGGCGCTGGTCACCGACCCCGACAAGGCCAATGCGACGGAGAAGGCCGCGCTGGAGCTTCTGCGCAAGGACGCGGCCTTTGCCGCCGTGGCGCCGCTGACCGGGGCGATGGCACTGGCCGCCGAGGCGGCGCTGAAGGCGCTGACCGAGGCGCGGGCCAATCAGGTGATCGAGATCGCCGCGCGGGAAAAGGCGCGCAAGACCGCGCTCGACACGCTTCTGACACTCGTGCCTCCCGCCAATGCGCCGGGGGCGGCGGCGCTCAAGCTGCTGAAGACCGCGGGCAGCCTGCGCAAGGCGGTGGAGGACGCCACGACGCTGAAGGAGGTCGAGGACCAGGACCCGGGGATCAAGGCGCTGGCCAAGGAGATCAAGGACGTCACCGATTTCGCCGCCGCCCGCGATGCGGCGGCGGTCAAGCTGGCCGCGGCGCAGGCGGCGCTGAAGAAGGACGCCTACGACATCAACCAGGGCTGCTATCAGGCCGCGCTGGCGCTGGCCAAGGCCGGGGCCGACCTGCTCGACAAGGCCAAGACGCCGGGCGACTGCAAGAAGTCCGAGGACAAGGTGGACGAGATCGCGCCGCTTGTCGCGGCGGCCAAGACCTACCAGCCGGAGATGGAACAGTGGCGCTTTGACAGCGAACTTTACGTCGTGGGCCTGCCGGAGGGAACGGATACCGAGAAGGAAATCAAGAAGGTACTGAAGGCGCGGCGCGAGACGCTGCTGGATGCCGCCGATGCCCTGGCTGCCGCGGCCGACATCCCGGGCGCGCTGGCCAAGCTGGCCGAATGGAAGACCGGAACGGCATCCTACACCGATCCCGCGGATGGCGCCGCCAAGGATGCGGCCTTCGACCCCGTGCGCGAGAAGGCGGCCAAGGACTTTGCCGCCGAGGTTGCGACCTTTGTGCAGAATTGCGTGCCGATCATCCGCAAGGTCGAGCGGCTGAAGCTGTCGACGCCGCCCACCAGGTTCCAGAACGACTACATGGCGGTCAAGAAGAAGGGTTTCGACGACGGCGATCCGGCCACGGGATCGGCGCAGCTGGCGACGCTGACCATCGAGGTGAACAAGTACGGCGTCGTCGCCGACGCGCTGGACAGCGTGGCTGCACTGGCCGCGGACCCGGCGGTGCAGGCGATCTACGACGGCGCCATTGTCGATGCGCAGGGCGGCAATCTGGTCGAGGCCAAGAAGAAGACCGACACGATCCCCGCCGCCAAGGCCGAGGAAGCGGCCTACACCACGCAGCGCAACGCGCTGACCAAGCGCGTGACGGGGTTCACGGGCCAGCTTGCCGGAACCTGCAAGGCGGAAATCCTGACGCCCTGGAACGACGCCCCGGCGCAGGTCGCCCATGCCGACAAGATGGCCAAGCTGGCGGCCGTCGACGTGGCGCTGAAGGCGGCGATCCCGGTGTTCCGGGCGCGCGAGGCGGCAACCGCCCTGGCCACCCGGTTCGACGGGGCGGGCACCTACGGGATTCTCGCACCGGCGCAGGCCAGGGAAAACACCGGCACGCTGGCCGAGGCCAGGGTCGCCTGGGAAACCGCGGCCGAGGACGGGCGGCGGCTGGGGCAACACCTCGACAAGGTCGCGGGGCTGGCGGCGACGCGCAAGGGCCTGACCGCCGCGCAGGCCGAGACCGACACCGCCATCGCCGATGCGCTGGCCAAGGCCGATGCGCTGGCCAAGACGCGCAAGTGGGACGAGGCGGACGCCGAACTTGCCACCGTGCAGGCCCTGCCCGTGGTGCAGACAGTGTCGGCGGCGATGACGGTCTACCTCGCCACCCGCCGCAAGCTGGAGGGGCTGCAGACCCGGCTGGTCAAGCAGATCAACGAGCCCGCGCCGAAGGCCAAGCTGGAAACCCCCTGGGCCAAGGCGATCGACACTGCCGAAAAGCAGAACGACCCCGTCGCGGCGACCGAGCTTCTGGTCGCCCACCAGGCGACGCTGAAGGAGGCGCAGACCTACGCCGGCACGGCCGCCCAGGCGCGGCAGGGGCTGGCGGCGATGGAAAGGATCGAGATCCGCGCCGTGGCGGATGCCCGGGCCAAGGCCAAGTTCGACGCCGAAGCCGAGATCGCCAAGGCCGAGGCCGACCTGACCAAGGCCTCGGCGGCGGTCGGAAAGGCCAAGAACGCGGGCGCCAAGGCCACGGCCGAAACCAAGGAACTGGCTGCCCAGACGCTTGTGAACACGCTCAAGGCGGCCAAGGCGAAGAAGATCACCGACGACGGGAACGCCGCGGCGGCGCTGATCACCGCGGCGATCTTCCCGCCGGCGAACACGCTGGCGGGCCTCAAGGCCAAGCTTGCCGCCGCCGAGGTCGAAGCGGGCAACGGCGACTTTGCCAAGGCCGAGGCGCTGTTCAGGGCGGTCATCGCGGCGGCGCAGGTCGGCATGGTCGAAGCCGGCAAGGCGATCGAAAAGGTTGAAAACGCCCATTACGTCACCGCCCACGGGCCGGGCGTGACCGATGCGGCGTCCACCAAGCGCCTGCTGACCGGCCTGCGCCCCGACAACGTGATGGAACCCTCGACCACCTCGTCCTCCTTCGGCACGGTCGAGGCGATGCTGGCCACGCGCGAAGAGGCGCTTGACAAGCTGGGCACCGACTTTCCGGCCACCAAGGGCACCACGCTCAAGGACGGCGCGGTGCTGGAATACTTCGTCGAGACCGACAGCGAAGTGCCCGTGGGCAAGAGCTTCAAGGGCAACAAGATGAAGAAGAAGTACCAGGCCGGGGAGTTCAAGGAGAGCGACCTGTGCGAGAACTTCCGCGAATACGGGCCGCTGACACGGGTCTTCACCAAGGTGATCTTCCATTTCGCGAACCCCAGCCCGACGTCGGCCAAGCCCCTGACCAACTGGAAGGCGGTCAAGGACGCCTACACCAAGCTGGGCGGCCCGATGCCCGCCGACTTTCCCGGCCAGTGGGTCGTCCACCAGCACTATCCGACCGCCACGGGCTTCGATCCCGAAACCGGCGAATACAGGGACTGACAGGAAAGGGACCTGCGCGATGCGCATCCGCCACGGCACGATCGAAAGCTACCTGCGCTACCTCACCTCGATGACCTTCGTCGACACGCCCGACCCGCTGGCCGACATGGAGGCCTTCGACAGCGCCATCGACGCGATGGCGGCGGCAGCGCGGCGCGAGGGCAACCTGGACCTTCTGCAACTGGCGCTCGACGCGCTGATCTCGGAGCCCGAGGGCCGGATCGAGGAGTTCCGCGGCGAAGGCCATCCCTTCTCGCAGGACCAGATGGTGGCGCTCTTGACCTATGCCTGCGAACGCATCTGGCCCGGCGTGCCCGTCAGCGGCCCGGGCGAGGCGGTGCCGGTCGATTTCGTGCGGATCAGCAAGGCCGACTGGGCGCTGGAGACGGGCAAGAGCTGACGTCGCGGGTGATCCGGACCGGGGCCGGCTGCGTAGACCTTTCCGAGACATTGACGGCGCGCGCGCCCGAACCGGAAGGACTCCCGACATGACGATCCACCCCAAGACCCTCGACCGCATGCCCACGCGCGAAGAGGCCGAGGCCGCCGCCGCCCTGCTGCACCGCTGGACCGAAGCCGGGGGCGAGGCGGCGCTGGTGCCGGGCCTGACCTACCCCGCGCTGTCGCGCCGCTACCCGGAGGGCTTCCGCCCCGACGCCGCCTATCGCGACAGCCTGCCCGACCTGCAGAACGGCCCCGCCGCGCTGATCGTGGGGGCGCCGGTGGCGATCCAGCACGTCGGCATCTCGAACTTCCGCCTGCCGCTGCGCTACCGCCTGCGCGACGGCGACGAGGTGACGCTGGAAACCGCCGTCACCGGGTCGGTCAGCCTCGAGGCCGAGAAGAAGGGCATCAACATGAGCCGCATCCTGCGGTCCTTCTATGCCCATGCGGGCGAGGCCTTCGGGCTCGATGTCGTGGAACGCGCGGTCGATGCCTACAAGGACCGGCTGGAGGCCTTCGACGCCCGCATCGCGCTCCGCTTCTCGCTGCCGCTGACGGTGGGCTCGCTGCGCTCCGGGCTGTCGGGCTGGCAATACTACCGCGCGGGGATGGAGGTTGCCGACCGCAAGGGCCTGCGCACGCGGATGCTGCACCTGGACTTCGTGTATTCCTCGACCTGCCCCTGCTCGCTGGAACTCAGCGAACATGCGCGCATGACCCGCGGCCAGATGGCCACACCGCATTCGCAGCGGTCGGTAGCGCGCCTGTCGGTGGTGGCGGGCGAGGGGCTGACGGTCGAGGACCTGATCGACATCGCCCGAAAGGCGGTGCCGACCGAAACGCAGGTGATGGTCAAGCGCGAGGACGAACAGGCCTTCGCCGAACTGAACGCCGCGAACCCGATCTTCGTGGAGGACGCGGCGCGATCCTTCGCGGCGGGCCTGATGGCCGACGCGCGGGTGGGCGATTTCCGGGTGGTGGCGAGCCACCAGGAAAGCCTGCACTCCCACGACGCCGTAAGCCTGCTGACCCGCGGCCCCGCCTTCGCCGCCGAAGGCATCGAGCCGCACCTGTTCGCCAGCCTGATCCATCCAGGCTGACGCCCTGACCAGGCCACGGAAGTGAATCGCGTGCCTTCGGCACATTCCTTTCATCTCGCCTGCGGGGCCTGAA
>CAZCPY010000131.1:0-8331 GCA_964499865.1 uncultured Rhodobacterales bacterium | reverse complement strand
GTTCAGCGCCATCAGCGGCAGGATGTGGGTGAACATCCCCGCCACGGGCGCCGCGCGCGCCAGGCCCGCGTCGGCCAGCGCCACCAGTGCGGCGCCCGTCGCCACCACCGGCCCGTGCCCGATGCGGTCGGCCAGCCGCCCCGCCGGGGCGGACAGCACGCCGATCATCACCCCCAGCGGCAGAAGCGTCAGCGTCACGTCGAGGCCGCCTGCGCCCCAGGCGGTGACCGCCGTCATCGGCAGGTAGAACAGGACCGCGGCCTGCGCGAAGAACAGAAACAGCGTGGCCAGGTTCGCCGCCGCGAAGGCCCGGCCGGCGAACAGCGACAGCCGCAGCATCGGCGCGGGCGTGGTTGCCTCGCGCCACAGGAACAGCGCGGCCAGCGTCACCGCCGCCAGCGACCAGCCGGAGACCGCGCCGCCCGCGGTCAGGTCCCAGGCCAGCACGCCGAGCGCGGCAGAGGCCAGCACCGCGCCGGGCAGGTCCACGGCGGTGCCGGGGCGGCCGGGGTCCGGCAGGGTCTTTTGCCGCAGCAGCCACAGCGCGAACCCGCCCAGGGGCAGGTTCAGCGCGAAGATCCAGCGCCAGGCGCCTTCGGCGCCCGAGGACAGCACGATGCCGCCCAGGACCGGACCCGCCACCGTGGTGGCCGAGGCCGCGGCGGCCCAGAGCCCCAGCGCCCGGCCTCTCTGGTCGGGCGGGTAGGCGCGCGAGATCAGCGACATCGACCCAGGCACCATCAGCCCCGCGCCCAGGCCCTGGACCATGCGCGCGGCGATCATCGCCGGGGCCGAGGGCGCCAGCGCGCAGGCGAAGGAGGCCAGCACGAAGACGGCGATCCCCAGCCCGAACACCCGCGCCACGCCGAACCGGTCGCCCATGGCGCCGCCGGTCAGCACCAGCGAGGACATCGCAAGCAGATAGCCCGCGCCGATCCACTGCGCCTCGGTCAGGGTGGCGCGCAGCCCCTCGCGCATCGCGGGCATGGCGATGGCCACGACCGAGCCGTCGATGAAGCCGAGCGCCGAGGCCAGGATCGCCGCCAGCAGCAGGAAGCGGCGGTCTTCCGGGCGGCAGACGGGAAAGGGCGCGGGCGTCTCCGCCCGCGCCCCCGGGGTCATGTCCATCAGGTCAGGTCGCGGCGGTTTCCGGAGAAGGCAGCTGCGGCGTGGCGCGCGAGGTCGCCAGCGGGTCTTCCTGCCGCTGCACCGAGCCTTCGAAATGCGCGCCGCTTTCGATCGCGATGGTCTTGTGGATGATGTCGCCCTCGACCCGCGCGGTGGAGGTGAGGCGGACCTTGAGGCCGCGCACCCGGCCCACGACACGGCCGTTGACGACGATGTCGTCGGCCACGATCTCGCCCCGGATCGTGGCGGTTTCGCCCACGGTCAGCAGGTGGGCGCGGATGTCGCCTTCGACCGTGCCCTCGATCTGGATGTCGCCCGTGGTCTTGAGGTTGCCCACGACCGTCAGGTCGGACGACAGCACCGACACCGCCGCCTTGCCGCGCGGCACCGAAGGGGTAAAGTCCATCGCGGGCTTCATCGTCGCCTCCGGCAGCTTGGTCTTTTCGGGCTCGCCGGGCTTGGCGCCGGGTTCGTTGATGCGGCTCTTAGAAAACATTGCTGCCTGCCTTGATGAAGGTCATCGGGTTGACGGCGCGCCCGCCGATCCTGACTTCGTAGTGGAGATGCGTGCCGGTCGAACGGCCAGAGGAACCCATATCACCGATGCGGTCGCCGCGCGATACCCTTTCCCCGACGCTCACCCGGATTTGGCTCATGTGGGCAAAGCGCGTGACGATGCCGAACTCGTGCCGGATCTGGACCGACTTGCCAAAGCTGCCGTCCCAGCCGGCCTGGATGACGACACCTTCGCCGGTCGCGTAGATCGGCGTGCCCGCCGCTCCCGCGAGATCGTTGCCCTCGTGCATCCGCGAACCCGCGCCATTGGGATCGCGGCGGTAGCCGAAGCCCGAGGTCAGGCGGAACGCCGACTTGACCGGCATGCCGAAGGGGGTCTTTTCCGCCGCGATGCGGTAGAGGTTCATCCGGTCCAGCCCCGCCAGGACCGCGTTGGCGCGCACCTCGTCGGGGGACAGCGGGGCATTGGCGGCCGAGACGGAGAACGGCCCGAGCGGCCCGCCCTGACCCGAATAGCCGCGCTTGACGGCCTCGAGCAGATCCTCGGTCGACAGGCCCGCGGCGGTGAACATCTTGTCCAGCGGCTCCATCGAGACGGTGACGGCCTCTTCCAGCCTGGCGAAGATCACGTCGTTCCTGGCCAGAAGCGCGCGCTTTTCGGCCTCGATCTCGTCGATGGTCTGCTGCGCCGCCTGCGCCGCGCCGGCCAGGGCGTCGCGTTCGGCCGCGGTGCCCGCCAGCGTCGCCGTCATCATCGCCAGCGTGTCGGCGGTGTCGCGCGCGGCGCCCTCGGCGGTGCGGGCGGTCCCGGTTTCCTGCCGCAGGGTGGCGGCCAGCGCGGCGGCCTCGGCCCGCGCGGTGTCGCGTTCGTCCATCACCCGGCGCAGGGTGTCCTGGATCACCTCGATGCCGGTGGCGAGTTCGCGCCGCGCCTCTTCCGACGACAACAGCCGCGTCTGCATCGCCGAGACCTCGGCCAGCGCCAGGTTGAAGCGTTCCTGCGCGCGCGCCGCCTCGTCGGCGCGGCCGTCGCGGTCGGCCGACAGCGCGGTCAGGCGGGCTTCGAACTCGGCCTGACGGCGTTCGGCCTGGGCGACATCGGAAGCGGTCAGGTGGTCCATGGTGATGATGGCCGTGGCGACGATCGACCAGGCGACCAGCAGGCCCGCGGTGCCGATGATCGCGGCCTGGGCCAGCGGCCCGAGGCGCACGAAGCGGGTCGTGGTGTCGGACTTGAGGTAGAGGCGCTGCTCGGGCAGGCGCGCTTCCAGCGCGGCACGGGCGCGGTAGGTCAGGCGTTTCAGCACGTTGCGATCCTGTGACGATTGATCCCTGCCGCGGGCCCCAGGACCCGCGTCCCCGGGCCAAGCGATAGTGGCGCCGGGCCGCTGCCGCAACACGCAAGGGCCCGGCGACGCGCCGCGCCTGCCCGACGCCGGGGCAATGGGCAGGATATTGCCGATTTCCCGCCGGGCGGGGTCCCGGGGTCAGGAGGTCGCGGTGGCCAGCGGCCAGTAGAAATCCGGCGGCAGGCCCGCGTCGGCGCGCGCGGGTTCGTTGAAGGGCGGCTTCAGCGCGCCGTGGAAGTGTCGGCGCACGAGGGTGTGGAACGCCTCCTTGGGGTCAAGCCCGTCGCGGCCGCAGAGCCAGTTGAACCACTTCGACCCGTAGGCGACGTGCGCCACCTCCTCGGCATAGATCGTCTCCAGCGCCGCCACGGCATCCGCCCGGCCTGCGGCGCGGAAGATGTCGATCATGCCCGGCGTCACGTCCAGTCCTCGGGCCTCGAGCACCATCGGCACCACGGCCAGGCGTGCGCGCAGGTCATGGCCCGTGTCCTCGGCCGCGCGCCACATGAAGGCATGCGCGGGCAGCGCGCCGTAGTGGCTGCCCGCGGTCTCGAGACAATCGGCCAGAAGGTTGAAATGCTTGGACTCCTCGTCCGCCGCCCTGACCCAGTCGTCGTGGAAGCCCGCGGGCATCGGAGGGGCGGTGAAGCGGGCGACGATGTCCCAGTGCAGGTCGACGGCGTTAAGCTCGATATGCGCCACGGCATGCAGCAGCGCGATGCGCCCGGCCGCCGTGCCGGGCCTGCGGCGGGGCATGTCGCGGGGGTTCAGCAGGGCGGGCCTGTCGGGCCGCGCCGGGCGGTCGGGCGGCGCTGCCTGCCCGACGGGCAGTGGCGCCCCGGCGGCGCGGGCGGTGAACCAGGTCGCCGCATGTCGCCGCGACAGCGCGCATTTGGCACGCGCGTCGGCGGTCTTCAGCACCTCGACCGCCATGGCGGTCAGCGTCGCAGGGTCGGGCATGGCACTCACTCCGCCGGGGGACGCGGGCACCCTGTCGGCCCGGGCGCCCCGGCGCAAGGCGCCCGTCACAGCGCGCGGGCGGCCTCCAGCACCTCTTCGGCATGGCCCTTGACGCCGACCTTGGGCCAGACGCGGGCGATCGTCCCCGTGCCGTCGATCAGGAAGGTGGTGCGTTCGACGCCCATGTAGGTCCTGCCGTACATGCTCTTTTCCACCCAGACGCCGTAGTCCTCGCAGGTGTGGCCGGCTTCGTCGGACGCCAGCACGATGCGCAGGCCGTGCTTGCGGCAGAACCTGTCATGCGCCTTGACGCTGTCCTTGCTGACCCCGATCACCGTAGTGCCCGCGGCCTCGAACTCCGCCACCCGGGCGGTGAAGTCCTGCGCCTCGAGCGTGCAGCCGGGCGTGTCGTCCTTGGGGTAGAAATACAGCACCACCTTGCCGGGACGCAGCGCCGACAGGGTGATCGGGGTGCCGCCGTCGCGGGGCAGGGTGAAGTCGGGGGCGGTGTCGCCTTGGGCGGGCATCGGCGGGGTTCCTTCTGCATGGCTCAACGCAAGGTGCATGGCGTTCTAGGGGCCGATCCGTGAAGATAAAGGGGAAAGGTGGTGGCGATGGCAGACGGGCAGGGCGCGCAGGACGGGCAGGACGCGCAGGACGGGCAGGGCGCGCAGGACGCGCAGGACGGGCAGGACGTGCAGGGCGGGCAGGGGCAGGATGACGGCGCGGCGGCACCGCCGGCCGATGCCGCCCTGCCCCCCGCGCCCCCTGCGCACCCCGTGCCCCCGGGGCGGCGCCCGGGCTGGCTGCGGCGGGGCCGCGCGGTCCGGGCCGAGGGGCGGGGGGTCCTGTGGGCCTTCCTGGTCGTCATGTTCTCGGGCATCTTCATCGCGGGCGGCGTGCTGTCGATGCTGGGCCGGCCGGTGCCGCTGCCGGTCTGGGCGGTGGCCGAGGCCGAGGCGCGGCTGAACCGGGCGCTGGACCGGGCGATGCCGGGCGAGGTGGACCTGTCGCTGGGCGGCGCGGCGGTCACCGTCGGCGCCGATGGCCTGGCGCGTTTCAGCCTGACCGACCTGCGCCTGCTGCAGCCCGGCGGCGAGGCGGTGGTGCTTCTGCCCGAGGCCAGCCTGACGGTCGGTGTCCGGTCGCTGTGGCAGGGCGCGCCGCAGGTCACCGCGCTGCGCATCGCGGGCGCGCAGGTGGCGTTGCGGCGGCTGGCGGACGGGCGGTTCGACATCGCCTTCGGCGGCGGCCTCGCGCTCAAGTTCGACAGCGTCGCGGGGATGCTGGACGCCGCCGACGCCTTTGCCGCCCGCCCCGCCCTGGCCGCGCTGAGGACCGTCGAGGCCGAGGGGCTGACCCTGCGGCTGGAGGACCAGCGCGCGGGACGGGTCTGGGACGTGGGCGACGGCCGCCTGCGGCTGGCCCGCCGCCCCGGCGGCCTGGCCGCCGACCTGGGCGTGACCCTGCTGGGGGCCGAACGGGCGGCGCGGGCCGAGATGGTGGTGGTGACCGAGGCCGGCAGCCCCGCGGCGCGGATGACGGCGCGCATCGACGGGCTGGCGGCGGCCGACATCGCCTCGCAGGCGGCGCCGCTGGCCTGGCTGGGCCTGCTGGACGCGCTGGCCTCGGGCGAGATCGCCACCGCCATCGGCGCCGACGGCCGCCTGTCCGACCTGACCGCGCGGCTGGACATCGGCGCCGGGGCGATCCGTCCGGGGGCGGCGGCGCAGCCCGTGCCCTTCGACCGCATCGGCCTGTCCGCGCGGTTCCTGCCGGAGGCGGACCGGCTGGAGATCGACGCGCTGACCGTCGACAGCCCGACGCTCAAGCTCGCCGCCAGCGGCCAAGCCGACCTGCCGGGGCTGGCCGCAGGCAAGCCGCCCGGCGTGGTGCTGGCGCAGATGGCCCTCGGCGAACTGACGGTCGATCCGGCGGGCGTCTTCGCAAGCCCGGCCGTCTTCACCGGCGGCGCGCTGGACCTGCGGCTGCGGCTCGATCCGCTGCGGGTGGAGGTGGGGCAACTGGTGCTGCTGGACGGCGGCCGGCGGGGCGTGCTGCGCGGTCTTGTCGGCGTGGGCCCCGGCGGCTGGGAGGTGGCGGTGGATTTCGGCATCGACGCCATCGCCCATGACCGCCTGCTGGCGCTCTGGCCGCTGGCGGTGATCGGCCGCACCCGCGCCTGGTTCGCCGCCAACGTGCAGGAGGGCGAGATGTTCGACGTCAAGGGCGCCCTGCGCCTGGCCCCGGGGCAGGAGCCGCGGCTGTCGCTGGCCTATGAATTCGAGGGTGCCGACGTCCGCTTCCTGCGCACCCTGCCGCCGATCGAGGGCGGGCGCGGCTATGCCGTGCTGGAGGGCACGGCCTATACGATGGTGGTGGACAAGGGGCAGGTGACGGCGCCGCAGGGCGGGACGGTGGATGTCGCGGGATCGGTCTTTGCCATCGGCGATGTCCTGCGGCGCCCGGCGCGCGCCGACCTGCGCCTCGTCTCGCGCGGGGGGCTGACGGCGACGCTGTCGCTGCTGGACGCGCCGCCCTTCGGCTTCATGCAGAAGGCGGGCCGCCCGGTCGACCTGGGCGAGGGCGCGGTGACCGCGCGCGCCCGCATCGACCTGCCGCTGGCGGGCCGCCCGGGGCCTGATGACATCGCCTGGTCGATGGAGGGGGAGGTCGCGGACTTCGCCTCGGACGTGCTGGTGCCGGGCCGCCGCGTGGCGGCGCCGTCGCTGAAGGTGACGGCGGTGCCCGCGGCGCTGACCATCGCGGGCGCGGGCAGCCTGGACGGCGTGCCGTTCGACGCGACCTACACCCAGCCGCTCGGCCCCGCTGCCGGGCCCGGGCTGATCGCCGGCACGGTGGAGCTGTCGGCGGACACCGTGCAGCGGCTGGACCTGGGCCTGCCCGCGGGGATGGTGCAGGGTCAGGGGACGGGCGAGATCGGCGTGCGGCTCGCGCGCGGTGCGGCGCCGGTCCTGACGCTGACCTCCGGCCTGCGCGGCATGGCGCTGGCGATTCCGGACATCGGCTGGTCCAAGGCGCGCGGCGCGGCGGGGCGGCTGGAGGTCGAGGCGACGCTGGGGGCGCCCGCGCGGGTCGACAGCCTGACGCTGGACGCCGCAGGGCTCAAGGCCGAAGGCCGCATCCGCCTGCGCCCCGGCGGGGGGCTCGATGCCGCCGAATTCGCCCGCGTGCGGCTTGACGGCTGGCTCGACGCGCCGGTGACGCTGACCGGCCGCGGGCCCGGCGCCGCGCCCGCGGTCAGGATCGGCGGCGGCACGGTGGATCTGCGCGCGATGGCGGCGCGCGCGGGGTCGGGGCAGGGGGGCGGCGCGCCGATGGTGGTGGCGCTGGACCGCGTGCAGGTGTCGGACGGCATCGCGCTGACCGGCCTGCGCGGCGAATTCACCACGCGCGGCGGCTTCCAGGGCGGCTTCAACGCCCGGGTGAACGGGGCGGCGGCGGTGACCGGCACGGTCACGCCGTCGGAGGCCGGGGCGGCGCTGCGGCTGGTGTCGGACGACGCGGGCGGCGTGCTGTCGGGCGCCGGCATCTTTCCCAACGCCCGCGGCGGGCGGATGCAGATGCGCCTGACGCCGCAGCCCGCGGGTGGCTACGCCGGCCGCGTCACGGCCTCGGACGTGCGGGTGCGCAACGTGCCCGCGCTGGCCGAGCTGCTGAACGCGATCAGCGTCATCGGGCTGCTGGATCAGATGAACGGGCAGGGCATCCTGTTCTCCGAGGCCGCGGCAAGCTTCCGGCTGACCTCGGGCGGGGTGGAACTGCGCGAGGGCCGGGCGGTCGGCGCCTCGATGGGCGTGTCGATGGCGGGGGTCTACCGCTTCGGGTCGAACCGGCTGGACCTGCAGGGGACGATCTCGCCCTTCTACCTGGTCAACGCCGTGGGCGGCGTCTTTGCGGCGCGCCGCGGCGAGGGGCTGTTCGGCTTCACCTACCGCATCACCGGGACGGCCGCGGCGCCCAATGTTGCGGTCAACCCGCTGTCGATCTTCACGCCGGGGATGTTCCGCGAAATCTTCCGCCGCCCGCCGCCCAGGGTGCAGGCGGGGAACTAGGCGACGGGGCGGAGGGGTTCCTCTCATGTTCGTTTGTCAAGATTTTCGCGCGATGATCTGATCCGGCGACGATTTCGTCGCCGGATCGGCGTTGTGTACGACGCGCATGGCTGGGGGCAGAACCTTCAAGGCGACGGTAGATCACACTCTGATGCGCGGGTTGGATACCGCAGGACCGTTGATCCGTCTTGGGCTTGCCGACTGTCTTCCTGCGGGCATCGACGATTGCCAGGCAATCATCGGCCACAAAGGACCCAATGTTCGTTTCGGGGTGGCTCGCCCCCGTCGTGTTATGACGGGGA
>CAZCPY010000130.1:0-8355 GCA_964499865.1 uncultured Rhodobacterales bacterium | reverse complement strand
TGCGGCTATCACTGCGCGGGCGAGGTGCTGCCCAACCACGTCTGCGACGCCCATGCCGGGCACAAGGCGGCCGCACCGCCGAAGGACCATTCCGGGCATCAGGGGCATAGCGGCCCCCCCGCCCCCGCCGCCAAATCCGCCAAGGACGAGATGGCGCACGAGATGGGCCATGGCGGGGGCGACATGCAGGCGATGGTGCGCGACATGCGCAACCGGTTCTGGGTGGCGCTGGTCTTTACCGTCCCGATCTTCGTCTGGTCGCCGATGGGCGGCCTGTTCGTGCCCCCTGCCCCGCCCTTCGGCCTGCGGCTGGACGTCTGGCTGCTCATCCTGGCGACCGCCGCCGTGATCTGGCCGGTCTGGCCCTTCGTCGTCGCCGCCTGGCGCGCGCTGCGCAACGGCATCCTGAACATGGCGGTGCTGGTCGTGCTTTCGGTCGGCACCGGCTACGTCTTCAGCGTCGGCTCGACCTTCTTCTTCCCCGGCGTGCAGTTCTACGAGGCCGTCGCCGTCCTCCTGGTGTTCATCCTTCTGGGCCACTGGCTGGAAATGCGCGCCCGCGCCGGGGCTTCCGAGGCGATCCGCGCGCTGCTCGACCTGGCACCGCCGATGGCGACCGTGCTCCGCGACGGGCGCGAGGTCGAAGTGCCGACCGCCGAGGTGCTGAAGGGCGAAACGGTCGTAATCCGCCCCGGCAACAAGATCCCGGTCGATGGCGAGGTGACCGAGGGCAAGTCCCTGGTCGACGAATCCATGCTGACCGGCGAATCGATGCCGGTGGAGAAGACCGTCGGCAGCACGGTGATCGGGGCCACGATCAACAAGTCGGGCACCTTCCGCTATACCGCCACCAAGGTCGGGGCCGACACCGCGCTGGCGCAGATCGTCAAGCTGGTGCAGGAGGCGCAGAACTCCAAGGCGCCGGCGCAGCTTCTGGCCGACCGCGCCTCGCAATGGCTGGTGCTGGCCGCGATCCTGATCGGCGTCGGTACCTTCGCCGCCTGGTATGGCTTTCTGGGCGCTGACCTTCTGTTCGCGCTGACCCTGGCGATCACGGTTTTCGTCATCGCCTGCCCCGACGCGCTTGGCCTGGCGACGCCGATGGCGGTCATGGTCGGCACCGGCCTTGGCGCGATGAACGGCATCCTGTTCAAGAACGCCGGCGCGCTGGAGGATGCGACCAAGCTCGATGTGGTGGTGTTCGACAAGACCGGCACACTGACGATGGGCCAGCCCAGGGTGGTGGACGTGGTCGCCGCCGAGGGCCGGACCGAGGACGAGGTTCTGGCGGCGGCGGCGGCGGTGGACAAGGGGTCCGACCACCCGCTTGCCGTGGCCATCGTCGAACGCGCCGCCAGTCTGACCCTGGGCGCGATGACCGCCTTCGAGACTCTGGACGGCCGGGGGGCCAAGGCTGCGGTGGACGGCAAGCCCGTCCTGGTCGGCAACCGCCGCCTGATGGACGAGGAGAAGGTCGATCTCGGCACCCTGTCGGACCGGGCCGATGCGCTGAAGGGCGCGGGGCGGACGGTGGTGCATGTCGCCGAAGGCGGCCGCATCCTGGGCCTGATCGCCATCGCCGACGCGCTGCGCCCGTCGGCCAAGGAAAC
Organism: uncultured Rhodobacterales bacterium; assembly: GCA_964499865.1. Taxonomy (GTDB): domain Bacteria; phylum Pseudomonadota; class Alphaproteobacteria; order Rhodobacterales; family Rhodobacteraceae; genus JANOGU01. Next base: position 6,745 of record CAZCPY010000130.1, on the reverse strand, counting down.
CGTCGCCCGCCTGCGCGAACGCGGCGTCCAGGTGGCGATGCTGACCGGCGACAACGCCGGAACCGCAGCGCGGATCGCCGGGGAACTTGGCATCGACATCGTGCTTGCCGATGTCCTGCCCGGCCAGAAGGCGGAAAAGGTGAAAGAGCTTCAGGCCCAGGGCAAACGTGTCGGCATGGTCGGCGACGGGGTGAACGACGCGCCCGCGCTGGTGCAGGCCGATGTCGGCTTTGCCATCGGCGCGGGCACCGATGTCGCGATGGAAAGCGCCGATGTCGTGCTGATGCGGAGCGATCCGCATGACGTGCTGGGGGCCATCGTCCTGTCGCGGGCCACCTTGCGCAAGATGCACCAGAACCTGTTCTGGGCGGTCGCCTACAACGTGGTCGCCTTCCCGGTGGCGGCGGGGCTGTTCTACCCCTTCACGATCAGCCCCGAGGTCGCCGCGATCTCGATGTCGGGAAGCTCGGCCATCGTGGCGATCAACGCGCTGCTGCTCAAGCGGACAAGGCTGGAGGGCGTGACGCGCCGCTCCAGTCGCGCGGCGGCGACGCCGGACACGATCGGTTCCGGCGCGGTGACGACAGGCGTGCGCGTGTAATCCTTTCCGGCAAGGGGCGTCAGTAGGCATCGGGACGTGAAACAGGCGCTCGCGTCCCGCGGCCTGGGGGATTGTGCGATGAAACACTATGACGGAACAGAGGAGTTCGATCCGGTTCGGCCCGCCAAAGGTGCGGTTCCGGCGACGGGTGCCAGGGGGCTTGCCCTGTCGCTGCTCGCGCGCGTGCTCGGCGCGCTGGTGGTCCGCGGACGGCTCGTCCTGCTCGATGCCGACGGCCGCTCGTGGCATTTCGGGCCGGGTGGCCAGCCCGAGGTGGCGATCCGGCTGCACCGCCGTGACCTGCCGCGGAAACTGCTCGCGGCGCCCAGCCTCGCGCTTGGCGAGGCCTACATGGACGGCACGCTGACGGTCGAACGGGGCACGCTGCGCGGGTTTCTGGACCTTGTCTCCAGCGGCGGCGCGGATGCCATTGACGCCCTGCCGGGCAACCGCCTTGTCCGCCGCCTGGACAGGCTGCGCCGCCGCCTGCACCGCAACGCACCGCACCGGGCGAAAACAAACGTGGCGCATCACTACGACCTGTCGGGTGCGCTCTACGACATCTTCCTCGATGCCGACCGGCAGTATTCCTGCGCCTACTTCGCGCGCGGCGACGAGACGCTGGAAGAGGCGCAGGCGGCCAAGAAGCGGCACATCGCGGCGAAGCTCCTGCTGCGCCCGGGGCTCGACGTGCTCGACATCGGGTCGGGCTGGGGCGGGCTCGCGCTGTCGCTGGCGCGGGCGGGCGCCCGCGTCACCGGGATCACGCTGTCGGAAGAACAACTCGCCGCCTCGCACGCGCGAGCCGGGGCTTCGGGGCTGGCCGGACAGGTCGACTTCCACCTGCGCGACTACCGCCACGAACGCGGCCGGTACGACCGGATCGTGTCGGTCGGCATGTTCGAACATGTCGGACCGTCGCATTACGACGAATACTTCCGCACCATCGCGCGTTCGCTGCGGCCCGACGGCGTGGCCCTTGTCCACTCCATCGGCCTGATGGGCGCCGAGGGCGGCAGCGACCCCTGGATCCGCAAGTACATCTTCCCCGGCGGCTACTGCCCGACGCTGTCGGAAACGATCGCGGCGGCCGAACGGGCGGGCCTCTGGGTGACCGACATGGAGGTGCTGCGCCTGCACTACGCCGAGACCCTGCGCCACTGGTCGGAACGCTTTGCCGCAGGCCGCGACCGGGCGCGGGCGCTTTATGACGAGCGGTTCTGCCGCATGTGGGAGTTCTACCTTGCCGCCTGCGAAGCGGGATTCCGCAACGGGCGCACCATGGTGTTCCAGCTTCAGCTCGCGCATCGCCGCGATGCGGTGCCGCTCACCCGGTCCTACATCGCGGCCGCCGAAGCGCGACCGGGCACCGATGGCGGCGCAGCCGACCGCGTCATCGCGAAGACACCAGCCGAAGGCCGGGCCATCGCCGAGGGAGAGCAAGCCGCTACCGATGACGGCGACATGCCACCGGGGCGGGCGGCGTTTTCATGGCTGAACCGGTCGCACCTGAAGGGAGGAACGACATGAGCATCCGCGCAATCCCCTTGTCCCGCCGGGCGGCGACCCTGTCGCTGCTGTCCGGGGCCGCGCTCGCGGCGCTTCCGGGACCTCTGCGCGCCCAGGGCGGCGCAGAGGACAACACGCTGACCGCGGACGGCATTCTCGCCTATCTCGGGGTCTTGCCGGCCGCCATCGTCAGGGGTCACCCGCGGTCCCACCCCGAAGGCGCCATGCACGGCGGCTCGCCGGACGGGCGGCACCAGTATCACGTGATCCTGGCCCTGTTCGACGCGGCGTCCGGCGACCGGATCGAGACCGCCCAGGTCGCGCTGACGATCATGGGGCTCGGCCACACCGGCGGCACCCGGCTGGATCTGGAACCGATGACGATCGCCGATACCGTGACCTGGGGCACCTTTGTCGAACTGCCGGGCAGGGATCTCTACGAGATGACCTTCGAGGTCCGCACCGAAGGACGCAAGGACGCGGTGGTGTTCCCGTTCCGCTATGCCCATTCCTCGACCTGACCGCGCCAACCCTACCGCACAGATGGAGACAACAATGGCACCAGCCCCCCGGATCCGCGTCGCCGTCAACGGCTATGGCGTCATCGGCAAGCGGGTCGCCGACGCCGTGGCGCTGCAACCCGACATGGACCTCGCCGGGGTCTGCGATGTCGTCACCGACTGGCGCGCGCGGATGGCGCTGACAAAGGGCTACCCGCTTTTTGCCGCGACGGCGGAACACGCGGCGGCGATGCACGGCGCGGGCCTCGCCACCGCCGGCACGCTGGACGACCTGCTGGCGCGGGCCGACGTGGTGGTGGACTGCACGCCGAAGCGCATCGCCGCGGCGAATGTCGAGACCTACCGCCGCCGCCGCAGCCGCTTCATCGTCCAGGGCGGCGAAAAGCATTCGGTGACCGGCCATTCCTTCGTGGCCGAGGTCAGCTATGCCGGGGCGCTTGGACGCGGCTCGACCCGCGTCGTGTCCTGCAACACCACCTCGATCGTGCGCACGCTGTCGGCGCTGAAACGCGCGGGCCTGTTGCTCCGCGCGCGCGGCACGCTTCTGCGGCGGGCGACCGATCCCTGGGAAAGCCACCTCGGCGGCATCATGAACACGCTGGCCCCGGAACCGGAGATCCCCAGCCACCAGGGCCCGGACGCGCAAAGCGTCGATCCCGGTCTTGACGTGGTGACGATGGCGGTCAAGGTCCCGGAAACACTGGCGCACCTGCACTACTGGGCGGTGCAGATGACCCGGCACGCCAGCAAGGACGAGGTTCTGGCCGCGTTCCGCACCTCATCCCGCATCGCGCTGATCCGCATGGCGGACGGGCTTGGGGCGCTGAACGCGGTCAAGGAAATGATGGCCGACATGGGCCGCCCGCATGACAACCTCTACGAGGTCGCCCTGTGGGAGGACATGCTGACGGTCCAGGGGGACGAGCTGTTCTATGCCTACATGGTGGACAATCAGGCCATCGTGATCCCCGAGACGATCGACGCGATCCGCGCCCTGACCGGGCTGGCGCCAGAGGCGGCCGCCTCGGTCGCGATCACCGACCGGACGCTGGGAATCGGCGCGCTTGGCCAAAGCCTGAAATAGGCCGCCCGGACCGGATCACCCGGACCTTGCGGGCGGGCGGATTTCTTTCGGTTGTCCGTTCCGACACGGGGACCGACAGGGCGATCTGCCGCCATCCGCATCCCGCCCCCCCGCAACGCCGCAGGGCCGCGCGCCGGGCCAGGCCGGCAACGCGCGCACCGCCTTCGCCTTGCGGAAAGCGAGTACCCTGCCAAAGGCGCCGGGCCATTCTGCCACAGGTTGCGCGGTGTTCTTGCTTTGCGTCGCCTCGGGATCGGCGCCACGCCTGCGGCCTCTATCCTCGGGCGCTGACCGCGGCTGCGGGCATGATGTCCGTCCGGGCAACCGAGTGTCGAGCGCGTCCCGCGTGGTGTTGCGGTCGCCCGCCGGACCGGGTGCCGGAACGGCCGATGGCCACCTGTGCCTCGGCCATGTCCCGCAGCCCGCGCGCCTCGGTCGCGGTCCCGCCGATGGCGCGCCAGCCGGTCCGGGTGATGCGCCCGGGGTTCCGGCCGACATGGGCCACCGCGGGATTGCGGTTGTCGCACGGCACCGTCCGGGTATCTCCACCGGCCGCGCGGCGGACGCCATCGCCCCCGTCCGGGCGAAGCGGAAGGCGGCGCCCGGGTCGTCGCCGCCCCGGCGAAGGTCCCGAAATGGCACATCGGTCCGTCTTCTCCTCCGGTCCGCCCCTTGCGGCGGGTTGCCCTGCCGCGGTCATGTTCCGGCGCAGGGCCTTCCCTGCCGGGCGTTGGAATCCGGTGTCGGGGGGGGCGGGGGGCGGGCGGATGGGGGGTCAGGTGCGGGCCGCCCTGGCGTTCATCCGCGCCTTCTTCTTCTCGAAGCGCGCATTCATCTGCGCCTCGCCGTCGCTTGACCCGTCGTGCCAGGAGCCGAACCACCGGTCGAGCGGGATCAGCCCGTCGCCGCCGTAGTTCACCTCGAAAAACCTGTGGTGCAGGTAATGGGCATAGGCGTGGCTGTCGAGCGCGCGGTCCCCGGTCAGTTCCAGCCGGTCAAAGCCGATATGGCCGTTGACGGCGCCGAACCCCGCCAGATGCAGCTGGAACACCGCCAGCATCGGGTTCGACGGGATCAAGAGATGCCAGAACGCCACCGCATGGTAAAGGAACCCCTCCACCGGGTGCATCGACAGCGACGACCAGGGCGAGGGGTTGACCGAGTTGTGGTGCACCGAATGCACCCATCTGTAGAGAAACGGCGTGTGGATCAGACGGTGGATCGCGAAGAAATGCACCTCGTGGATCACCGGGCTGACCAGCGCCAGCACGACCAGCCAGGGCCAGTGCGTTTCCCACGGCAGCCAGGTCGCCCAGCCGTTGGCAAAGGCCCAGAGGAACAGCACCTCGACCAGCGTCCACAGCGGGATCGAGAAGAAGAACGTCCGCAGGAAGTTGTCGATGTTCTGGCTCTTGAACCAGAAGACCTCCGAGGGCTGGTCCGCCGGGAACCTGCCGTTGAACTTGAACCGCGTGCCCTGCCGTCTCTTCACATACCAGAACAGCTCGACCGACCCGTAAAGGACGAAGATCGCGGCGGCGTTGACCGCATAAAGCCAAAGCGCCCAGTCCCAGGACAGGGTCTTGAGCGTTTCGAGCTTCGGCACGACAAAGACCCACCAGGCCAGCGCGGTCCCCAGGTGAAAGGCGTTCCAGGGCCAGAGGAAGCCCGGAACCCAGGCCAGAAGCCGCGACAGGCTGAAGGGGCGGTGCCAGAAGGGCGCGAACTCCAGCGCCTTGCGCGGGGCCCAGTCGCCGCGCTTGTTGCGGGTGCCGAATTGCAGGTCGTCCATCTTGCGCCTCACCGTCGAATGTGCCGTGCGGGTGGCAGGGACAGGCACGCCCTTTCGGGGCGAACCCTCCCGGCCCGGGCCTGACGCCCGCTGCCGTGCCGTGCGAGACCACCCTTCCGCAGACCGGCATACCGAGGGGTCTTTCGCCGTGTCCGGCGGCCAAGGATAGACGCCCTGACCGAATTCGGAACAACCCGCAATGATATCCCGATCAGCCGATCGTCGCATTCGCATCGTCAGTCCGTCGGCATGACGCGACGGATATCGGGATCACGACGGGCCGCCCGACCATTCCCGACCTGGCACAGGCCGCGGGTGTTTCCGTCGCCATGGCCAACCGTGTGCTGTCGGGGGCGGCGCATGTGCGGCTGGCCACGCGGGAACGCGTCCGGAGCGCGGCAGGGGAGATCGGCCTCTGCGGCATCGGCAGCCTCCGGGCGCGCGTCGCCGCCGCACGCCCGCGCTTCCGTTTCGGCATCCTGCTGCCACTGCCGCATCGCCCCTTCTGCCGGAACGTCGCCCGCGCGATGGAAACCGCCGCTGCCCGGACCGTCGGCGCCGAGGTCAACCTGCGCATCGAATTCCTGGAGGACCTGTCGCCGCAGAACACCGCCAGCAGCGCGCTGTCGCTGGCCACCGGCTGCCGCGCCGTCGGCATCGTCTCGGCCGCGCATCCGACGGTGACCGAGGCGCTGACCACGATCCAGGCGCAAGGCGTGGCGGTCTTTGCGCTGGTCGCGCCGCTGTCGGCCACGGGGCTTGTGCCCTATGTCGGGCTGGACAACTGGAAGCTTGGCCGCACCGCGGCCTGGGCTTTTGCCCATCTGTGCCTGACGCCCGGCAGGATCGGGATGCTGGTCGGCAACCCGCGCTTCCGCAATCAGGAGATTTCAGAGGCCAGCTTCCGGTCCTGCTTCCGCGAATTCGCCCCCGACTTTACCTTGCTGGAGCCCCTGTCCGCCTTCGAGTCCGCCGCCGTGGCGCAGGACATCACCGAGGCGCTGCTGGCCCGGAACCCCGACATGGTGGGCCTCTATGTGAATGGCGGTGGCGTCACCGGGGCGATTGCGGCGTTGCACAGCACCGGCCGTGCCGGAAAGCTGGTCGTGATCGGGCATGACCCGACCACCGTCACCCGCGCGGCGCTGCTTGACGGGTCGATATCGAAGGTCATGTCCCACCCGCTAGATGTGAACTCTCAGGAGGTTGTTCACCCGGAACGGGGTTAGGCTGCAATC
>CAZCPY010000129.1:0-8408 GCA_964499865.1 uncultured Rhodobacterales bacterium | reverse complement strand
GGCGCGGCCTGCGGGCCTTGCCGAACGCGCCGCGGCTGCGGCCGCGGCCGAGGCTGCGGCGCAGGCGGCCGCGCAGGCTGCGGCGGAAGCTGCCGCGGAAGCTGCGGCAGAGGCGGAAGCCGCCGCGGCCGATCCTGCGGCCGATCCTGCGGCCGATCCTGCGGCCGACCCCCTGGCCGACGCCGTGGCCAGCGCGGTGGCCGAGGCCGCCGCGACGGCGGCGCAACCCGCCGCGTCCTCGGGCCCGCCGATGACGGGGGCCGAGAAGGACGCGCTGCGGGTGGCGGTGCAGTCCTGCTGGAACGTCGGGTCCTTGTCGACGGATGCGATGTTGACGACCGTGGTCGTGGGCGTGACGATGGCCGAGACGGGCCGGCCCGACGCGGGCTCGATCCGCCTTCTGGGCTTCGAGGGCGGCACCGAGACGGGCGCGCGGAATGCCTTCGAGGCGGCGAAACGCGCGATCCTGCGCTGCGCCCGCGAAGGCTACCCCCTGCCGCGCGACAAGTTCGACCAGTGGCGCGAGATCGAGATGGTCTTCGACCCCTCGGGAATGCGCCTGCGATGATCCGTGCGCTTGCCATGGCGGTGCTTGCGACGGCGGCACAGGCGCAGGAGGCGCCGGGGTCGATCCCCGTGCCGCTGACCGCGGCCGAAACGGCGGCCCTGCGCGTTGCCGTCGCGGCCTGCTGGAACGTCGCGGCGATGGACCCTGCGGCGCGGCGCACGGTGGTCGAGGTCGCGCTGACGCTGGACGCCGACGCGCGGCCCGTGGCCGACAGCATCCGCCTGCACGCGGGCGACCCCGCGGCGCCCGAGGCGACCGAGCAGGCCTTCCGGGCCGCCCGCCGCGCGATCCTGCGCTGCGGGCAGGCGGGATTCCCCCTGCCGTCCGAAAAGGCGGGGGAATGGCGAAAGATGATCCTGACCTTCGACCCGCGGCAGGCCATGCTGCGATGAGTCCGACCTTCACCCCGCCCCCCCGACCCAAGACAGAGCGAGAGCCCGCATGACCCTGCTCAAGACCCTTCTTGCCGCGCTGGCCCCCGCATTGGCCCTGGTTCTGGCGCTTCCAGCCCTGGCCCAGCAGGGCCCGCTGCGGATCGAGATCACCGAAGGCGTGATCGAGCCTCTGCCCTTTGCCGTGCCCGACTTCGTGGCCGAGAATGCGGGCGCCGAGGAATATGCGCGCAACATCGCCCGGGTGATCGCCTCCGACCTGGCGGGCACGGGCCTGTTCCGCGAAATCCCGCGCGAGGCGCATATCGGCCGGGTCACCGCCTTTGACGCGCCGGTGGCCTATGCCGACTGGAAGGCGATCAACGCGCAGGCGCTGATCGTCGGCGCGGTGCAGGCCTCGGGCGACCGGATCGTGGTCAAGTTCTATGTCCACGACGTCTTTTCGGGCGCTCCCCTGGGCGAGGGGCTGCAGTTTGCCGGCACCACGCAGAGCTGGCGGCGGATGGCGCACAAGGTGGCGGATGCGGTCTACAGCCGGATCACCGGCGAAGGCGCCTATTTCGACAGCCGGGTGGTCTTCGTCAGCGAGAGCGGCCCCAAGAACGGCCGTCTCAAGCGGCTGGCGGTGATGGACTATGACGGGGCGAACGTCTCCTACCTGACGGACAGCTCCTCGATCGTCCTCGCGCCGCGGTTCTCGCCGGACGGGGCGCGGGTCCTCTACACCTCCTACCAGTCGGGTTTCCCGCGGATCTATCTGATGGACGTGGGTTCGCTGCAGGTGCGCGCGCTGGACGAACAGCCCGGCACGATGACCTTCGCCCCCCGGTTCGCGCCGGACGGCCGCACGGTCGTCTTCAGCCTGGAACAGGGCGGCAACACCGACATCTACGCGCTGGACACCGCGTCGGGCCGGCGCGTGCAGCTGACCAACGCGCCCTCGATCGAGACGGCGCCAAGCTACAGCCCCGACGGGTCGCGCATCGTCTTCGAAAGCGACCGGTCGGGGTCGCAGCAGCTCTACATCATGGCGGCGGGGGGCGGCGAGCCCACGCGGATCTCCTTCGGCCCCGGGCGCTACGGCACGCCGGTCTGGAGCCCCAAGGGCGACTACATCGCCTTCACCAAGCAGAACGAGGGCCGCTTCCACATCGGCGTGATGCGCACCGACGGGTCCGAGGAACGCCTGCTGACCGCGTCCTTCCTGGACGAGGGCCCGACCTGGGCGCCGAACGGGCGCGTCGTCATGTTCACCCGCGAAACCGCCGGGGAAGGCGGGCAGCCGGCGCTGTTCTCGGTCGACATCACCGGCCGCAACCTGCGGCAGGTGCCGCTGGACACATCCGCGTCCGACCCGTCATGGTCGCCGCTGCTGCCCTGAGGTCCAGCCGGATTCCCAGCCGCCGCGGAACGTGCTAACGTCGCCACGTCGAGCCAGAAAACGAGGAAAAACCCCGATGTCCCTGCGTATCACGGTGCTTCTGCTTGCCGCCGCCCTGGGCCTTGCCGCCTGCCAAAACCCCGACCGTTTCGGCGCCGGAGGCGGACCCGACGGGACCGGCGGGGCGGGCGGGGTGGACACCACGGGCCTGGGCGGGGTGAACGATCCGAACTCGCCCGCCTACTTCGCCCAGACGCTGGGGGACCGGGTGTTCTTCGCCGTCGACCAGTCCACCCTGTCGGCCGAGGCGACGGCCACGCTGACGGCGCAGGCGGGCTGGCTGAACAACCAGGGCGCGGGCTATGCGGTCATCATCGAGGGCCACGCCGACGAGCGGGGCACGCGGGAATACAACCTCGCGCTCGGCGCCCGGCGCGCCAGCGCGGTGCAGAACTTCCTGATCAGCCAGGGCGTGGCCGCCAACCGCCTGCGCACGGTCAGCTACGGCAAGGAGCGCCCGGTCGAGGTCTGCTCGGTCGAAAGCTGCTATAACAAGAACCGCCGCGCGGTCACCGTGCTGTCGGCGGGGTCGGGGGCCTGACGTGCTGCGGGTTCTGCTGGTCCTGATCTTCCTGCCCGTGGCAGTCCTGGCCCAGGACCGCGCGCAGACCATCGCCGACATCCGGGCCGAGCTTGTCCTTCTCAGGGGCGAGATCGACGGGCTGCGCGCCGAACTGGCGGCGACCGGGGCGGCGCAGGGGTCCGGAGCGTCGGGGCCCGCGCTGCAGCGGCTCGACAGCATCGAGGCGGCACTGGTGGCGCTGACCTCGAAGGCGGAGGGCATCGAGAACCGGCTGAACCGCGTGGTGGCCGACGGCACCAACCGGATCGGCGACATCGAGTTCCGCCTGACCGAGCTTGCCGGCGGCGACCTGGGCGCGGTCCCGGAAACGCCGCCCCTGGGCGGCGAGGCGCCCGCGGTGGCGACGGCGCCCGCGCCCGCGCCCGAGACCGGCGGCGTGCAGCTTGCCGCCAACGAGCAGGCGGATTTCGACCGCGCGAAGGCGTCCTTCGACGCGGGCGACTACCGGGCGGCGGCGGACGGGCTTGCAGCCTTCGCCACGACCTACACCGGCGGCCCGCTGACCCAGGCCGCGCATGTCCTGCGCGGCGATGCGCTCGGCCAGCTGGGCGAGACGGCGAATGCCGCGCGCGCCTATCTGGAGGCGTTTTCCGGCGCGCCGGGCGGCGCGCAGGCGGCCGAGGCGCTGTTCAAGCTGGGCCAGTCGCTTGGCCAGCTTGGCCAGACGCCCGAGGCCTGCGTGACGCTGACCGAGGTCGGCGTGCGGTTTCCCGGCAGCCAGCCCGCGGCGGATGCCGCGGCGGCGCGGGCGGCCTTCGGGTGCCAGTAGGCGACCTGTCCGACCTGATGGTGCAGGGCTTCGGCCCCCCGCCCGCGCGGGTTGCCGTCGCCGTTTCCGGCGGCGGGGATTCGCTGGCGCTGCTGCATCTGATGGCCGACTGGCAGGCCGCGGGCGGGCCGGAGCTGGTGGCGGTGACGCTGGACCACGGCCTGCGCAGCGAAGCCGCCGCCGAGGCGGCGCTGGTCGCCGCCCAGGCTTCGGCACGGGGTGTTCGGCATGACGTGCTGCACTGGACCGACCGGCCGCCCGGCAACCTGATGGCGCAGGCGAGGGCCGCGCGCACCCGGCTGATCGGCGCCTGGGCGCAGGCGCAGGGCGCGGGGGCGGTGGCGCTGGGGCATACGGCGGACGACCTCGCCGAGACGTTCCTGATGCGGCTGGCCCGCGGCTCCGGCGTCGACGGCCTGTCGGCCATGGCGCCGCGGCGGCGGGCCGGGGGTGCGCTGTGGGTGCGCCCGCTGCTGACGGCCCGGCGCGAGGACCTGCGCGCCTTCCTGCGTGACCGCGGCCTGTCCTGGGCCGAGGACCCGACCAACGCCGACCCCGCCTACCTGCGGTCCCGGGCGCGCGCGGCGCTCCGGGCGCTGGCGCCGCTCGGCATCACGGTGGCGACGCTGGCCGAGACGGCAGGCCGCATGGCGCGCGCCCGCGCGGCGCTGGAGGCGGCGACGGCAGAGCTTGCCGACCGTGCCGCGCGGCTGGAACAGGGCGCGGTGCTGATCGACCGCGCGGCGCTGGCGGCGGCGCCCGAGGAGGTGGCGCTGCGGCTTTTTGCCCATGCGCTGGACTGGGTTGCGCCCGGCGACTACCGCCCGAGGTTCGCCGCGCTGCGCCGGGCCTTCGCCGCGGCGCTGGCGGGCCGCGCGGCCACGCTGGCGGGGGCCAGGCTGCGCGCCCGGGGACCGGACATCCGCATCTCGCGCGAGGCGCGGACCGCCGACCCCAGCCCGCGCCCCGACGCGGCCTTCCGCGCCGGGATTTTCGCGCATTGAACCCCCCGCCATTATGCCTATCTTAGCCAGTGACGGGGCGTGCTGAATGCGCCCCACCCTCCCCGGAGTTTCCCTTGGGCAACAACGCACGCAACATCGCCTTCTGGGTCGTCCTGTTCGTCCTGGTGCTGGCGCTCTTCAACCTCTTCTCGGGCGGCCAGGCGGCGATGTCGGCCCGCACGATCAGCTATTCCGACTTCATCGCCCGGGTCGACGGGGGCGAGGTGGCGTCGGTCACGCTGGACGGCGAAAGGGTGGTCGCCCGCGGCAAGGATGGGCAGAGCTATGTCGCGATCAAGCCGGTGGGCGAGGAAATCGCGCAGACGCTGATTTCCAAGGGTGTCGAGGTGCGGGCCGAGGCGCAGGAACAGTCGGGTTTCCTGTCGATGATCTCGCTCTGGCTGCCGTTCCTGGTGCTGATCGGCATCTGGATCTTCTTCATGAACCGGATGCAGGGCGGCGGGCGCGGGGGCGCCATGGGCTTCGGCAAGAGCCGGGCGAAACTGCTGACCGAAAAGCACGGCCGGGTGACCTTCGACGACGTGGCCGGCATCGACGAGGCCAAGGAAGAGCTGGAGGAGATCGTCGAATTCCTGCGCAACCCGCAGAAATACTCGCGCCTCGGCGGCAAGATCCCCAAGGGTGCGCTGCTGGTCGGCCCGCCGGGCACCGGCAAGACGCTGCTCGCGCGCGCCATCGCGGGCGAGGCGGGGGTGCCGTTCTTCACCATCAGTGGCTCCGACTTCGTGGAGATGTTCGTGGGCGTCGGCGCCTCCCGCGTGCGCGACATGTTCGAACAGGCGAAGAAGAACGCGCCCTGCATCGTCTTCATCGACGAGATCGACGCCGTGGGCCGTGCCCGCGGCGTGGGCATCGGCGGCGGCAACGACGAACGCGAGCAGACGCTGAACCAGCTTCTGGTCGAGATGGACGGCTTCGAGGCGAATGAGGGCGTCATCATCGTGGCCGCCACCAACCGCAAGGACGTGCTGGACCCCGCGCTCTTGCGCCCGGGCCGGTTCGACCGGCAGATCCATGTGCCGAACCCCGACATCAAGGGCCGCGAGAAGATCCTGACCGTGCACGCCCGCAAGGTGCCCGTGGGTCCCGACGTGGACCTGCGCGTGATCGCCCGCGGCACGCCCGGCTTTTCCGGCGCCGACCTCGCCAACCTGGTGAACGAGGCCGCGCTGATGGCGGCGCGCGTGGGGCGGCGGTTTGTCACCATGGACGATTTCGAGAACGCCAAGGACAAGGTGATGATGGGCGCCGAGCGGCGGTCGATGGTCATCACGCCCGACCAGAAGGAAAAGACCGCCTATCACGAGGCCGGACACGCCATCGTGGGCATGTCCATGCCCAAGTGCGACCCGGTCTACAAGGCCACGATCATCCCCCGCGGCGGCGCGCTCGGCATGGTCGTCAGCCTGCCCGAGATGGACCGGCTGAACATGCACAAGGACGAGGCCAAGCAGAAGATCGCCATGACCATGGCGGGCAAGGCGGCCGAGATCATCAAGTACGGCGAGGAGGGCGTGTCCTCGGGCCCGACCGGCGACATCATGCAGGCGTCGCAGCTTGCACGCGCCATGGTGATGCGCTGGGGCATGTCGGACAAGGTGGGCAACATCGACTATGCCGAGGCGCACGAGGGCTACCAGGGCAACACCGGCGGCTTTTCCGTCTCGGCCGAGACCAAGCAGCTGATCGAGACCGAGGTGAAGGCGCTGATCGACGAGGGCTACGAGATCGCCCGCCGCGTCCTGATCGAACGCGCCGACGACTTCGAGCGCCTGGCCAAGGGCCTGCTGGAATACGAGACGCTGACCGGCGACGAGATCCGCAAGGTGATGGCGGGCGAGAAGCTGGACGAGGACGAACCGCCGACCAGGCCGTCGGGCGGCACGCCTTCGGTCGCGGCGATCCCCAAGGCCAAGGCGCGCCCGCCCAAGGCGGCGGGGCCGGAGCCCGAGCCGGCCGTCTGACCGCCCGGCTTCGACCGTCGGCAAGGGCCCGCGCATCCGCGCGGGCCCTTTGCCTTGCGGGGCGCGGGGAAGGCGGCGACAAGGGGCCGCCCTGACAGGAGACCACATGCCCGTCCTGCTGCCCACGCGCTTCACCGCCCGCATCGTCTGGCTGGGCGTCCAGCGCCGGGAGGTCGGGCGCGACCTCGTGATCCACGGCGAACCCGTGGCCGAGATGCCGCTGACCTTCGCGGGCTTCGCGCCCGAGGTGCACGCGGGCCTGACGCGGCCCGCCTGCAGCCGCGTGCGCGACCAGCATCCGCGGGGAACGCCCATCCGCAACGTGCGGCAGCTTTCCGTCGTCTCGGCCGAAGAGATGGCGGACGTGGCGGCGCGGATGGGGCTGGAGGCGATCGACTATGCCTGGGTCGGCGCTTCGCTCGCGGTCGCGGGGATCCCCGACTTCACCCACCTGCCGCCGTCGTCGCGGCTGCAGGGAGAGGACGGGGTGACGCTGGTCATCGACATGGAGAACCGCCCCTGCCAGGAACCCGCAGTAACGATCGCCAGGGCCGGCCATGCACAGGGCAAGGCGTTCAAGACGGCGGCCGAGGGGCGGCGGGGCGTGACGGCCTGGGTGGAGCGCGAGGGCACCCTGCGGCTGGGGGGCACGCTGCGGCTGCACGTGCCGGACCAGCGGCCCTGGGCGCCTGCCGAGGCGCCGCGCGGGACGGAATAGAAATTCCGCCGTGTTGACAGACGGCATTCCTGTGCCGTATCAGGCGCAGGCCGCCGCGATGGGCGGATTCCGCGTCGGAATGTCGCAAACCCGCCATTTCCGGCGCCCGCCTGTCGCTATCACGGCACCACAACCCCGGAGGTGCCGCCATGGCCGTCAAGACCGACATCGAGATCGCCCGCGCGGCGCAGAAGAAACCGATCCTCGAGGTCGGCGCCAGGCTGGGCATCCCGGCGGAGCACCTGCTGCCCTATGGCCATGACAAGGCCAAGGTCGGGCAGGACTTCATTGCCTCGCTTCAGGGCAGGCCCGACGGCAAGCTGATCCTGGTCACCGCGATCAACCCCACGCCCGCCGGGGAAGGCAAGACCACCACCACCGTGGGCCTGGGCGACGGGCTGAACCGGATCGGCAAGCGCGCGGTGGTCTGCATCCGCGAGGCGAGCCTCGGCCCGAACTTCGGGATGAAGGGCGGGGCGGCGGGCGGCGGCCATGCGCAGGTCGTCCCGATGGAAGAGATGAACCTCCACTTCACCGGCGACTTCCACGCCATCACCAGCGCCCACAACCTGCTGTCGGCGATGATCGACAACCACATCTACTGGGGCAACGCGCTGGACATCGACGAACGCCGTATCGTCTGGCGCCGCGTCATGGACATGAACGACCGCGCGCTGCGCGACATCGTGGTCAGCCTCGGCGGGGTGTCGAACGGCTTTCCCCGGCAGACCGGGTTCGACATCACGGTCGCCTCCGAGGTGATGGCGATCCTGTGCCTGTCGAAGGACCTGCGCGACCTGGAAAAGCGGCTGGGCGACATCGTCGTGGCCTATACGCGCGAGAAGAAACCGGTCTACTGCCGCGACCTCAAGGCCGACGGGGCGATGACGGTGCTCTTGAAGGACGCGATGCAGCCGAACCTGGTGCAGACGCTGGAGAACAACCCGG
>CAZCPY010000128.1:0-8566 GCA_964499865.1 uncultured Rhodobacterales bacterium | reverse complement strand
GGCCAGCGCCAGCCCGAGCCCCGGCGCCAGCGCCGTCCCCGCCGCCGCCGCCGCCCCGCCCGCCAGCGCGGCGGCTGCGGCGGTGAACCCCAGGGCCCGCCGCACCCGGCCCCTGCGCAAGCCCCGCCGCAATCCGCGGACCTGCGCGCCGATGTCGGCGCCGATCATCAGCATCACCGGCGTGACCACCAGCACCAGCACCGCCCCGAAGCCCAGGCCGTAGACCAGGGTGATGACGGTGGGCTTGAGGAAGATCGCCTGCGAACTGGTTTCGTAGAGCAGCGGTGCGAGGCCCAGCACCGTGGTCGCCGTGGTCAGGAACACCGGCCGCAGGCGGTCGGCCACGGCATCGACCAGCGCCGAGGCCAGGCCTTGCCCGTCGCTGCGTTCGTCCACCGCATCGACCAGCACGATGGCGCCGTTGACGATGATGCCCGCCATGCCGATCAGCCCGACGATCGAGAACATCGACATCGGCACATCCCACCGCCAGTGCCCCCAGATCGCGCCGATCAGGCCGAAGGGGATCACCGCCAGCACCACGAAGGGCCGCGTCCACGAGGCGAAGATCCAGGCCAGCGTCAGGTAGATGCCGAGAATGCACAGCGCAAAGCCGAAGCCCGCGCCGGACAGGAACTCCTGCTCGTGCACCACCGCCCCCGACTGGCGCGCAACGACGCCGAATTCGGTCTCGATCCGCGGCAGGATCTCGGTCCGCAGGCGGTCCTGCACCGCATTGGCCGCGACCGGATCGTCGGCCGCGATGTCGCCCGAGACGGTGACCACGCGCAGCCCGTTCTCGCGCCGGATCACCGAAAAGCCGTCGCGCGCGCTGACCTGCACGATATCGGCCAGCGGCACCCAGGCGCCTGCCGGCGTGCGCATCAGCGTGCGGTCGAGGAAATCGGCGGTCATCTCGCCCGCGGGCAGTTCCACCCGGATCGTGGCGGTGCGCGGGCCGTCGGGGAAGGTCGCGGCCTCGATCCCCTCCAGCCGGTGGCGCAGCGCGCGGCCCAGCTCGTCGATGCGGAAGCCGAGCGCCTGGCCCTGCGGGGTCAGGGTCAGGACCAGCTCTTCCTTGTCCCAGGCCAGCGTATCCTCGAGCGCGGAGACGCCGGGGACGGGGGCCAGCGCGGCCTTGAGCGCCTCGGCCGCGGCCTTGAGCACGGGCGCGTCGGCGCCCGCAAGATCGACCGAGATCGCATCGCCCCCGGGGCCGAAGCGGGCGCCGCGGAAGCTCAGCTCCTCGAGCAGCGGATGGGCGCGGACCTCTTGCTGAAGGTCGGCGATGAAGGCAAAGCTGGAATAGGGCCGGGCGTCGGGTTCGATCAGCTCCAGCGACAGGCCGCCCAGCAGGTCGGGGTCCTTGGTATCCGACCCCGACAGGCCGCGGCCGACCGACCCGCCAAGTTCGGCCATCGCGAATTCGATCGGGTTGCGCCCGTATTCGGCCTCGTAGCGCGCCGCCACCGCCGTCGCGGCGCGCTGCAGTTCGCGCATCATCGCCGCGGCATCGGCGCGCGTCGCGCCCGGCAGCATGGCGAAGTTGCCGGTGACCGACGCCTGTTCGGGCGCGTCGAAAAAGCGGAACTGCACGTCGCCGCGCAGGAACATCGCGGCCTGCGTGGCCAGCAGGAACACCGCCGCCGCCGCCACCGGATAACGCGCCCAGAGGATCGCGCGCATCAGCGGCCGCACCAGCCGGTCGCGGACCCAGGCGAACCCGCGGTTCACCACGCGCGAGGGCGCATCGTACCAGGCGCCCTGCCTGTGCGCCGCAAGGGCGTGGCGCATGTGGTTGGGCAGGATGAGAAAGCACTCGATGAGGCTGGCCACCAGCACGGCGATGACGGTGAAGGGGATGTCGGCGATCAGGTCGCCGAACCGCCCGCCGATCGCCATCAGGCCCGCGAAGGCGATGACCGTCGTCAGCATCGAGGCGAAGACCGGCCACCACATCCGCTGCGCCGCGCCTTCCGCGGCGGCCGTCGGGTCCTCGCCCAGCTCGCGGGCGCGGTAGTCGGCGTGTTCGGCCACGACGATGGCGTCATCGACCACCACCCCCACCATCAGGATCAGCGCGAAGAGCGAGATCATGTTGATGGTCAGCCCGCCCCAGTGCATCGCCGCCAGCCCCGCCCCCAGGGCCACCGGAATCCCCGACGCCACCCAGATCGCGCTGCGCGCGTTCAGGAACAGGAACAGCAGCACCAGCACGATCAGAAGCCCCGCCACCGCATTGTCGAGCAGCAGTTCCAGCCGCGCGGTGATCTGTTCGGCCCTCGCGCGCACGAGGTCGATGGTCACGCCGGGCGGCAGGGTCGCCTGCACCTCGGCCACTGCCGCCTCGACCTCGGCCTGCAGGCGGATCGCGTCGCCGGTGTCGTTGCGGTCGACGCGGATCGTCATCGCCGGGTTGTCGCCGACGAAGGCCGCGCGGCCGCTGTTGGCGGCCTCGGTGCGGATCCGCGCCACATCGGCCAGCGTCAGCGCACCGCCCCCGGTGTCGGCGCGCAGCACGATGGCCGCGAGCCTTTCGGCATCGCGCGCCTCCTGCCCCGTGCGCACGCGCGCCTCGCCGCCCGCGACCTCGCCCGCGGGCGCGGTGCTGACCTGCGCCGCGATGGCGGCGGCGATGTCGGACATCGCCAGCCCATGGCGGTAGAGCATCGCCGAAGGCACCTCGACCGTGATCCGCGGCGCGGCAAAGCCGCGGATCGTGGTGCGGGTGATGCCGCGGGCGAAGAGCCGGGCGGTCAGGTCGTCGGTGAAGCGGCCAAGCTGGTCGATGCCGACGGGGCCGCTGATGACGATGTCGGTCACCTGGTCGCGCCAGACGGCGCGACGCACCTCGGGGGGATCGACGCCGTCGGGCAGGCCGGTGACGCCGTCGAGCGCGGTCTGCACGGCATCGGTGGCGCGGTCGAGGTCCTGGCCGGGCTCGAATTCCAGGCTGATCTGGGCGCGGCCCTCGGTGGCGCGCGAGGTGACCGCGGTCACCCCGTCCAGCGCCAGCAGGGCAGGTTCCACCACCGCCACAAGGCCGCGGTCCACGTCCTCGGCCCCCGCACCTTCCCAGGCGAGCGCGACGTCGACCTCGGAGACCACGGTATCGGGGAAGAACTGCGCGCGGATGTTCAGTGCCGCCTGCACCCCCGCCGCCAGCATCACCGCAAGCAGCAGGTTCGCAAGCGTGCGGTGACGGGTGAAGGTGGACAGGATGCCCGTCGCCCCGCGCGCCTTGGGGTCGTCGCGGCCGGCCATCAGCCGTCGCGCCCTTCGAGGCGGGCCACGATGCGGGCGGGCACCGGGCCGTCGGCGTTGAGCTGCGCCAGCAGCCTGGCCTTGGCGTCGGCGGGCATGCGGGTGTTGCCTTCCACCTGTGCGATCAGCGCGGCGCGGCGTTCGGGCGACAGGTCGATCATCTCGGCTTCCCCGGCCTGGCCCGGGCGCACGGGTCGGATGCGGATGCCGGCCCCCAGCACGGGCGCGCGGTCGGTGACCACCTCGCGGCCCGCCAGCCCCTCGGGCGCCAGCAGCACGCGGTCGCCCTGGCGGCGGAGCAGCGTGACGGGCAGCAGGGACAGCCGGTCCTCGGCGCCCAGCACCAGCACCGCGCCATCCGACCCCAGCGCCGTGGCGGGCAGGTCGACGGCGGCGGCGATCGGGGGTTCGGTCAGCGTGACGGTCACGAAATCGCCGGGCCGCAGCGCCGCAGCCGTGTCGAGCGTGGCGAAGACCTCGCGTCCCGTCTGGCCTTCGCCCACGGCGGCAGAGACGCGGGTGACGCGGCCCGCGGCGGCAAAGGCGGTGCCGCCGCTTTCCAGCGCAACCTTGATGCCGAGCGGGGGAAGCCTGCCCGCGGCATCGGCCAGCCGCGCGAAATCCTGCGCCGAAAGGCGGAAGGCCACGTCCAGCACCGCCGGGTCGATCAGGTCGCCCAGGCGTTCATTGGGCGACAGGAGGCGCCCCGGGATCACCGTCACCCCGGCGAGCGCGCCGTCGAAGGGCGCGGTCAGCACGGTTTCGGACAGCGCGCGGTCGGCTTCGGCCAGCGTGATGCGGGCGCGCTCGAGCCCGCTTGCGGCGCGGCCCACCGCCGCCTCTGCCCCCGCCAGGGCGGACCTGCGCGACAGCACCGCCTGGTCGGCGGCCGAGGCCGCCAGCGCCGCCGCCTCGACCGCCGCGGCACTGCCCACACCGCGGGCGTCAAGGTCGCGCTGGCGGTCCAGAGCCTGGGCCCGCAGCGCCGCCTGCGCCTGCGCGGCGGCAAGGTCGTCGTGCGCCAGCGACAGTGCCGCGGCGGTCTCTGCGGCCAGCGCCTGCGCCTCGGAGACGCCGGCGGCGGCCAGGTCGCGGCTGGCCTGCGCCTCGGCGGGGTCGAGGCGCATGAGCACCTCGCCCGCCGTCACGCGCCCGCCGTCGCGAAAGCCGGCGGACAGGTCGATGACGCGGCCCGCGGAGGCCGCGCGCAGTTCCAGCGCGCGGGCGGCGCGCACCTCGCCGTAGACGGTGATGACGGGGGTCGCCGCGCGCGCCTCGGCGCGCAGGACGGCGGCGGCGAAGACGCGCTCCTCGGCCGGGCGGCCGCCGTCATCGGCGGTTTCCTGACGGGCCGAGACGATGCGCTCGACGGCCAGCACCAGCAGCGCCAGCGTCGCCGCCGTCATCAGGAAACCGGTCAGGGCCCGCCGCAGGAAGCGCATCGTCGTCCTTTCGTTGCCGCGACCCTAGCAGCTAGCCCGGGCGGCGGAAACGTCACCCGCGGGGCGCCGTCACCCGTTCATCGAGAATTGATACAGCGCAGGCACATAGCGGAAGCCGTCGCCGCGGGTTTCGACATAGCCGAGCGCCGGGAAGGGCATGTGATAGCCGATCATCGGCACCCCGTCGGCCGCCAGCATCCCCAGCACCCGCCGCCGCGCCGCCGCCGCCGCCGCCTTGTCGCGGTCGAAGCGCACCTGCCAGTCCGGGTAGGCCAGCGACCAGACGGGATGGTTGGCAAGGTCGGCGGTCAGCATCAGGCGCTGGCCTTCGCTTTCCAGCATCCAGCCCATGTGGCCGGGCGAATGGCCGAAGGCGGCCATCGCCGTCAGCCCCGCTCCGGCGCTGCCGCCGTCATCGACGAAGGTGATGCGGTCGTTCAGCGGCGCGACCTTGGCGGTGAAGCCTTCGCTGGGTTCGGCGGTCCAGAAGTTGTGCTCGACGGCGCCGGTCACGATGCGCGCGTTGGGGAAGGTGGGGCCGGCATCGCCCGCCAGACCGCCGATGTGGTCGGGGTGCATGTGGGTCAGCACGACCGTATCCACCTGTCCGGGCGTGTAGCCCGCCGCGGCCAGCGCGCCGGTGATGCCCGCGGGGTCAAGCCCGGTGTCGAACAGCACGAGTTCCGCCCCGGTGTTGACCACGGTGGGGGTGAAGTAGCCCTGGCTGCGGTCGGCCGGGATGCGGTTCTCGGCCGAGACGCGGGCGAAGTCCTCGGCGCTGACATTCAGCCCGAAGGTCTCCTGCGGCTTGTCCTGGGTGCGGGTGCCGGCGAGCAGCGCGGTCACCTCGAAGCCACCAAGGCGGATGCGGTGGAAGGGCGCGGGAGCCGACGGGCCGAGCAGCGGCGCCTCGGCGCGCACGGGCAGCGCGAGCGCGGCGGGCAGGGCGGCGGCGGTCATGAAGGTCTGGCGGCGGGTCAGCATGGCGGGTCCTCCTGTGGCTCGGGCAAGGATAGCGCGGACGCCTGCCGGGGGACCGCCGCGCGCGGGTTCGTGATGTGCAGGCGTGCAGGGTTGCTGTGCGCCTATTCCCACCAGGGGTCGACGGCGGCGATCTCGTCGTCGGTCCAGCCGAAGTGGTGCGCGAGTTCGTGCACGACCACATGCGCCACCAGTTCCCGCAGCGTGACGTTGCCGCGGTCGGCCCATTCGTCGAGGATCGGGCGGCGGAACAGCCAGATCGCATCGGGCTTGAGCGGCTGGTCGCCGACCGACTTTTCGGTCAGGGGCACGCCGTCGTAGAGGCCGGTCAGCTCGAAGGGGTCCTCGAGCCCGAGGTCATCGAGCATCGCGTCGGTCGGAAACTCCTCGACGCGCAGCACGACGGCGCCGGCGGCGGTGCGCCAGGGGTCCGGCAGGTCGGCCAGCGCCGCCCGGGCCAGCGTCTCGATCAGGGCGGCGTCGGGGGCAGTGGCGTCGGGGGCGGTGGCGTCGGGGGCGGTGGCGTCGGGGGCGGTGGCGTCGGGGGCGGTAGCGTCGGGGGCGGTGGCGTCGGGCGGGGTCATGGGTCGAGGTATAGATCGGCGGGCGCACCGGTGCCAGGCTTGCCGCCGGGACCGCCCCGGTGGAGGCCGCGCAAGCGGAGGCACGCATCGCCGCCCTGCCCGAACCGAGGCAGGGCAAGGCGCGCCGGCTGCATGCGATCCCTGCGCCGGCCTTCCGCCGCGCAAGGCCGGGTTCGCGGTCCATGCCATGCCGGGCCTTGCCGGGTTCGAAAGCCTGCCGGATCGCATCGGCCCGCACCGGGCGGGCAGGTCCCGCCCCTGCCGGCGCCGTCTTGACCGCGCGGACCCGGAGCCGCCGGCGCGGCTGATCCGGGCGGGGCGGGCGGAGCTTGGCACCGGCCGGACGGCGCGGCCAGCACGAGCGGCGGGGCGCATGTGAATTTCCTTAACATGCGCTCTTGATTTCCCGCCGCCGCAGGGCAATCTAGCGTCATGTGAAGCGCCTAAACATTCATCCGACGCCCTGGAGACCGCAATGACCACAGCCTCGACCCCCTATCCTTCCGGCGGGATCGCCGGGGCCTTTCGCCGGGCGGAAGCCTGGCTCGACGACCGCGGCCGCTGGGCCTGGATCGCCGCCACGGTGCTGGGCTTCGTCCTGTTCTGGCCCGTCGGCCTTGCCCTTCTCGCCTACATGATCTGGAGCAGACGCATGTTCACCCGTTCCTGCGGTTCCCGCCGCCACCGCAACGCCCCCGGCCAAGACCGCAGCCGTGACCTGTTCCACGCGTTCAGCGCGCGCTCGACCTTGCGGTCTTCGGGCAATGCCGCCTTCGACGCCTACAAGGCGGAAACCCTGCGCCGCCTGCAGGACGAGCAGGAGGCCTTCGAGGCGTTCCTGAACCGGCTGCGCGAGGCCAAGGACAAGAAGGAGTTCGACGCCTTCATGGACGACCGCGCCCGCGCCGACGCGACGCGTGAAGACGCCTCCGACCGGACGCCCGGACCGCCGCCCGCCCCGGCCGCGGGCTACTGATCCCCCCCCGGGGCGTCCCGCAGGGCCCCGTCCGGCAGCCGCCGGACGGGGCCTTCGCATGTCTGCCGTGCAGGAACGCCAGGGCTTGCGCGGCATTTTCCCCTTGGCCCCGCTTTCCCCGATGCGCTAGCATTCGTTTAACGTTGAACGATCGTTCGGGCGCGGGAGGACAGCCGCATGGCCACCAGGAAACCGGAAGCGAAATCAAACGTTTCCAGGGACGAACTGCTGCACTACTACCGCGAGATGCTGCTGATCCGCCGATTCGAGGAAAAGGCCGGGCAGCTCTACGGGATGGGCCTGATCGGCGGTTTCTGCCATCTCTACATCGGGCAGGAGGCGGTCGTCGTGGGGCTGGAGGCGGTGGCCAGGGAGGGCGACAAGCGGATCACCAGCTACCGCGACCACGGCCACATGCTGGCCTGCGGGATGGACCCGCGCGGCGTGATGGCCGAACTGACGGGGCGCAGCGGGGGCTATTCCAAGGGCAAGGGCGGCTCGATGCACATGTTCAGCCGCGAGAAGCAGTTCTACGGCGGCCACGGGATCGTCGCGGCGCAGGTGCCGCTGGGTGCCGGGCTGGCGCTGAGCGACCGCTACAAGGGCAACGACAACGTCACCTTCACCTATTTCGGCGACGGCGCCTCGAACCAGGGCCAGGTCTACGAGACCTACAACATGGCCGAGATCTGGGACCTGCCGGTGATCTTCGTGATCGAGAACAACCAGTACGCCATGGGCACCTCGGTCAGGCGGTCCACGAAGTCCACCACGCTGTTCGGCCGCGGTCTGGCCTACGGCATCCCGGGCGAGCAGGTGGACGGGATGGACGTGCTGGCCGTCAAGGCCGCGGGCGCCAAGGCGACCGCGCACTGCCGCGCGGGCAAGGGGCCCTACATCCTCGAGATGATGACCTACCGCTACCGCGGCCATTCGATGTCGGACCCCGCCAAGTACCGCACGCGCGAGGAGGTGGAAAAGGTCAGGTCCGAAAAGGACTGCATCGAACACGTCCGCGACCTGCTGGTGCAGGGGGGCCTTGCCTCCGAGGACGACCTCAAGTCGATCGACAAGGAGATCAAGGCCATCGTCAACGAGGCGGCCGAGTTTTCCAAGGACAGCCCCGAGCCGCCGCTCGGCGAGCTCTGGACCGACATCTACGCGTAAGGGGACAGCACCATGGCAACGCAGGTTCTGATGCCGGCCCTTTCCCCCACGATGGAGGAAGGCACGCTGGCCAAGTGGCTGGTCAGGGAGGGCGATGCGGTCAAGTCGGGCCAGATCCTGGCCGAGATCGAGACCGACAAGGCGACGATGGA
>CAZCPY010000127.1:0-8707 GCA_964499865.1 uncultured Rhodobacterales bacterium | reverse complement strand
CTCGACCCCACCCCGAAGAGGGGCGGGGGTGCTCGCCCGCCGTGGCTGCCGCGGGTCCGGTGCGGTGGCGTGGCGCGGGTGGAGAGACCCGGGGCGCTGCCCCGGACCCCGGGGTATTTCAGCCAAGATGAAGGGGCGGAATCCGGCTTACCAGAGGTGGTGGACGTGCGGGCGGACGCGGGTGTCGTAGATGGCGCGCACTGCCGCCATGGTCTCGGCGCCGAGGGGCGGCAGGTCGCCTGCCGCCATGTTGCCCCGTGCCTGGGCGGCGGTCCTGGCGCCGGGGATGACGACGGTGACGGCGTCCTCCATCAGGCACCAGCGCAGCGCCCAGGCGGCCATGGTGGTGCCGCCGGGGACCAGGGGGCGCAGGTCCTCGACGGCGGCGAGGGCGACATCCCAGGGCACGCCGGAGAAGGTCTCGCCCTTGTCGAAGGCCGCGCCGTCGCGGTTGAAGCTGCGGTGGTCGTCGGCGGCGAAGCTGCTGGCTGCGGTCATCTTGCCGGTGAGCAGGCCCGAGGCGAGGGGCACGCGGGCGATCACGCCCACGCCTGCCCGGGCGGCGGCGGGGAAGAAGGTCTCGGCCGGTTTCAGGCGGAAGGCGTTCCAGATGATCTGGATGCTGGCGACGCCGGGCCGGGCGACGGCGTCCATCGCCTCGGCCACCGTCTCGACCGAGACGCCGTAGGCGGCGACGGCGCCGCGCGCCTTCAGCGTTTCCAGCGCGTCCCAGACCTGTTCTCCACGGATCGCCGCGTGCGGCGGGCAGTGGAGCTGCACGAGGTCGAGGCAGTCCATCCCGAGATTGGCGCGCGAGCGGTCGGTCCAGGCGGTCAGGTTTTCCAGCGTGTAGCCCTCGGGCACCTGTTTCGGCAGGCGGCGGCCGGCCTTGGTGGCGACGAAGGGGCGCTGCGGGACCCCCTTGAGGGTGTCGCGGATGATGCGTTCCGACCGGCCGTCGCCGTAGACATCGGCGGTGTCGATGACATCGCAGCCGTTGTCGAGGGCGGCTTCCAGCGCCGCCCGGGCGTCGGCCTCCGACACCTCGCCCCAGGTGCCGCCGATGGCCCAGGCACCGAAGCCTACGGGGTGGACGGCGCGGTCGAGGCGGCCGAAGCGGCGGGGAGAAAGGGGCATGGCGGTCTCCTGTTCTGGTCCGGGGGGTGTAGCGCGGGCGGGCAGGATCGGCTAGGGCAGGGGCCATGGACCTTGCGCTGACCGACCTGACCTGCGGCCGCGGCGGCTGGCCGGTGGTGGAGGGCGTGCGCCTGACCGTCCGCCCCGGCCGGGCCGTGGTGCTGACCGGGCCGAACGGGGCGGGCAAGACGACGCTGCTGCGCACCGTGGCGGGGCTTTTGCCCGCGCTGGCAGGAAAGGTCGAGGGCGCCGAGGACCGGCTGGTGCTGGCGGCGCATCTGGATGCGGTCAAGCCGACGCTGACGGTGGCGGAGAACCTGCGCTTCTGGGCCGCGCTGCACGCCCGCCGCGACATCGGCCCCGCCTTGCAGGCCTTTGGCCTGACGCCGCTGGCCGACCGGCCGGGGCGCGAGCTGTCGGCGGGGCAGCGGCGGCGGGCGGGGCTGGCGCGGCTGGTGGTCAGCGGGCGGCCCCTGTGGCTGTGCGACGAGCCGACGGTGTCGCTGGACGCAGCCTCGGTCGCCGCCTTCGAGGCGGCGCTGGCGGCGCATCTGGCGGCGGGCGGGCTGGCGCTGATCGCCTCGCACCTGCCGCTGGCCGGGACCGAGGCCTTCGACCTTGCGCCCTGCCGCGCGAGGCCGCCGGCGGACGCCTTCGCGGGGGTCGCATGATCGCGCTGGTGGCCCGCGACCTGAAGATCGCCGTGCGCGCGGGCGGCGGGTTCGGGCTGGCGCTGGGGTTCTTCCTGATCGTCGTCGTGCTGGTCCCCCTGGGCGCCGGGACCGACGCCGCACGGCTGGCCCCGGTCGCGGCGGGCGTGCTGTGGGTGGGGGCGCTGCTGGCCTGCCTGCTGACGCTGGAGCGGATGTTCGTGGCCGAGGCCGAGGACGGCGCGCTGGAGGCTCTGGCGACCGCCCCCCTGCCGCTGGAGGCGGTGGCGCTGGCCAAGGCGGTGGCGCACTGGGTGACGACGGGGCTGCCGCTGACGCTGGCGGCGCTGCCGCTGGGGGTGCTCCTGCACCTGCCGGCGGCGGCGGCGGGGCCGCTGTTCGCGGCGCTGCTGCTGGGGACGCCCGCGCTGTCGCTGATCGGCGGCTTTGGCGCGGCGCTGACGGTCGGGCTCAAGCGGGGCGGGCTGCTCTTGTCGCTGCTGGTCCTGCCGATGTATCTGCCGACGCTGGTGTTCGGGGCCGGGGCGGCGCAGCGGGGTGCGGCGGGACTGGCGGCGGGGACGCCGCTGCTGCTGGTTGCGGCCGTGTCGGCCGGGTGCCTGGCGGTGCTGCCCTTTGCCACGGCTGCCGCCCTGCGGATCAACCTGCGGTGAGCGCGCTTGCCCTTCGCGCGCGCGTCCTCTAGCTCAGGCGCATGTCGTTGTGGGACTATGCCAATCCCGTCCGCTTCATGGCGCTGTCGGCGCGCCTGCTGCCGTGGTGTGCGGGTGCTGCGGCGCTGCTGCTGGCGGCGGGCCTGGGCTGGGGGTTCTTCCTCACGCCCGACGACTTCCGCCAGGGCGCATCCGTCAAGATCATCTTCCTGCACGTGCCCGCCGCGATGATGGCCACGGGCACGTGGTTCATGATGCTTCTGGCCTCGCTGGTCTGGCTGATCCGCCGCCACCATGTCAGCGCGCTGGCGGCGCGGGCGGCGGCGCCGGTGGGGCTGACCTTCACCCTGGTCGGGCTTGCGACCGGGGCATTGTGGGGCCAGCCGATCTGGGGCAGCTGGTGGGAATGGGACCCGCGGCTGACCGCGTTCCTGATCCTGGCGCTGTTCTACCTGGGCTACATCGCGCTGTGGCAGGCGGTCGAAGCGCCGGAGACGGCGGCCGACCTGACCGGCATCCTGTGCCTTGTCGGCACCGTCTTTGCCTTCCTGTCGCGCTATGCCGTGCTCGTCTTCGGCGACCAGGGCCTGCATCAGGGGTCGAGCCTCAGCCTCGACCGCGAGGAGAACATGGCCGATGTCTTCTCGAACCCGCTCTATGTCTCGATCGCGGGGTTCTTCATGCTGTTCGTGACGCTGGTGCTGCTGCGCACGCGGACCGAGGTCCGCGCCCGCCGCCTGCTGGCGCTGTCGATGCGGGAGCGGATGGCATGATGCCGGACCTCGGCAGATTCGCGTTCGCGGTGCTGGCCTCCTACGGGGTGACGGCGCTGCTTCTGGGGGGGCTGGTCGCGCTGTCGCTGTGGCGCGCGGCCCGCGTGCGCCGCGCGCTGGCCAGGGCCGAGGCGGGCGCAGGGGGGGGACGGCATGGGTAGGTGGCTGATGGCGCTTCCGCCGGTCCTGTTCCTGGCGCTGGCCGGGCTGTTCGCGATGGGGATGTGGCGCGACAATCCCAACGACCTTCCCTCGACCTTCATCGGACAGCCCGCGCCGGCGGTGCCCGCGGCGGGCCTGCCGGGGATCCCCGCGCTGACCGCCGCGGACTTTCGCACCGGGCAGGTCACGGTCCTGAACTTCTGGGGTTCCTGGTGCCCGCCCTGCCGGGCGGAACATCCCGTGCTGATGGAGATGGCGGCGCAGGGCGTGCGCATCGCGGGCTTCAACATCATGGAAGGCCCGGAGGCCGGGGCGGCCTATCTGGCCGACTACGGTAACCCGTTCTTCGCCGTGGCCTCGGACCCGCTGGGCCGCGGCCGCGTGGAGTGGGGCGTAAGCGCCCCGCCCGAGACCTTCATCCTGGACGGGCAGGGGACGGTCCTGATGCGCTTCATCGGCCCGCTGATCGGCACCGACTACGAGCGCCGTTTCCGCCCGGCGCTGGAGGCCGCGCTGAAGGCGGCGGCGCCGTGAGGAGGGCCGGGGCCGCGGCCCTGCTGCTGCTGGCGGCAGGGGCGGCGGTGGCGGCGCCGGGGGTGCCGGGGCCGGACTACTTCAGGGGCCTGTACGAACAGGTCGGGCGCGAGGGACCTTCGCCCGGCGCGCCGCTGGACGGGATGCTGCGGATCGAACCCGCGGGGCAGGGGCTGGCCGCCTTCGACTGCCGGGGCCAGGCGCTGGCGATGCGCTTCGATCCCTGGGACGGGGCCGAGAACCTGATCGTCGGGCGCGACCGGGCGGGGGGCAGCTTCCGGTGCCTGTTCCACAACAACGGCGACAACTTCCCGATCCTGACCTGCACGACCGAAGCGGGCGGGCGCTTCACGCTGTGGCCGGCGGTCGAGACCTTCGACGCGGCCCTGGCCTGCGACTGACGCCCCTCAGGGCCGCAGCGCATCCTCGTAGAGCGCCATGTCGGCGGCAAACAGCGCCTCGGTGCGCGCCCGCTGCGCCGGCGTCGGCCGGTAGGCCTGCGACCGGCGGGCGGTGTGGCGGCGCAGGGCGCGCGTCCCGTCCGGCCGGGGCAGGCCGATGGCGGCATAGGCGAGGTCGATGCCCGCCTCGAAATGCTCCAGCCGGACGGGGTGGGACAGCAAGAGGCGGCCCGCCTCGTCGGTCACGTCGGGGTGGACCGGCGCGGTGTGGGTGGCGAAGTGCAGGTCGTAGGGTGCCGCCGGGTCGGGACCGTGCCGATACGCCGCCTGGTGTTCCAGCGCATCGAGGAACAGCTCGTAGACCGCCGTCCGCGAGAACGGGTTGCGCCGCGACAGCGGCCCGCGGCGCGGCGTCTGCCACCAGGCGCGGCGGGTGGCGGCGCTTTTCAGCGGGTCGAAGAGATAGTCGCACATCGACACCGCCCGCGACACCGGGTGCCGCAGGAAGGCCAGCCGCACCATCCCATCCCACGCCCCTGGCCACAGGACGTCCCGGGCATAGAGGCAGCGGCGGAAGGTGTGGGGCCCCAGCGGCTGGCGGTAGTTGTTCAGCGCGTCGTTCCACTCTGCGCGCGGCAGGCTGCGGATGTCGGGCACGGTCTGGCGGCGGTCGGTCTGGGTGTAGAGCGGCCCCAGCGCCGCGCGGGCGGTGGTGCCCGCGGCCTTTTTCACATGCAGCCAGAACAACCCGTCCATGCGGGCAGGATAGCCCCGGCCGCCGCGGGCGCCAACCCGTCAGGCCGCGCGCATCAACACCATCAGAAGCGCGGCAAACAGCGTCAGTTCCCCCATCGGCAGGGCGTTCAGCGGGCGCAGGATCGTCAGGGAACGGGCGGTCATCGGGCACCTTTGGCAGCGGATTGCCGCGCCAGTCTGGCAGGCGAAGGTTAACGAGATCAGAACGGGAACACGCCTAGAGACGCTGCGCCCGCCCGCCGTCTGCCGCCGAGGCCTCGGCCGCGTCCAGCACCGCCTGCAGGGCCGCGCCGCGGGCGAAGTCGGGGTCGGCCGCGCCGTCACCCCGCACGGCGGCGGCAAAGCGGTCGTAGATCGCAGGCACGGGCGGGCAGGGGATGTCGTGCCAGGCCGCCGCCTCCAGCCCCGGCGACAGGCAGGCGCGCAGGGTGCTCGTCGCCTTCTCGAAGCCGACCTCCAGCCCGCCCCTGGTGCCGTAAAGCCGCAGGCGCAGGTCGTTGAGGTGCCCCGCGGCCATCCGCGTGGCGCCGATGGTGCCAAGCGCACCGTTGGCGAGGCGGAGCTGCAACGTGGCCGAATCGTTGGCGTCGAGCGCGTAGTCGCCGATCCGGTCCCCCGGCGCCTTGGGGAAGGTCGCAAGCTGGCAGGACACCGCGCTGACCGCGAGCCCCGCGGCATGGGTCGCGAAGTCGAGGATATGGATCCCGACATCGCCCAGCACGCCCTTGGACCCGTGCGCGCGGGACAGCCGCCACAGCCACTGCGGCTCGCGGTCCCAATGGCCCCAGGCGGGTTGCAGGAGCCAGCTTTGCAGGTAGGACGCCTCGACGTGCCGCACCTCGCCGATCTGCCCGGCCGCCACCATGGCGGCGGCCCGTTGCAGCGCGGGGACGTTGCGGTAGCTGAGGTTGACCATGTTCACCACACCCGCCGCGGCCGCTGCGGCGGCCATCTCGGCGGCGTCCGCCGCGTTGGTCGCCAGCGGCTTTTCGCACAGCACATGCTTGCCCGCGGCGAGGCAGGGCAGCGTCGTGGCGTGATGCGCGGCGTCGGGGGTGACGTTGGCCACGGCATCGAACAAGCCCCAGTCCAGCGCCTCAAGAACGCTGCCGAAGCCCATGGGAATGCCATGCTTTTCGCGGAATGCCGCCAAAGGTCCGGGGCGCGTGTCCACGCCCGCCACGATCCGCACCCCGGGGATCCTCGCGAAGGCCTCGGCGTGGTTGCCCGCCATGCCGCCGGTGCCCAGGATCAACAGGCGCATCAGCGGAACCCCGCCTCGCCGTCGTGGTGCAGGCGGGGCCCGCGTTCCACCAGCGGCTCCAGCGCCTGTGCCACCGGGCGGTTGGGGGCGTCGGAGGGGTCGGCGATGCGGGGCGCGGGGTTGTGCGCCCAAGCGACCGCATTGGCGATCACGCGCTGCACGTTGGCGTCGTGGTAGCTGGGGTAGGTCTCGTGCCCGGGCCGGAAATAGAACACCCGCCCCGCCCCGCGCGTCCATGTGGCGCCCGACCGGAACACCTCGCCGCCCTGGAACCACGAGATGAAGACGGTCTCCTGCGGCTCGGGGATGCCGAACGGCTCGCCGTACATCTCCTCCGTCTCCAGTTCGAAATGGTCGGGCAGACCGGCGGCGATGGGGTGGTTGCGGGCGGTGACCCAGAGCCGTTCACGCTCGCCCGCCTCGCGCCAGGACAGGGTGCAGGGCGTGCCCATCAGCCGCTTGAAGGGCTTGGCGAAATGCGCGGAATGCAGCGCGATCAGGCCCATGCCGCCATGCACCGCCGATGCCACGCGGTCGGCCACCGCGTCGGCCACCTCGGCATGCGCGGCATGGCCCCACCAGACCAGCACGTCGGTCGCCGCCAGCCGTTCCGGCGTCATGCCGTGGTCGGGGTCCTGCAGCGTCGCCGTGCCGGCCACGATCCCCGGCACGCGGTTCAGCGCGGCGGCGATGGTGCCGTGCATCGTCAGGGGATAGACCTGCGCCACGACGCGGTTCTTCTGTTCGTGGACGTTTTCCCCCCAGACGGTGACGCGGATCGCCATGACGGACCTTCCCCTGTGCGGACGCGGGCGTTCATCCCGCGCCCGGCGCCGCCGTGCAAGGGGGGCCGGTCATTCGGCGGCGCGGACGCCCTTCATCTCCAGCAGCATTTCGCGGATCTGCCTGACATCGTTCTCGATCGTGGCGACGCGCATGTCGGTGGACCTTTCCTCGATGTCCACGCCCTGCTCGGCGAGTTCCTCGCGCACCTCGTCCTCCTTCGCCTTTTCCATCGCGTCGACGATGATGCCGAACAGCAGGTTCAGCGTGGTGAAGTTGGTGAAGACGATGAAGGTGATGAAGAACATCCAGGCCATCGGCTGCTGGTTCATCACCTTCTCGGCGATGGTGTTCCAGCCTTCCAGCGTCATCAGCTGGAACAGGGTGAAGAAGGTTTCGCCGATGCTGCCGAAGTTCTCCGGCGCGGCGTCCCTGAACAGCGTCACCGCGATGATCGCCGACACGTAGTAGAGGATGAACAGGATCCCCGCGACCGAGGCGCCGCCGGGCAGCGCGCCGAACATGCCGTTCAGCACGCGGCGCATCGACGGCACGGCGGTGGCCAGCCGCATGACCCGCAGCACCCGCAGCGCCCGCAGCACCGACAGCGGGCCGGAGTTCGGGATGATCGCGATGCTGACGACGATCAGGTCGAACAGGTTCCAGCCGTCGCGGAAGAAGCTGCCGCGCTGGACCAGAAGCTTCATGCCGAGTTCGACCACGAAGATCGCGAGGCAGACGTTGTCCAGCACCTCGAGCGTCGCCCGCAGCGCCGGCGGCAGGTCCAGCGTCAGAAGCCCGAGGATCACCGCGTTGAACAGGATGACGCCGATGATGAACCACTGGAACCGTCTGTCGTCCAACACGCGTTCAAGCACGCCCATGCGTCGTCTCCACTGTCGGGCCGGGCGCCTTGGCCCGGCGGATTTGACCCGAAGGGCGCGCGTTGGCCGCGCGCCCGCTTTGCATCGGACGCGACCCTAGCAAGGGCCGCGCGCGCTGTCGCGGGGGAAGCGGCCGACGGGCCGCGATTTTTCTGCCCTCGGGGCGGAATTGACGCAGCGGCAGGCGGCCAAAGCCGACCCCAAAGCCGCCCCCAAGGCCGACCCCGGAGCCGACCGCAAAGCCGACCCCAGAGCCGACCCCAGAGCCGACCCCAAAGCCGACCCCAGAGCCGACCCCAGAGCCGACCCCGGAGCCGGTCCTACAACCGGTCGGCCCAGCCGCCCGCCGCGGCCTTCAGCGCGGAGAGGAACCGCTGCACCTTCAGCGTGCGGTGCAGGTCGACATGGGTGACCAGCCAAAGGGGTGCATCCCATTCCGGGCGGGGCGGCAGGATTTCCACCAGATCGGGGTCCTGCACCGCCTGGTAGACCGGCTGGAACCCGATGCCCGCGCCCGCGCGCAGGGCGGCGGCAAGTGCCGCGGGTTCGCTGGTGCGGAAGGTGCCCGCCTGCGGCGGCACCATGCTGCGCAGCCAGATGTTGAAGGGCGCGCGCGAAGACGCATCGTCGGGCAGAAGGACCCAATGTTCGTTTCGGGGTGGCTCGCCCCCGTCGTGTTATGACGGGGA
>CAZCPY010000126.1:0-8864 GCA_964499865.1 uncultured Rhodobacterales bacterium | reverse complement strand
CCACGCAGAAGGAAAACTGTTCCGCCTCGCAGACTTCTTCAGCAGCCTGTTAAGGTCTTTCGTTCAATCTTAGCGAAAATCCGCGGATCGGCTGCATCTTGCCGTTGAAATCCGCGAACGAACGGGGCACAGTTCCGGGGCAAGCAGCAAACGCTGTCGGCGGGCCGCACCCACACCCCACCCCACTCCCCGTAGCCCGCCGACAGCGCCCTTGCACTCCCCCGCCCCGGCAAGCGATAACCTGTCGCATCGTGACGGAGGTCTTCCCATGCGCGCCCGCATCTACCAGCCCGCCCGCACCGCGATGCAGTCCGGCCAGGCCAAGACGCATGACTGGGTGCTGGAACACGAACCCGCAGACGCGCGCGAAATCGACCCGCTGATGGGCTGGACCTCTTCCGCCGACACGCAGGCGCAGGTGCGCCTGCGCTTTTCCAGCCGGACGGAGGCGGAAGACTACGCCCGCGCCCGCGGCATCGACTATGTCGTGACCGAACCCAAGCCGCGCCGCCCGGTGATCCGGCCGCGCGGCTATGGCGAGAACTTTGCCACCGACCGCAAGGGCGCCTGGACCCACTGACGCCCGCTTTTTCAGCCACGGAGTTTTGCCGATGACCGCCCGCTTCCTGTCCGGCGCAGCCGCGCTTGCCGTTTTCCCCGCACTGGCCTGGGGCCAGGCCACGCCGCAGGGGGCGGCCGACCTGACCGCGCTGTTCCAGACCTACCTCGGCGCCACGCCGGGCGTGGTGAACGTGGTGCCCGAGGGCGGCGCCTATGCGGTGACGCTGGACGCCACGCCGCTGATGTCGATGATCCCGGCCGAGGCCGGCGTCGCCATGAAGATGACCCCGCACCGCATGCTGCTGACCGACAACGGCGACGGCACCTGGGGTGTGGCGCAGGACCAGGCGCTGAACTTCGGCATGGAGGTGCCGGGCGTCATGACGATGTCGATCGGCATGGACAGCCTGTCCTGCCAGGGCAGCTTCGACGCGCGGCTCAAGGCGTTTTCCCAGAACGCCTGCACCATCGCCGGGATCAGGGTGGCCCAGAAGGTGACCGACCCGACGACCGGCGAGGTGCAGGACACGCGGTCCGACGTCGCCACGATGACGCTGACCTCGACGGCGGCGGCCGGTGCCTCGGGCGGGGTGGACGGCCGGGTCACCTATGCCGCGACCGGCGTCAGCCAGACGATGACGGCCCCCTTCACCCCCGGCGCGCCGCCGGTGACGATCGCGCTCGCGATGGACAGCTACACCGTCGATGCCACCTCGACCGGCCTGCGCCCCGATGCCATCCTGGGCGGGCTGGCCTGGCTGGTGTCGAACCCCGGCCAGGCGGCGATGACCGCCAACCGCGGCGCGCTGAAGGACATCCTGTCCGGCAACCTGCCGCTGTTCACGCAGATCGATGCCGACGGCACCGGCGCCAACCTGCGCGTCGACACGCCGATCGGCCAGTTCGGCGCGGCGACCATGGGCTTCGGCATCTCGCTGCGGGGTGCGGTCAGCGACGGGCTGTTCCGCGAGGCGATCAGCCTGGGCGGCCTGACCCTGCCCGCGGGCCTTCTGCCGCCGGGAACCGAGGGGCTGGTGCCCGCCGATGCCAGCATCGACTTCGCGGTCGAGGGCTTTGACGCCGCCGCCGCGGCGCAGCTGCTGCTGGGCCTGTTCGACCTTCCGCCCGATGCGTCGCCGGCGCCGGGGTTCGACGGCCAGCTTCTGCAGGCGCTGATGCCCGACGGGTCGGTCGACATCGTGCTGGCGCCGGGCGAGGCAAAGAACGCCGCCTACCGGCTGGCCTGGGAAGGCCGCATCCAGGCCGGGCCTGCGATGATGCCCACCGGCGCGGGCAAGGTCACGGCCGAGGGCTGGAACGCGGTGATGGACATGGTGGCCGCCCTGCCGCCCGACATGGCGATGCAGATCGGCCCGGCCATGGGCATGGCGCAGGGGCTGGCGCAGCAGGGCCCGAACGGCGAACTGGTCTGGGACCTCGACGCCTCCGTGCCGGGCACCTTCAAGGTCAACGGCATGGACCTGATGGGGATGCAGTGATCGCCATCGCCGAGGAATCACCGCTGGGGGCCGATCTTGGCCCCCTGATGGCCCGCCACCGCGCCCGCATGCACGAGGACACGCCGCCGGGGTCGATCCACATGATGGGGGCCGAACAGCTTGCCGCGTCCGGCATCCGCTTCTTCGTCGCCCGCATGGATGGCGAGCCGGTGGCGATGGGGGCCTTCAAGCGGCTCGGGGCGCCGGGGCAGGCCGAGATCAAGTCGATGCACGTGCTGGCCGAACGCCGCGGCCAGGGCCTGGCGCCCGCGATGCTGCGCCACCTGATCGACGCCGCCCGCGCCGACGGGATCGCGCGGCTGTGGCTGGAAACCGGCGCCCAGCCCTCCTTCGTCGACGCCCGCCGGTTCTACGCGCGGGAGGGGTTCAGCGAATGCGGGCCCTTCGAGGGCTACGGGCCCGACCCCAATTCGGTCTTCATGACCCGCGAAATCTGATTGCACCGACCCCGCCCGCAGGCCAGAACGACCCGACAGCGGCCCCGTAGCTCAACTGGATAGAGCAAGGACCTTCTAAGTCCGAGGTTGAGGGTTCAAGTCCTTCCGGGGTCGCCATTCTGACGCGTTGACCGGCAGCCTGCGCGCGTGGCACGCTTGCGGTGTTCTCGGTCACCGGAGTTTCCCATGCGATTTCCGTCCGCCCTTGCCCTGACCCTGGCCCTGGCCGCCCCCGCGGCGGCACAGAACGTGCCCTTCGACAACACGGCGCAAGGCATCTCGATCACACTCGGCGGCGGCAAGGCGCTGGTGGTTGTCGTCATGGCCAGGGAAATCGACGGGCGGCTGGCGCTGTGCGGGGCGTCGTTCCTGGACGGGTCGAGCGCGGCGGTGCGGGCCAACCGGCGCGAGTTGATGCGCGACCTGATGATCTCGATCGGCGGGCGCCCGGTCAGCGCCGACATCCCCTCCTTCGCCGCGTATGACACCCAGGCCGAGGCGGAACAGGGCGGCGCCCGCTGCGTGGCCAGCCGCCAGCCCTGGAAGGACAGCTACAAGGGCGCCGAGATCAAGTTCCGCATGCGCGCAGGGTCGGTGCGCACCTTCTGACAGGTCTCTGGCCGACGCGCCTCTGGCGTTCGGCTGCGTCGCAGGCTAATCCGCGGGCGAGAGGTGCCCATGGACCGGACCGACTACAGCGATGCGATTTCCTCGGTCGAGGAAATCATCGACGACGCCCGCAACGGGCGGATGTTCATCCTCGTCGACCACGAGGACCGCGAGAACGAGGGCGACCTCGTGATCCCGGCGCAGATGTGCACGCCGCAGGCGATCAACTTCATGGCCACGCATGGCCGCGGGCTGATCTGCCTGGCGCTGACCTCCGCACGCATCGACGCGCTCGGCCTGCCCTTGATGAGCCCGAAGAACGCCTCCCGCCACGAGACCGCCTTCACCATCTCGATCGAGGCGCGCGAGGGGATCACGACGGGCATCTCGGCTGCCGACCGCGCACGCACGGTGTCGGTCGCCATCGACCCGACCAAGGGGCCGGCCGACATCGGCACGCCGGGCCACGTCTTCCCGCTGCGCGCCAAGGACGGCGGCGTGCTGGTGCGGGCGGGGCATACCGAGGCGGCAGTGGACATCTCGCGGCTTGCCGGGCTGAACCCGTCCGGCGTGATCTGCGAGGTGATGTCGGACGACGGCACGATGGCGCGGCTGCCGGAACTGGTGGCCTTCTCGCAGCGGCACAACATCAAGATCGGCACGATTTCCGACCTGATCGCCTACCGGCGCCGGCACGACAACCTGGTGCGCATGGCCTCCGAACGGGTGGTGAAGTCCGAATTCGGCGGCGACTGGACGCTGCGCATCTACGCCGACCAGGCCGAGGGCAACGAGCATGTCATCCTGATCAAGGGCGACATTTCCACGCCGGACCCCGTGCTCGTGCGGATGCACACGCTGGACCCGCTGCTCGACATCGTCGGGCTCGGGCCTGCCGGGCGCACCGCCGAATTCGGCGATTCGATGCGGCTGATCGCGTCCGAGGGGCGCGGCGTGCTGGTGCTGCTGCGCGACGTGCATGCCAAGATGGTCTCGGACGACCAGGTCAGCCCGCAGACCCTGCGCCAGTACGGACTGGGCGCGCAGATCCTGTCGTCGCTGGGGCTCAAGGACCTGGTGCTGCTGACGAATTCGCCCAAGCCCAAGGTCGTGGGGCTGGAGGCTTACGGCCTGACCATCGCCGCCACCCGCCCGATCCCGCCGCAGAGGTGACGCCATGGCCGGTTCCGAGACGCACGACGCCCTGCCGCTGCCGACCTTCGATGCGCCGGTCAGGCTGATGATCGTGGTGGCGCCCTACTACCGCGACATCGCCGCCAGCCTGATCGCCGGGGCGAAGGCCGTCGCCGACAGGGCCGGCGCGACGGTCGAGGTGGCCGAGGTGCCCGGCGCGCTGGAGGTGCCGACCGCCATCGCCCTGGCGGCCCGGCAGACCGAGACCGACGGCTTCGTCGCGCTCGGCTGCATCATCCGCGGCGAGACCACGCATTACGACACCGTCTGCACCGAAAGCGCGCGCGCCATCGCCACGCTGGGGTTGCAGGGCGTGCTGGTCGGCAACGGCATCCTGACGGTCGAGACCCGCGCCCAGGCCGAGGTGCGCGCCGATCCCGCGGGCCAGGACAAGGGCGGCGGGGCGGCGGCGGCGGCGCTGCACCTGATCGCGCTGTCGCGCGGATGGGCGCGGGCGGCCAAGTCCATCGGCTTTCGCCGCGGATGACCGACAAGCGGCAGATGAAGTCGGCCGCACGGCTCTATGCCGTGCAGGCGCTGTTCCAGATGGAAGCCGCAGGCCAGACCGTCGAGGCCGTCGCCCGCGAGTTCGAGACGCACCGTTTCGGCGCGGCCTTCGACGAGGCGGGCGAGGAGCCCCTGGCCGAGGGCGACCCGACCCTGTTCCGCAGCCTTCTGCACCATGCGGTGAACAGCCAGGCGCAGATCGACCAGATGACCGACCGCGCGCTGGTCGCCCGCTGGCCGATCGGCCGCATCGACCCCGTGCTGCGCGCGCTGTTCCGTGCTGCGGGCGCCGAGATGGCGGAAACCGCCACCCCGCCCCGTGTGGTCATCAGCGAATTCGTGGACGTGGCCAAGGCCTTCTTCCCCGGGGGCAAAGAGGCCGGCTTCGTGAACGCCGTGCTGGACCACATGGCGCGCGAGGCGCGGCCGGAGGCGTTCTAGGCGGCGTTCCGAAGGCGGCCTGAACGGCAGTTTCACACGGTTGTCGAAGAAAAGC
The DNA here is from genome assembly GCA_964499865.1 of uncultured Rhodobacterales bacterium. Classification (GTDB taxonomy): domain Bacteria; phylum Pseudomonadota; class Alphaproteobacteria; order Rhodobacterales; family Rhodobacteraceae; genus JANOGU01. The sequence continues at coordinate 3,540 of CAZCPY010000126.1, read as the reverse complement.
TGCTAGGGTGTCCGCCTGATCCGGGGAGTCCGCCATGCCGTTCCGTGTCGCCACCTTCAACACCCTGAACCTCAATGCACCGGGCCTGTGCTTCGTCGGCCGCCCCGACGAGGCGCCCTTCACCGCCCAGACCTTTGCGACACGCAAGGCGCGCACCGCTGCGATGCTGGACAAGCTCGACGCCGATATCGTGGGGTTCCAGGAGGTTTTCTCGTCGGCCGCATTGACAGAGGTCATTGCGGCAAGTCCCCGGATGGCCGGGGCGACCCTTTTCGGCTTTGGCGCCGTCCCGATCCCCGGCGCCGCGGGTCCGAACGGCGAAGGCGTGTCCGACGGCCCATATGTCGCGCTCGCCTCGCGGCTGCCGGTGCTGCGGGCCGATCCGGTGCCCCAATTCCCCGACGGGATGGCGATCACGGTGCCGGTGGGCCTGCATGATGCAGTCAGCGAAATCCTGCATCTGGGGATCCGCAGCTATGAGCGCCCGCTGCTGCGCGCCGAGATCGAGGTCGAGGGGTTGCCCGGGTTGGTCGTCCTGGTCGCCCACCTGAAATCCAAGCGCGGCAAGGTGCTGGCCGGCGAGGACGAGAACGATCCGGTGGTCCGGGCGCTGGCCTCGCTGCGGTCGCTGATCGTTCGGGGGGCCGAGGCGGCGGCGCTTCGTGCGCAGGTGCTCAAGGAACGCGACAGCTGGATAGATGGTCGGCGGCGGCCGGTGATCGTGTTGGGCGATCTCAATGACGGCCTTTCGTCAGTGACGACGGGCATGATCCTCGGCGACCGGCCCCGCAGCTTTTTCACGGCGCCGCGCGAGGACTACGCACAGATGGTGCGGACGCTGATGGTCAGCGCCTTCGACCTGCACCGCATGTCCGCAGGCGCGGACTACACCTATGTTTTCCAGGGCGCAGGGTCGATGATCGACCACATCCTACTGAGCTGCGATTTCGTCAAGGTCGAAGGCGGCGCCCAGAGGGCCACGGTGATCAGGGCGGGGATCGAGAACGATCACCTTGATGCGCCCGGCACCGCCTTCCAGATCCCCCGCCCGGCCAAGTTTGCGCCCGTCCTGCAGACCGATCCGCTGCTGGACCCCGAGCCCGAGAACGACCCCAGGGGGCCGAAGCAGAAGTTCGACCACGGCTTTCCCTTCGCCGACATCGAACCTTAGGTCTGAACCTGGCCGAGGCGCATCGGCGCGTGAAGTGGCGGGCCCGCAGCGGCCGTGGAAGGCGTTCTGTTCCCGAGAGCCAGAGGTCTCAGGTGGGAACCGGGTAGCAGGGCCAGGACCCTGCCAGAGCCAGCCCCCATGCGTTTGCTTATCGGCCACTGGAATAGGGCCTTCGCACGCGAAGAGCAGAACCCGCCACCGGTCAACCTAGGGACGCCCGGCCCCCGGCGCAAGGCGTCAGCGGTCGCCCGACAGCACGTTCCCGCGGCGCGCTGCGGCCGGTTTCCGCCGCCCTTTGACTTCTGTTCACATATCGTTCACGCTGCGGCGATGCGCCTCGACCTTGCTCCTGCCACGCCCGGCCAGCGCCTTGCGCGCGGCACCTGCCGCCACCTGGCGGCGGCGGGCTTCGCGACGGTCGAGGAGATGCCGCTGGGCAGCGGCCTGCGCGCCGACGTGCTGGCGCTGGGGCCCAGGGGCGAGGTCTGGATCGTCGAATGCAAGTCGGGGCTGGCCGACTATCGCGCCGACCGCAAGTGGCAGGGATACCTCAACCATTGCGACCGGTTCTTCTGGGCGGTGGATGCGGCCTTTCCGGTGGCGGTGCTGCCGGAAGGCACGGGCCTGATCCTGGCCGACGACTGGGATGCCGAGGTGCAGCGCATCGGGCCGGAAACCCCCCTGCCCGGCGCGCGCCGCAAGGCCATGCTCCTGCGCTTTGCCCGCACCGCGGCGCAGCGGCTCCAGGCCGCCCGCGATCCCGGCGCGGCCATCGCGCTGTCCGCCTGGGCCTGACGCCGCGCGCGGGGGCCGTTGCGCCGCGGGCGCGACCACAGCGCGGGCCGGTCAGGCTTTGTTGGCGACCCCTGCCTAGCCTTCCGGCCCATCCCGCTGCCGGAGGTCGCCCCGCATGTCCGATGTCACCCAGGTCCTGTCGCTGCCGCTGATCCAGGGCGCGCAGGCGCAAAAGCACATCACGCACAACGAGGCGCTGCGGCTTCTCGATCTGGTCGTGCAGGGGGTCGTGCTGACGCGCGACCTGAACGCCCCGCCGCCTGCGCCGGTCGCGGGCGACCGCCATATCGTCGGCCCCGCCCCCACCGGCGCCTGGGCCGGACAGGCGGGCCGCATCGCCTTTTTCGAGGCGGGCACCTGGCAATTCCTGCAGGCCCTGCCCGGCTGGTCGTTCCACATCCTGGCCGAGGATGCGACCGCCAGCCTGATCGACGGCGCCTGGCGCACGCTGGCCGACGGCGATCTGGAGGTCGGCGCCATCGGCGTCAACGCGCCCGCCGACCCGGTGAACCGGCTGAACGTGGCCTCGGCGGCGTCGCTTCTGTCGCATGACGGGACCGACCACCGGCTGAAGGTGAACAAGGCCGCCGCCGCGAACACCGCCGCGCTGGCCTTCCAGACCGGGTTTTCCGGCCGGGCCGAGATCGGCACGCTGGGGTCGGACGACCTGACGATCAGCGTCAGTGCCGCGGGCACGGTTTTCCTTCCGGCGGTGCAGGCCTATGCGGCCACGGGCCATGTGGTGATGCCGCAGGGCGTGCTGGCCTCCGGCTTCACGCTGCGCGACGCAACCGACACGACCAAGCGGCTGGGGTTCGACCTGTCGGGGCTGGCCGGGGGCGCGCAGGTCACGCTGGCGGCGCCCGCGACATCGGGCGTGGTCGCGGTGCTGCCGGGGGCGCAGACCTTCACCGGCGACAAGACCTTTTCCGGCACGCTGACCGCCTCGGGCGCGGTGGCGACGGTCGGCACGGCCACGGTGACGGCGACCTACGGCCTCGGCGCGGGGGCGACGGCGTCGGGGGCGACCAAGACCGTCAACCTCGGGACTGGCGGGGCGTCGGGGTCCACCACGGTGGTCAACATCGGCTCGGCCACCGCAGGGGCGGGCGGGCAGGTGGTGGTCAACACGCCGACCGTGACCTTTGCCGCCAGCGTCACCGGCATCGGCGCCACTGCCGCCACGGTCACCGCCGCCCGTCTGGGCCTGGGCGGAGCCACGGCCGATGCGACGAACCGGCTGTCGGTCAATGCGCCGGCCACGCTCTTGAACAACGCCGGCGCCGGCCACGAGGTGACGGTCAACAAGAACGCCGCCGGCAATGACGCCGCGCTGGCCTTCAAGACCGGCTTTTCCGCCCGCGCGCTGTTCGGCCTGCTGGGGACCGACGACGTGACGCTGAAGGTCTCGCCCGACGGGTCGGCCTATTCCGACGCGATGCTGGCCAACCGCACCAACGGCCGCTGCGAGTTTCCCGCGCCGGTGATCCTGCCCGGTCTCACCTCTGCCCCCGCCGCTCCGCCCGCGGGCAAGCTCGCGCTCTACGCCCGCCAGCGCGCAGGCGCGCCCTGGC
>CAZCPY010000125.1:0-8945 GCA_964499865.1 uncultured Rhodobacterales bacterium | reverse complement strand
ACCTTCTCCTGCACGCTCGAGGGGTTCGACGACCCGTTCTCGACGATGAAGGCGATTGCGGAGTATTTCCGGGACCTGGCCGCCGACGACCGCTACTTCGGCGCCGAACCGCCGCAGCCCGACGCCGCCATGCTGCACCGCATCGCCGAGCGCGAGGTGCAGCGCCGGGTCGAGGCACGGGTGCAGGACAATGGCGTGATCCTGCGCGCCGGCGATGCCATGGGCGCCGGGTCCGCGCCCGCCGCGGCCCCCGCAGCCTTTGCGCCGCTGGCCGACGTGATCGTGCCCGCCCTTGCCGAGGTGCCCGCTTTTGCGGATGCCGACGACGGCCTGTCCGAAACCGTCGCCGCCAAGCTGCGCCGCCTGCGCGCCGCCGCCCTGGGCGCACCCGTGGCCGCCGAGACGGTGGCAAAGGCCGCCGCGGCCGAACCCGTGGCCTTCGCCCCCGTTGCGGACTTTGCCCCCGAGGTCGCGCCCGAGGTCGCGCCCGAGGCCGTTCCCGCAGCGGAACCGCAGGCCGCTGAAGCCGTTGCGCCGGAGGCAGAGCCCGAAGCACCGCCCGAGGTCACGCACCACCCCGCGCCTTCGGCTGAGGGTCTGCCCCCCGCCGATCCCGTCGCCGATCCCGTCGCCGATCCTTTCGCCGAAGATCTGGCCGCAGAGGACGAGGACTTCGCCGAGGACGAGGATTTCGCCGAAGGCCTTGCGTCCACCATGCCCGCGACCGTCCCGGTTGCGGCGCAAGCAGCGGCCGGGGATCTTCCCGAGATGGAAACCCCGGCGGTTGACCCCGCCGCGGCCGACGCCCCTGGCCCCGACGCCGATCCGGCGACGGAGCCGGCCGGCGCGGCGGACGCTCTGCCCCTGCTCGCCGCAGAGTTGTCCGCCGCGCCGCAGGCGCCCGCGTCTGACGAAGCCCCGTCGCTGCCGGTTGACGACGCGCCCGCCGTCGCCTCGGACGTCCCGAACGACGACGCGGCGACGGAAGCGCCCCGGCCCGTCGCCGCCGGAACCGACGCGGCGGTGCTGGACGGGTTGTTGATCGACCTTGCCGCCGGGACCGAAAGCCCCGGTGTGGACGAGGCCGCGTTCGACGACATCCTGGCCGACCTGCGCGCAGATGACGCGGCCGCCGATGACCTGCCCGCAGCTGACCTGCCCGCAGCTGACGTGGCCGAGCTCGATGGCCTGATGGCCGACCTTGCGGCCGATGCCGACCCCGTCCTGCCCGCGGCGGACGAGGCCGCGGCGGACGCAATCCCGGCCGATCTGCCGCCCGACGCTCCGGCGCCTGCCGACGATGCCGCGGTGCTCGACGGGCTGCTGACCCGGCTGTCCGACCAGCGCTCGCCCGCGGTAGCCGCGCAGGCGCCCGCCGTCCGGACCGAGGATGACGGCGACATCGACGCGCTGTTTGCCGCGCTGCGGCTGGACGCGCCGCAGGGCAACGACGGCGCCGCGGAACAGCTGTCGGTCGAGCCGCGGCCTGCACCCGATGCAGGCGCCGTTGAGGTGCCGGAGCAGCTCGCCGCGACCGGTGATCCGACCTCGTCCCCCGTGGCAGATGCCGCAGACCCCGCTGTCGCCGAACCCGTCGCGGCCGCCGTCGCCGAACCCGGGGCGCCCGCCGCCCCGGACGCCGGACCCGAAGCTGAAGCCGAAGCCGCGCCCGCGCTTGCCTCCCCCGTGGCCGACAAGCTGCAGCGCGCCCGCGCCCGGGTCATCAAGATCCGCCGCATCCCGGCCCCCGGGTCCGAACCCGCGGCGGCCGAGACCGCCCCCGACGCCGAGACCGCCGCCGAGACCGCCGCCGAGACCGCCGCCGTGACCGCGCTGTCGCCCGAGGCCGAGGCCGACCTTGCGCGCGAACTTGCCGCCGTGCGCGCCCAAGACCCGCGCGCGCCCAGGGCGCCCGCGTCGGAAGACCCCTCGGTGCAGCGGCTGGTCGACCATGCCAATGCCGAACTGGACGGCGCCGAAAGCCGCCGCCGGCTGTCGGCCATCGCGCATCTGAAGGCCGCCGTCGCCGCCACCGTGGCCGAACGCCGCGCGGGCGCCCTGCCCGCGCCTGCCGCGGCCCGCGAAACCGCCTACCGCAGCGACCTTGACCGCGTGGTCCGCCCGCGCCGGCCGGTGCCGTCCGAACCCGCCGCGCCCGCCCCGGCAGAGCCCGCGCCGCGGCCCGCGCCGCTGGTGCTGGTGTCGGAACAGCGCATCGACCGCCCGCGCATCGCCGATCCGGCCTCGGCCCCGGTCCTGACCCCGGTGCCGTCGCCCGCCGCTGCGCAGCCGGTGCGCCCGCGCCGCGTCGCCGCCGGTCCGCTGGCCGCCCTCGCCAGGGCCGAAACGGCCGAGGACGAGGAAGACGACCTTGCGGACCCCGACAACCTGTTCTCCGACCCGGGCGACTTCGCCGCCTTCGCCGAACGGCTGGGCGCGACGGAACTGGCCGAGGTGATCGAGGCCGCCGCCGTCTACGCCGCCTGCGTGGAAGGCCGCCCGCACGTGTCGCGCCCGCAGATGCTGCGCCAGGCCGCCGCCGTCCTGGCCGGGGCCGAGACCAGCCGCGAGGATCTGCTGGTCGGCTTCGGCCGCCTGCTGCGCGAAGGCCGGATCGAGAAGGTCCGCCGCGGCCAGTTTGCCGCCGCCGAAGGCTCGCGCCTTATGGCCGAAGGCCGCCGCCTGGCCCGCTGACCGCACCGCCCGCGTACGGCCGCCTTCCCCCGGCGGCCGCGCCGGCCTATGCAGGGGCCAAAGCCCCGCAGGTGCCCATGTCGCCGTCCTTCCGCTTCACCCACGCCATCTGCCGCCGCCCGGCGGCCTCGATCCTGCACGGCCTGCGCGCCGTGGATACCGGCGCGCCCGATCTCGCCCGGATGCAGGCGCACCACGATGCCTATGTCGCGGCGCTGCGGTCCACCGGCGCCCGGGTGACGGTGCTGGAGCCGCTGGAGGCCTTCCCCGACAGCGTGTTTGTCGAGGATACCGCGCTCTGCCTGCCCGACAACGCGGTGGTGATGCGCCCCGGCGCGCCCTCGCGCCTGGGCGAGGCTGCGGCGATGGCGCCGCATCTGGCCGCGCACTACCCCGACCTGCAGCACATCGTTGGCCCCGGCAGCCATATCGAGGGCGGCGACATCCTGGTGACGGGCCGGGAAGTTCTGGTCGGCCGGTCCGCCCGCACCAACGCCGCGGGCGTGGCCGAACTGGCCGCGCTGCTGGCCCTGCGCGGCTACAGGCTGCGCGAGGTCCACACCCCCCCGGGCGTGCTGCACTTCAAGACCGACTGTTCGCTGCTGGATGCCGGGACGGTGCTTGCGACCGGACGGCTGGCCGCGTCGGGCTGTTTTTCCGGCTACCGCGTGATCCTGACCGCCCCGGGCGAAGAGGCGGCGGCGAACGCGATCCGCTTCAACGACCTGGTGCTGGTGGCCGAAGGCTTCCCCGCCACCCGCGACCGTCTGCTGGCGGCGGGGTTCGAGGTGCGCGAGATCGGCAATTCGGAATGCGCGCGGCTTGATGGCGGGATGTCCTGCCTGTCGCTGCGCTTCTCGCCCCCCGTCGCCTGACGGGGTGACCTTCCGGCCCGGCCCCCTCTCGCCCCGGCGAAACCCGGCGCCTCGCCGCCGCCGCAACGCCGGGCCGCCGCCGGGGCGGCGCATCTTGCGCAATCCCGGGGCGGGCGGCACAGTCCGGCGCGCGCAGCGGAGCCGCCCGATGACCCCCCCACCCGCCCCGAGGCAGGCCTTCACGCTGGCGGCGGTCGTCCAGGGCGGGCGCCTGGGCTACGAGGCGCTGCTGCTGGCGGCATCGCTGCGCCACAGTGACCCGGGCTTTTCCGGTCGGCTGGTGCTGATGGAACCCCAGCCCGGCCCGCTCTGGCAAAGCGACCCGCGCCTGACCGACCCCGCCGTCCGCGCCCTGCTGACCGATCTGGGCGCCGAAATCGTGCCCTTCGAAAGCCGCGTCTTCGGCCAGGCCTACCCCTACGGCAACAAGATCGAGGGGCTCTGCGCCCTGCCGCCGGGACCCTTCCTGTTTCTCGACACCGATACGCTCGTCACCGGCGCGCTGTCGGCGGTGCCCTTCGACTTCGCGAGGCCCGCGGCCTCGATGCGGCGCGAGGGGACCTGGCCGCAGATCGAGCTTTACGGGCCCTCCTACGCGCAGATCTGGGGCGCGCTCTACGCCCGCTTCGGGCTCGACATCGGACCGACGCTGGACCTGTCGCAGCCTGCGGACTACTGGCAGCGGCATCTCTACTTCAACGCGGGCTGGTTCTTCGGCCCCGACGCGCCCCCCTTCGGCGCCCGCTTCACCGCCTGGGCGCGCGCGGTGCGCGACGACCCGCCGCCCGAGGTCGCACTGCAAAGCCTGAACCCCTGGCTCGACCAGGCGGTGCTGCCCCTTGTCATTGCAAGCCTCGGCGGCGGGCGGCCGGGGCCGGAGCTTGCGGGGCTGGACGGCGATGTCACCTGCCACTGGCGCACCCTGCCGCTGCTCTACGCCCGCGAAAGCGACCGCGCGGTCGAGGTGCTGGAGGCGGTGGCGACCGGCAAGACCCTGCGCCGCGTGCTGCGCGACTGGCCGCCGGTCAAGGCGATGGTCTACCAGAACCAGGGCGCGCGTGCCCGGGCGCTGTTCGACCGCGCCGACCTGCCGCGGCGCGAACAGGTCATCCGCAACACGCTGAAACGCGAGGGGCTGTGGCTGCGGTGAACCCTGCCGCAGGGTCCCCGAAAACGCAACGGGCGCCCCTAGGCGCCCGCGGCCGTCCGAACTGGAGCGGGCGAAGGGATTCGAACCCTCGACCCTAACCTTGGCAAGGTTATGCTCTACCCCTGAGCTACACCCGCGTCCGCTTCGGTGGCGTTCATCTATAAAGCCCGCGGCGGGGCTGCAAGGGGGATTTCGCCGCCCCGCGCCGAAAACGCGGCCACCGCCGCGGGAAAGTCCGCCCAGGCGTCGAAGGCGAAGGCCGGGGCAAGGTCGGCGACCGCAGTCTTGCGATAACCCTCCGTATACAGCGCGAAGGGCACGCCCGCGCGCTGCGCCGTCTCGGCGTCGATCTCGCTGTCGCCCACGAACAGCGCCCGCGGCCGGGCCAGGGGCGCGAGGCAGGCCAGCAGCGGCGCGGGGTCAGGCTTCTTCACCGGCAGGCTGTCGCCGCCGACCACGGCGCCGAAGGGGCCGAGGCCGAAATGCGCCACCACCGCCCGCGTGGCGGCGAAGGGCTTGTTGGTGCACAGCGCCAGCGCCGCTCCCTGCCCCGCCAGCACCCGCAGCGCCTCGGCCGCGCCCGGGTAGGCCGTGGTCACCGAAACCGCCCCCTCGTAGCCGCCCATGAAGGACGCGGCCATCCGCGCCTGCCGCGCGGGGTCGGTGTCGCCCAGATGCGCCAGCATCCGCGCGATCAGGTCGGGCACGCCGCGGCCGATGAAGCCCCTGACGGTCGCGAAGTCCAGCGCGGGCAGCCCCTCGGCCGCCAGCACGGTCAGCGCGGCGGCATGGATCTCGGGCGCCGAATCAATCAGCGTGCCGTCGAGGTCGAAGGCGATGGCCAGGTCGGACAGCTCAGCCACCCGCCGCCTCCCGCAGGGCCCGGATCGCCGCACCATAGGGCGCGGGGTCCGCGACCGACCCGGCCCCGAAGATCGCCGACCCCGCCACCAGCACATCCGCCCCCGCCGCCCGCAGCATCGCCGCATTGGCGGTGGTCACCCCGCCGTCGATCTCCAGATGCACCGGCCGGTCGCCGATCAGCGCGCGGACCGACCGCACCTTGCCCTCCATCGCCGGGATGAAGGCCTGCCCGCCGAAGCCCGGGTTCACCGTCATCACGCAGACCAGGTCCACGAGGTCGATCACCTGCGCCACCGCCTCGACCGGCGTGGCGGGGTTCAGCGCCACGCCAGGACGGCAGCCCGCGGCGCGGATCGCCTGCAGCGTGCGGTGCAGGTGCGGCCCCGCCTCGGCATGCGCGGTCAGGATGTCGGCGCCCGCGGCGGCGAAGGCCGCGATGAAGGGATCGACCGGTGCGATCATCAGATGCACGTCCAGCACGCCCTTCACATGGCGCCGCAGCGCCGCCACCATCGGCGGCCCGAAGGTCAGGTTCGGCACGAAATGGCCGTCCATCACGTCGACATGGACCCAGTCCGCGCCCTGCGCCTCGACCGCCTCGCATTCGGCCCCGAAGGCCGCGAAGTCGGCGGCCAGGATCGAGGGCGCGATCTTCACGCGGCGGTCGAATGTCATGGCCCCTGCCCCTTCATCTTGGCGCAAATACCCCGGGGTCCGGGGCAGAGCCCCGGGGGCCGCCACCCGGACCGGCGCATGTGATGGTGGGCGACCCTGGAATCGAACCAGGCATGAGTCGCCTCGGCGGAGTTACAGTCCGCTGCCACACCTTGTAGCATGTCGCCCACTGGCGGCGGGGGATAGCGAAGGCCCCCTCGGGCGTCAAGGTGGACGCTTCAGGGTCACCCGCGCGGCCTGCGGCTTCGCCCTTGCACGGCCCCCCGGCACGGGGCATGGGAAAGGCATGACACAGAAACCCTCCTGGGTGATCGACAAGGAACGCGGCCGCCGGGCGGACGCGCGCGAAACGCTGTGGCTCTTCGGCCTGCATGCGGTGCGCGACGCGCTGCTCAATCCGCGGCGCGAGAAGCTGCGCCTTGTCGTCACCCGGAATGCCGTCGACAAGCTGGCCGAGGCGCTGGCGAACGGGCCCGAGCCCGAGGTCCGGGACGCCCGCGCGTTCGACGCCCCGCTCGACGAAGGGTCCGTCCACCAGGGTGCCGCACTGGAGGTCCGCCCGCTCGACTGGGGCAGCCTTGCCGACATCGCCATTTCGGGCGAAGGGGCGCCGCTGCTGGTATTCCTCGACCGCGTGACCGATCCGCACAACGCGGGCGCCGTCCTGCGGTCGGCCGAAGTCTTCGGCGCCCGCGCCGTGATCGCGCCGCGCCACCATTCGGCGCCGGAAACCGGCGCGCTGGCCAAGGCCGCCTCGGGCGCGCTGGAACGCCAGCCCTACCTGCGGGTGACGAACCTTGCCGATGCCATGGGCGAGGTGAAGGATGCAGGCTACCGCCTGCTCGGCCTCGACGGCGCGGCGCCGCTGACGCTGGAGGAGGGGCTCGCGCAGACCGCCGGGCGCCCCCTGGGCCTGGTGCTGGGGGCGGAAGGCCCGGGCCTGCGCGACCGCACGCGCGACACCTGCGACCACCTCGTGCGCATTCCCGCCGCCGGGCGCTTCGGGTCGCTCAACGTCTCGAACGCCGCCGCGGTGGCTCTGCATGCCGCTTCACGTCTGCGTTAGGCGGCCTTCCATGGCCGCGCCCGACGTCCCACCTAAGACCCAGGGGGGCGGGCCGGAACCCCGTCCTTCATCCACTGTCCCTCGTTCCGCACCTGGCGCCCCTGCCTCCGGCACGGGCGCCTTTTTCTGGTGCAGCCCATGACGGATGCCGACATCGCCCGCATCCTGTCTTCGGTCCGCAGCATCGCGCTGGTGGGCTTTTCGCAGAACCCCGACCGCCCCAGCCACGGCGTTGCCCGCGTCCTGCAACGGCAGGGCTACCGGGTGATCCCGGTCAACCCGGGCCTTGCCGGACAGGTCCATCTGGGCGAAGTCGTGCGCGCCACGCTGTCCGACATCGCGGAACCCGTCGACATGGTGGAGATCTTCCGCCGTGCCGAGGATGTGCCGCCGGTGGTGACGGACGCCCTCGCCAGCCACCCCGAGGCGCGGGTGATCTGGATGCAGCTTGGCATCGTGAACGACGCTGCGGCGGCAGAGGCGCGGGCGGCGGGGATGGAGGTGGTGATGAACCGCTGCCCCGCCATCGAGATCCCGCGGCTGGGCATCGCGCCCGTCGCCTGACGCGCCGTGCCCCCCGTGACATTCCCCCCGGGCCTGCCTATACGCCGCGGCAGACCCGCATCCGCCAGAGGCACCCCAGAGGTTCACATGACCACGCTCGTCTTCGGCCACAAGGCCCCGGACACCGACGCCACCGCCGCCCCGCTCGCCTGGGCCTGGTACCTGAACCGCAGGGGCACGCCTGCCGAAGCCGTGCTGCTGGGCGAGCCGAATACCGAGGCCGCCTTCGTGCTGCGCCGCTGGGGCTTTGCCGCGCCGCGGATCATCGCGGATGTGGAGACCGGGCAGCGGGTCGTCATCGTCGACACCAACAACCCCGCCGAACTGCCGCCCTCGATCGGTGCCGCCGAGATCACCGCGATCATCGACCACCACCTGCTGGCGGGGGGCCTGAAGACCAGGGGGCCGATCGACATCACCGTGCGCCCGCTGGCCTGCACCTGCACCGTGATGGCCGACCTGATGGGCGCCGAACTGGCCGGGGCGCCGGACAGCATCAAGGGGCTGATGCTGTCGGCCATCCTGTCCGACACGCTGGAATTCCGCTCGCCCACCACCACCGCGCATGACCGCGCCGTGGCGCAGGCGCTGGCGGGCGACCTCGGCGTCGCGATCCCCGACCTGGCGGCGGCGATGTTCGAGGCCAAGTCCGACGTCTCGGCCCATTCCGAGGCGGCGCTGCTGCGCATGGACAGCAAGGAATACGAGGTCGCGGGCATGCAACTGCGCGTCTCGGTGCTCGAAACCACCGCGCCCAGGGTGCTGCTGGCGCGCAAGGATGCGCTGATGGCGGCGATGCCCGCCGTGGCGGCCGAGGACAAGGCCGACCAGGTGCTGCTGTTCATCGTCGACATCCTGAAGGAGGAGGCGACGCTCTTGGTGCCGAACGACCTGACCAGGCGCATCGCCGAGGCGTCCTTCCCCTGCACCGTCACCGGCGACACCGTGGTGCTGCCCGGCATCATGAGCCGCAAGAAGCAGATCATCCCCGCGCTCAGGCTCTGATCCCGGCGCCGGACAGGGCGCCTCCCTCCCCCCTCGTGGGGGAGGGATGGGG
>CAZCPY010000124.1:0-9077 GCA_964499865.1 uncultured Rhodobacterales bacterium | reverse complement strand
CAGGCCCCGCAGGCGAGATGAAAGGAATGTGCCGAAGGCACGCGATCTGCTTCAGGCGCCGGGGCCAGGCGGCGCCGGTCAGGCAAGGGCGGGTTGCGCAAGGCCTCGGATCGGTCCAACAAGACTGCATGCGCCCCCTTCGCGGCATCCTTCTCAAGCTCGGCTCGGTCGTCGTCTTCATCGCCATGGCCGCGCTGATCAAGGCCATCGCCGACCGCATCCCGCCCGGCCAGACCGTGTTCTTCCGGTCGTTCTTCGCCCTACCCGTGATCGCCGTCTGGCTGGCGGTGCGCGGCGAGTTGCGCCACGGCTGGAAGGCCGCGCATCCGCTGGGGCATTTCTGGCGCGGGCTGGTGGGCACCACCGCGATGGGCCTGGGGTTTGCGGGCATCGCCTACCTGCCCTTGCCCGAGGTCACCGCCATCGGCTATGCCGCGCCGCTGCTCACGGTCGTCTTTGCCGCGATGTTCCTGGGCGAGGACGTGCGGCTGTTCCGCATCTCGATGGTGTTCCTCGGCATGGCCGGCGTGGTGATCGTGCTGTCGCCGCGGCTGACGCTGCTGTCGGGCGATGCGGTGCAGGCAACGCAGGCCTTCGGGGCGATGCTGGTGCTTGCCTCGGCAGTCTTCGCCGCGCTGGCGCAGGTCTTCGTGCGCAAGCTCGTGCAGACCGAGGCGACCTCGGCCATCGTGTTCTGGTTCTCGCTGACGGCCTCGGCCCTTGCCTTGCTGTCGCTGCCCTGGGGATGGGTCGTGCCGACCCCGCGGGAGGCCGCGATCCTGGTGTCCTGCGGCCTTCTGGGCGGGGTCGGGCAGATCCTGCTGACCTCGGCCTACCGCGAGGCGGATGCCTCGCTGGTGGCGCCCTTCGATTACGCGTCGATGCTGTTTGCGCTGGCCATCGGCTACTGGGTCTTTGCCGAGGTGCCGACCCGGACGACGCTGGCCGGAGCGGCGCTGATCGTCGTTGCGGGCGTGGCGATCATCTGGCGCGAGCGGCGGCTGGGACTGGAACGCGCGCGGCAGCGCAAGGCGATGACGCCGCAGGGGTGAAATCGGCCTTCGCGTTCTTGACACCTGCGGCATCCAGACACACCTAACCCCGGCGCGGCCCGGCGCCCTGCCGCTGGCCCGTTCCGCCGAAAACGACGAGACCGGACCCGCCGCCGAGATGCTTGCCCTGATCGCCGCCCTGCCGTTCCTCGGTGCCCTGCTGCCGGGGTTGATGATCCGCGCCGGGCGGTCGGCTGCGGCGCTGGCGGCCGGGTCGGCCTCCGGGCTGGCGCTGCTGCTGCTGGGGTTGCAGGCCCCGGCCGTCCTGCGCGGCGAGGTGGTGCAGACCCGCATCGAGTGGCTGCCGCAGCTTGGGCTGAACGCCAACTTCTTCCTTGACGGCCTGGGGCTGCTGTTCGCGGGACTGATCCTGGGGATCGGCCTGCTGATCATCCTCTACGCCCGGTTCTACCTGGCCAAATCCGACCCTGCGGGGGTGTTCTACACCTACCTGATGCTGTTCCAGGGCGCGATGCTGGGCATTGTCCTTTCCGACAACATCCTGCTTCTGCTGGTGTTCTGGGAGCTGACCTCGCTGTCGTCCTTCCTGCTGATCGGCTACTGGAAGCACCTTCCCGAGGGGCGCCAGGGCGCCCGGATGGCGCTGGCGGTGACCGGGGGCGGGGGGCTCGCGCTGATCGCGGGGATGCTGATCCTGGGCAACATCGCGGGGTCCTACGACCTGAGCGTGATCCTGACGCAGGGAGCGGCGATCCGTGCGTCGGACTGGTATCTGCCCGCGCTGATCCTGATCCTGCTCGGCGCCTTCACCAAGTCGGCGCAGTTCCCCTTCCACTTCTGGCTGCCCCATGCGATGGCCGCGCCCACGCCGGTTTCGGCCTACCTGCATTCGGCCACGATGGTGAAGGCGGGGCTGTTCCTGATGGCCCGCCTCTGGCCCGTGCTGGCGGGGACCGAGGCCTGGACGCTGATCGTCACCACCACGGGGCTGGTCACCATGGTGATCGGCGCCAAGGTCGCCTTCTACAAGCACGACCTCAAGGCGCTGCTGGCGTTTTCCACGGTCAGCCAGCTGGGTCTGATCACCATGCTCTTGGGCATGGGGACCAAGGCCGCGGCGGTGGCGGCGGTGTTCCACATCATCAACCACGCGACCTTCAAGGCGGCGCTGTTCATGGCCGCGGGCATCGTCGACCACGAGACGCACACGCGCGACATCCGGCGGCTTGGCGGCCTGTGCCGCCTGATGCCGGTGACCTTCGGGATCGTGCTGGTGGCGTCGCTGTCGCTGGCGGGGATCCCGCCGCTGAACGGCTTCCTGTCCAAGGAGATGATGCTGGCCGAGACGATCGAGACCTCGCTGTTCGGCGTCTGGTGGCTGGCGCCCGCGCTGGCGACAGTGGGGGCGCTGTTTTCGGCCGCCTACAGTTTCCGTCTGCTTGCGCATGTCTTCCTGGGGCCCGCGCGCGACGACTATCCGCATGCGCCGCATGACCCCGGCCCGGGCCTCTGGCTGGCGCCGGCGTTCCTGTGCCTGCTGGTGGTCCTGATCGGGGTATTCCCGATGACGATGGTCGGGCCGCTGCTCCAGGTGACGGCCGATGCGGTCACCGGCGGGGGGGCCTATGTCAGCATCTACCTCTGGCACGGCTGGGTGCCGCCGCTGTTCCTGTCGGTCGTGGCGGTGGGCGGCGGGCTGGTGCTGCTGGGCCTGCACGGGCCCCTGCAACGGCTGTGGGACGCGACCCCGCGGCCCGAGGCCAAGGCGATCTTCGACGGGATTGTCGAGCCCTTCGCGGCGCTGGCCCGCGCGGTGACCGGGCGGCTGCACGACGGCAGCTTTGCCAGGGCGGTGGCGGTGGCGGTGGTGGCCATCGTGGCGGCGGGGGCCTGGGCCTTCAGCGGCGGGGTGCACCTGCCTGGCGCCCGCGCGCCGCTTCCGGTGACGGCGGTGACGGCCATCGGCTGGACGGTGCTGATGATCGTGACGCTGGCGCTGTTCGTGGTGCACCGCAACCGCCTGGTCGCGCTGGTGCTGATCGGGGTGCAGGGGCTGGTGATCTCGGTCGGGTTCGCCTGGTTCTCGGCGCCGGACCTCGCGCTGACGCAGGTGTCGGTCGAGGTGGTGACCATCGTGCTGATGCTGCTGGCGCTGAACTTCCTGCCCAAGCAGACCCCGCGCGAAACCCCGCCCGCGCGCCGCATGGCCGACCTTGCCGTCGCGGGCACGGCGGGGGTGGGAATCGGCGCGCTGGCCTGGGCGATGATGATGCGCGATCCGGCCTTTGCCTCGATTTCGGCCTATCAACTGGCGCAGTCCAAGCCCGGGGCGGGCGGGACCAACGCGGTCAACACGATCATCGTGGACTTCCGCGGCTATGACACCTTCGGCGAGATCATCGTGCTGGGCATAGCCGCGCTGGTGATCTTCGCGCTGGTCGAGACGCTGCTGGCCGCGGGCCCCGCCAACGACCGCCTGCTGGCCTGGCGCCCCGACACCCGCCGTGCGGGTGACCGGCATCCGATGATGATGGTCGTGGCCACCCGGCTGATCCTGCCGCTGGCGCTGCTGGTGGGCGTCTACATCTTCCTGCGCGGGCACAACATGCCGGGGGGCGGGTTCGTGGCGGGCCTGGTCTTCGCCATCGCGCTGGTCATGCAGTACATGGCCTCGGGCTTTGCCTGGACGCAGGCGCGGCAGCGGGTGGACTACCACACGATGATCGCGCTGGGGGTCATCGCCGCGGCGCTGACCGGGGTGGGCGCCTGGTTCAACGGCCTGCCCTTCCTGACCTCGGCCTTCGTCTATGTCGACATCGGGCCCTTCACCGAGATCGGCCTGACCACCGCCGCGCTGTTCGACCTGGGCGTGTTCCTCTGCGTGCTGGGCGCGGTGATGCTGGCGCTGGCCTCGCTGAGCCGCGTGGCGATCCGGGCCGGCGAGACGGTGAACACCCGCGCCTTCGACATCGACCCCTCGGGCGAAAAGGGGGCATAGGGTGGAACTTCTGATCGCCAGCGCCATCGGCCTGCTGACCGCCTGCGGCATCTACCTTATGCTGCGGCGGCGCAGCTTTCCGGTGATCGCGGGGCTGACGATGCTGAGCTATGCGGTCAACATCTTCCTCTTCGCCTCGGGCCGGCTGGTGCCGGGGCGGCCGCCGATCATCGACCCCGCGGCCACGGGCTATGCCGACCCTCTGCCGCAGGCGCTGGTGCTGACGGCGATCGTCATCTCCTTCGGGATGACGGCGGTGATCCTGATGATGGCGCTGGGGGCCTTCTTCCAGACCGGCGAGGACGTGATCGACCTCGACGGCGCCAACGAGCAGCCGGCCAAGGGCGGGGACGGCGGCGCATGATGTCGAACTGGATCATCGCGCCGGTCGTGCTGCCCGCGCTGGTGGCGCCGCTGATCCTGCTGGCGGCGCGCAACGACCTGACGCTGCAGCGCGTGCTGTCGCTGACGGCGACGCTGGCCTTGCTGGCGGTGGCGGTGGCGCTGGTCTGGGCGGCTTCGGTGCAACCGGCCGAGCCCTACTGGCTGGGCGACTGGCCCGCGCCCTTCGGCATCGCGCTGATGCTGGACCGGCTGTCGGCGGCGATGGTGGCGCTGACGGCGGTGCTGGCGGTGCCGGTGCTTCTGTATGCCATCGGCACGGGGTGGGACGCGCGGGGACGGCACTTCCATGCGCTGTTCCAGTTCCAGCTGATGGGCCTGAACGGCGCCTTCCTGACCGCCGACGCCTTCAACCTGTTCGTCTTCTTCGAGGTGCTGCTGATCGCCTCCTACGGCCTGATGATCCACGGCGGCGGGGCGGCGCGGCTGAAGGCGGGGGTGCAGTATGTGGGATTCAACCTGATCGCCTCGACCTTGTTCCTGTTCGCGCTGGGGCTGACCTATGCGGTGACCGGCACGCTGAACATGGCGGACCTGGCAGGCAAGGTGGCAGCCCTGCCCGCCGGCGAGGCGGCGCTGATCCGCGTGGCGGGGGTGCTTCTGCTGATCGTGTTCTGCGTCAAGGCGGCGCTGGTGCCGTTGCAGTTCTGGCTGCCGGGCACCTATGCCGCCGCACCCGGCGTGACGGCGGCGCTGTTTGCGGTGATGACCAAGGTCGGCGCCTATGCCGTGCTGCGGATGTTCACGCTCGTCTTCCCGCCCGGCACGCCCGCCACCGGCACGCTTTACGCCGACCTGCTGGCCCCTGCGGCGGCGGTGACGGTGGCTCTGGGTGCGCTCGGCGTGCTTGGGTCGGGGGGGCTGGCGCGGATCGCGGCCTTTGGCGGCATCGCCTCGATGGGCACGCTGTTCCTGGCGGTGTCGGCCTTCACCCCGCAGTCCACAGCGGCGGCGATGGTCTACCTGCTGCATTCCACGCTGGCCACGGCGGCGATGTTCCTGGTGGCCGACCTGGTGACCTCGCGCCGCGGGTCCGACACCACGCGCGCCGCCCTGCCGCCGTTTCCGCAGATCGGACTGGCCGCCGCCGCCTTCTTCGCCGCCGCCATCGCCATGGCGGGGATGCCGCCCCTGTCGGGGTTCCTGGGCAAGCTGCTGGTGCTGGACGCGCTGAGGGGTGACGGGCAGGCGTGGGTCTGGGGCGCGATTCTGGTCGGGTCCTTCCTGATGGTGCTGGGCTTTGCCCGGGCGGGCAGCGCGGTGTTCTGGAAGTGCCACGCGGGCGGCGCCGCGGTGGAAGAGGACCACCCCTCCGAACCCCTGGCCTGGGTGGCGCTTGGCATCCTGTTCGCGCTGATCGTGGCGCTGACGGTCTTCGCCGGGCCCGTGACGGGGTGGATGGAGCGGCTGGCGGCCGATCTATACGCCCCCGGCCCCGCCATCGACGCAATGCTGTCGCGACAGGGCGAGGTGCCGTGATGCTGCGCCGCCTGATCCCGCACCCGTGGCTGTCGGCGCTTCTGTTCCTGTGCTGGCTGCTGCTGGTGAACTCCGTCAAGCCCGGCAGCCTGCTGATGGCCGCGATCCTGGCGGTGGCGATCCCGATGCTGACACAGGCCTACTGGCCCGGCAGCCCGCGCCCGCGCAACCTGCCCGCCTTCGCGGCCTACGTCCTGCTGGTGATGTACGACATCGTGCGGGCGAACTTCACCGTCGCGCGGATCGTGCTGTTCATGCCGAACGCCCGCATCCAGAGCCGCTGGATCGCCGTGCCGATCGAGCTGACCTCGCCCGAGGCGATCACGCTGCTGGCCGGCACGATCACCATGACGCCCGGCACGCTGACCGCCGACATGTCGTCCTGCGGGCGGGCGCTCTTGATCCATTCGCTGCACGCCCCCGACCCCGATGCCATCCGCGACGAGATCAAGTCGCGCTACGAGGCCCGCCTGAAGAGGATCTTCGAATGACCGTCCTTGGCACGCCCCTGATCGAGGCCGCGACCGCCTTTGCCGCCCTGTGCTTCGGCCTCGCGCTGCTGATGAACATCGCCCGCATCGCCATCGGCCCCGGCACGGTGGACCGCGTGCTGGCGCTGGACACGATGGCGGTGAACATGATCGCGCTGGTGGTGATCTACGGCATCCACGCGGGCAGCGCGCTGACCTTCGAGGTGGCGATGCTGTTCGCCATGACCGGGTTCCTGGGCACCGTCGCCTATGCCAAGTTCATGCTGCGCGGCGACGTGATCGAGTGACGATGATGGCCGAGATCGTCATTTCCGCGCTTCTGGTCCTGGGCGGCATCTTCGGGCTGGTCGGCAGCTTCGGGCTGCTCAAGCTCGACAACACCATGGCCCGCCTGCACGCGCCGACCAAGGCGAGCACCATCGGCGTGGGCGCCGCGCTGATCGCCTCGATGGGTTACCGCTGGGCCGAACAGGGGCGGCTGTCGGTGCAGGAGTTGCTGGTCACGCTGTTCCTGATCCTGACCGCGCCGGTGACCGCGAACTTCCTGGCCAAGGCCTGGATGCACCGCAACGGACGGCCCGAGGACCTGCCGCCCTCGGGCCGCGGCACGCCCTGGGCGACCTGGGACCCGGATACGATCATCTCGCCCGAGGCGCCGTCGAAGCCCGACTGACGATTTGACCTTCCGGTCAAATCCGCGATGCCGCACCTTGCGCGGCGGGCCTGCGCCATGCGACCCTGCCGGCGGCCCCGGCGGGGCGGAGACCGGCCCATGCACAGCACCCTGACCCCCACGCACCTGCCGCAGGTCGCCCATGTCCGCAACCCGGGCATGGCGCTGGACCTCGACTGGGTGGCGGCGGTGCAGGTCAACACCTCGGCCGTGGAACGCCGCTGCGCCACGCTGCCGGGGCGGCGGTCGGTCAAGAGGGACTGGCAGGCCGCCTGGCTGTGCAAGGCCGTCAGCCTGATCGACCTGACCACGCTGGCGGGCGACGACACCGCGGGCCGCGTCCGCCGCCTGTGCGCCAAGGCGCGCCAGCCGGTGCGGGCCGACCTGCTGGAGCGGCTGGGGATGCAGGGCCTGAAGGTCGGCGCGGTCTGCGTCTACCACGACATGGTGGAAACCGCCGTCGCAGCGCTGGACGGGTCGGGCATCCCCGTCGCCGCGGTCAGCGCGGGCTTTCCCGCAGGCCTGTCGCCCTACAAGCTGCGGCTGGCCGAGATCGGCGAGAGCGTGCGCGCGGGGGCGGCCGAGATCGACATCGTGATTTCCCGCCGCCACGTCCTGACCGGCGACTGGCAGGCGCTGCATGACGAGATGGCCGAGATGCGGGCGGCCTGCGGGCATGCCCATGTCAAGGCGATCCTGGCGACGGGAGAGCTTGGCACCCTGCGCAACGTGATGCGCGCCTCGCTTGTCTGCATGATGGCGGGGGCGGATTTCATCAAGACCTCGACGGGGAAAGAGGGCGTCAACGCCACCCTGCCGGTGACGCTGGTGATGGTCCGCGCGATCCGCGACTACCTCGACCGCACCGGCTTTCGCGTCGGCTACAAACCCGCGGGCGGCATTGCCAGGGCCAAGGACGCGCTGGTCTACCTGTCGCTGGTGAAGGACGAACTGGGCCTGCCCTGGCTGCAGCCCGACCTGTTCCGCTTTGGCGCCTCGTCGCTTCTGGGCGATATCGAGCGGCAGCTGGAGCATCACCTGACCGGGGCATACTCGGCGGCCAACCGGCATCCCATGGGGTGAGCGCCGGGGGCTCTGCCCCCGGACCCCCGGGATACTTGTGAAGAGATGAAAGGGCGAAGGCCATGAACGTCCGCGACATCTTCCAGAGCATGGACTACGGCCCGGCGCCCGAGGGCAATGCCGAGGCGCTGGCCTGGATCGCGGCGCATCGGGGCCGGTTCGGGCACTGGATCGGCGGGGCCTTCACGGCGGTGGGGCAGACCTTTGCCACGAAGAACCCGGCGACCGGCGGGGTGCTGGCGGAGGTGACGCAAGGCTCGGCGGCGGACGTGGCGGCCGCCGTGGCCGCGGCGCGCAGGGCGCAGCCGGGCTGG
The DNA here is from genome assembly GCA_964499865.1 of uncultured Rhodobacterales bacterium. Lineage (GTDB taxonomy): Bacteria > Pseudomonadota > Alphaproteobacteria > Rhodobacterales > Rhodobacteraceae > JANOGU01. The sequence continues at coordinate 624 of CAZCPY010000124.1, read as the reverse complement.
GCGCGGCTGGGCGGGCATGGGCGGGCGCGGGTGCTTTATGCGCTGGGGCGGCTGGTGCAGAAGCACAGCCGCCTGCTCGCGGTGCTGGAGACGATGGACAACGGCAAGCCGATCCGGGAAAGCCGCGACATCGACGTGCCGCTGGTCGCCCGCCATTTCGGCTATCACGCGGGGCTGGCGCAGCTGATGGACAGCGAACTGCCCGGCATGGTGCCGCAGGGGGTCTGCGGGGCGGTGATCCCCTGGAACTTTCCGCTGCTGATGCTGGCCTGGAAGGTCGCGCCCGCACTGGCCGCCGGGAACACGGTGGTGCTGAAGCCTGCCGAATACACGCCGCTGACGGCGCTGCTGTTTGCCGAACTGTCGCGCGAGGCGGGCTTGCCCAAGGGCGTGCTGAACGTGGTCACCGGCGACGGGGCGACCGGGGCGGCGCTGGTGGCGGCGCCGGTCGACAAGGTGGCCTTCACCGGGTCCACCGAAGTCGGCAAGCGCATCCGGGCCGCGACCGCGGGCACCGGCAAGGCGATGACGCTCGAGCTTGGCGGCAAGTCGCCCTACATCGTCTTCGACGATGCCGATCTCGACAGCGCGGTCGAGGGGCTGGTCGATGCGATCTGGTTCAAC
>CAZCPY010000123.1:0-9077 GCA_964499865.1 uncultured Rhodobacterales bacterium | reverse complement strand
GGAAGCGGCTTCTTCAGCCGCTGACCGACAGGAAAGGCTTGTGCCGAAGGCACGCAATTTGCTTCAGGTGCCGGGGCCGGACGTCGGCTCGGACGAAGGGGATGCGGATCCTCGAGGGCTCATGCGCCACCGCCCGGCACCAGATGGCCAAAGCGGCGCGGGTAGACCGCCCTTCCCTGCCGCGCGCCTTCTGCCGCATCCTGCCGCCGCGGTTCGTCGCGGCGCCTGGCCTGTCCGTTACCCGCCCCCACCCAGCCCGACGGACCGCAGCGCGGCGGACAGTTCGTCCAGGATTGCGGGGTCGTCGATGGTGGGGGGGACCTTGACCGGCTCGCCCGCGGCGATCCTGACCATGGTTGCGCGCAGGATCTTGCCCGACCGCGTCTTGGGCAGGCGGTCCACCACCAGCGCGCGCTTGAAGTCCGCGACCGGGCCGATGCGGTCCCGCATCAGCGCCACGCATTCGGCCACCACCGCGGCGTGGTCCCGCGCGACACCCTTGTTGAGGCAGACGAATCCCAGCGGGCTTTGCCCCTTCAGCGCGTCGGGAATGCCCACGACGGCGCATTCGGCCACGTCGGGGTGCGCGGCTAGCACCTCCTCCATCGCGCCGGTCGACAGCCGGTGGCCCGCGACGTTGATGACATCATCGGTGCGCGCCATGACGAAGAGGTATCCGTCCGCGTCGCGGTAGCCCGCGTCGCCGGTCTCGTAGAAGCCGGGGAAATGCTCGAGGTAGCCCTTGGCGAACCGCGCCTCGGCCTGCCACAGCGTGGGCAGCGTGCCGGGCGGCAGGGGCAGGCGGATGGCGATGGCGCCGAGCGTGCCGGGCGCCACCTCGTGGCCGCCCTCGTCCAGGATGCGCACGTCATAGCCCGGCATCGGCACCGCGGGACTGCCCGCCCTGACCGGCAGGGCGCCCAGTCCCAGCGGGTTGGCGGCGATGGCATAGCCCGTCTCGGTCTGCCACCAGTGGTCGATCACCGGCACCTTCAGCGCCCGTTCGGCCCACAGGACGCTGTCGGGATCGGCCCTTTCGCCCGCCAGGAACAGCGCCCCGAGCGAGGTCAGGTCATGCTGGCCGGGCAGCGTGCCGCCGGGGTCCTCGCGCTTGATCGCGCGCAGCGCGGTGGGGGCGGTGAACAGCACGCGCACGCGGTGGCGGGCGATCACGCGCCAGAACTGCGCGGCATCCGGCGTGCCCACGGGCTTGCCCTCGTAGACCAGCGTGGTGCAGCCGGCGAACAGGGGGGCGTAGCAGATGTAGCTGTGGCCCACGACCCATCCCACGTCGGACGCGGCCCAGAACACCTCTGCCGGCCGCATGTCGTAGATTGCCCGCATCGTCCAGGTCAGCGCCACGACATGGCCCGCGGTCGGGCGGACCACGCCCTTGGGCTGTCCTGTGGTGCCCGAGGTGTAGAGGATATAGGCCGGATGGTCGCCGCGCACGGGCGTGCAGGGGGCGGGTTGCGCGCCCTCCTGGAAGGCGTGCCAGTCGTGGTCGCGGCCCGGATGCAGGTCTCCGGGGCCCTGCGGGCGCTGCAGGATGACGGTGAAGTCGGGCTTGTGGCTGGCCAGATCCAGCGCGGCGTCGAGCAGCGGCTTGTAGGGCACGATGCGCGCGGGCTCGACCCCGCAGGAGGCCGCGATGACCGCCCGCGGGCGGCAGTCGTCGATGCGCAGGGCAAGCTCGGGCGCGGCAAAGCCGCCGAAGACGACCGAGTGGATCGCCCCCAGCCGCGCGCAGGCCAGCATCGCCACCAGCGCCTCGGGCACCATCGGCATGTAGATCACCACCCGGTCGCCCATGGCGACGCCGCGCGCGGCCAGCGCCCCGGCCAGGCGCGCCACGCGGGTTTGCAGGTCGGCGTAGGTGATGGCGGCCTCCAGCCCCGTCACCGGGCTGACGTGCAGGACCGCGGTGCGGTCGCCATGGCCCGCCGCGACATGCCGGTCGACGGCGTTCCAGCAGCCGTTCAGCAGCCCGTCCGGGTACCAGGCGTAGAGCGGCGCCCGGCTGTCGTCCAGAACGGTCTGCGGCGGGCGGTCCCAGTCGGCCAGCGCCGCCGCCTCGCGCCAGAAGCCCACAGGATCGGACTGCCAGCGCGCATAGGTTTCGGCATAGGTCATGGCGGTCCTCCGTGTCCGCCTGTGGTAGCCCCGGCGGCGGCCCGCCTGCAAGCACGGGCGGGCGGGCGACGGCCCGGCATGGGGTCGCCGATGCGGGCTGCCGTCTGCGGTCCCGCCGTTCCGTGCGGTGCGGTGCCCTGCCGTGTGGCGGATGCGTCAGCGGCGGATCAGGTAGCGGACGGATTTCGAGGGCGACACGGCGGCGCGGCCCATCTCCTCGAAGCCCAGGGCGGCGTGGAAGGCGTCGGAGCCCGGGTTGGGCGGCCGGCTGTTGACCTCGCAGACCAGCGGCGCGCCCGCGGCGGCCTGCGTGGCGGCAGCGTAGAGGCGGCGCGCGAGGCCCTGGCCGCGGGCCCGGTCGGCCACCGCCACACGGTCGATGTAGAGGAAATCGCCCAGCCGGCCGCAGAACCAGCGGTAGTTGGGGCTGGCATAGGCGGCACCGGGGCGGAAGGCGATCAGAAAGGCGGCCAGCCGTCCGTCTGGCGCCTCCAGCGCGGGCGCCGCGGCGGCCTCGGCCAGCAGCGCATCGAGACCCGCGGCGTCGAGGTGCGAAGTCATCTCGGCCACCGCCGCATTCAGCGCCAGCGCCTCGGCGCGGCGCCCGGGCCCGGCCTGGCGCAGGTCGATCACGGTGCAGCGGGCGCGTCGGGCGTGCCGGGGGTGGCGATGACCCAGATCGTCTCGAACCGGTCGCGCAGCATGCCGAAGCCTGCCGACCAGGCGTTCGGGCCGAAGGGCAGGATGGGAAAGCCGCCGTCGAGCAGCAGATCGAAGATGTGCTGCCCGGTTTCCACATCCGCCACGCGCCAGTTCACCGCGGCCCCCCGGCCCGCGGGCACCGGCATCCCGGCGGGAAAGTCCATGCCCAGAAGCATCGCCGCGCCGACCTTGAGTTCCGCGTAGACCACGCGATCGGACGGCGGCAGGCGGGCGGCCTCGGGCAGTTCGAAATAGCGGGTCTGCGAAAGGCTACCCTGAAAGACCTGCGCGTAGAAGGCAAAGGCCCGGGCGCAGGTGCCGTCGAACTGCAGAAGGGGCAGGAAGGCCATGCGGAAAGCTCCGGTCTCGGGCTGCGCGCACAGGTGTAGCGGAGACCCGCGCACCTGCCAACGCAGTGCTTGAAGGCCGCGATGCCGCCGCCTAGGTGCTATGTAACAGGGATATGTCGCGGGGGAGGAGCGTGGCAGATCGTGGGCGGCCCCGGCCGTGCCGGGGCGTCGCATGACGTCACCGGCCTTGCTGACCTTGGGCCTGGGCGCGGCGGCGGCGCTGGCGCTGGCCGTTGCGGCGCGTCCGCGGATCAGGCCGGACAAGCCGGGGCTTGTGGCGCTGGCGCTGATCGTCATCGCGGCGGCGGCGGGGGGCACGGCGCTGCTGCCGGCGCCGGGGGCCGGTCCTGCGCTGGTGGCGCTGGCGGCGCTGGCGCTGGTGCCCGCGGCGGCGGTGGCGCGGGCCTTCGGGCGGGTGGACATGATGGCGGTGGTGTTCCACCGCGATTTCGGCACCGACGGCGCCACGCTGGGCGGCATGCGCAACGAGGTTGCCGCAGGTGTCGGGGCCGCCGTGATCGCGTTCGTGGCACTGGCGGGCCTGGGCGGGCTGTGGGGCTGGGCACTGCCCGGGTGGATCGCGGCGGCGGCGCTGGTGGTCGCGGCCAACCCCGCGCTGCATGCCTGGGCCGGAGCCCTGCGCCGCCGCCTGCGCCCGCCCCCTGCCCCACCGCCGCTGGCCCTGCCCCGCCTGCGGCCGGACGCCGCGCGGCCCGACCTGCTGGTCCTCTACCTCGAAGGCACCGACCGGCGCTTTTCCGACCGTGCGGTCTTCGGCGGCTGCTACGACCCCGTGGCCGCGCTGGCGCCCGAGGCGCTGGCGCTGACCCGCATCGGCCAGATCGCGGGCACGGGGTGGAGCCTTGCGGGCATGGTCGCCTCGCAGTCCGGGGTGCCGCTGCTGCCGCGGGGATTCCGCATCAGGCATGGCACCGGCCGCGTGCGGTCGTTCATGCCGGGGGTGACCTTCCTCGGCGACGTGCTGGCCGGCAAGGGTTATGCCGGCCATTATGTCGTGGGCTGCCCGCTGGCCTTCGGCGGCATCGGGCGGATGTATGCCGATCACGGCATCCCCGCGCAGACCGGGCTGGACCAGATCCGGGGCATGTTCCCGCCCGACGAGGTCGCGGCCGCGCATGTCGACTGGCTGGTCGATGACGAGATGGTGCTGGACGCCGCCCGCCGCATCCATGCCGGGCTGATCCGCGGGCCCGACCCCTTCGCCCTGATCGTCGAGACGACGGGCCCGCACGGGCAGACGGGCTATCTGCCCCGCAGCGCCTGCCCCGACGGCCGCGCCCGCCGCACCCGCGACATCCGCCGCGCGGTGGCGGCGACGGCGCGGCTGTCGGTGGCGCTGGTGCGCCATGCGCAGGCCGAGGCCGCCCGCGCCGGGCGGCCGCTGCGGGTGGTCGTGCTGTCGGACCATCTGTGCCACCACGACGCCACGCCGAAGTCCGGCCAGGGGCTGGAGCGGTGGAACACCGTCCTGATGCTGGGCGACCCCGCCACCGCCGGGCAAACGCTGGACCGCGCGGGCAGCATGGTCGACGTCTTCCCCACGCTGCTCGAGTGGCTGGGCTGGGCCGAGGGGCCGGTCGCCGCGGGGTTCGGCAGGTCGGTGCTGTCCGCGCCGCCCACGCTGGTCGAGGCGCACGGGATCCCCGCCGTGGATGCGATGCTGGAATTCGACCCCGCCCTGTCGCGCCGCCTGTGGGATGGCCCTGCGCCCATTGCCAGCGGGCGGGCGACCGCCTAAGGGGGCCTCGCGCACCGCAGGGGAGACGGGCAGGATGGGCTTCCGCATGGGCATCGTGGGGCTGCCGAACGTCGGCAAGTCCACGCTTTTCAACGCCCTGACCCGCACCGCCGCGGCGCAGGCCGCGAACTTCCCCTTCTGCACCATCGAGCCCAACGTGGGCGAGGTCGCCGTGCCCGACGCGCGGCTGGAGGTGCTGGCGCGGATCGCGGGGTCGAAGCAGGTGATCCCGGCGCGGATGACCTTCGTCGACATCGCGGGGCTGGTGCGCGGCGCGTCGAGGGGCGAGGGCCTGGGCAACCAGTTCCTGGCCAACATCCGCGAATGCGACGCCGTGGCGCATGTGCTGCGCTGCTTCGAGGACGGCGACATCACCCATGTCGAGGGCCGCATCGACCCCATCGCCGACGCCGAGACGATCGAGACCGAACTCATGCTGGCCGACCTCGAGTCGGTCGAGCGGCGGCGGGCGAACCTGGTGCGCAAGCTCAAGGGCGCCGACAAGGAGGCCGCCGACCAGGACCGCCTGCTGGCGCTGGCGCAGACCGTGCTGGAAGCGGGCAAGCCCGCGCGCGCGGTCAGGGTGGCGGACGACGACCTGCGCGCCTGGCGGATGCTGGGGCTGCTGACCTCCAAACCCGTGCTCTATGTCTGCAACGTCGAGGAGGCCTCGGCCGCCACCGGCAATGCGCAGACCGGACGCGTGGCCGCGATGGCGGCGGCGCAGGGGGCGGGCGTGGTGGTGATCTCGGCCCGCATCGAGGAGGAGCTGGCGCAGTTGCCCGCCACCGAGGCCGCGGAGTTCCTCGACGCCATGGGGCTGGCCGAGGCCGGCCTGGACCGGCTGATCCGCGAGGGCTACAGGCTCCTGGGATTGCAGACCTACTTCACCGCCGGGCCCAAGGAGGCCCGGGCCTGGACGATCCCGAAGGGCACGCTCGCCCCGCAGGCGGCCGGCGTCATCCACGGCGATTTCGAAAAGGGCTTCATCCGCGCCGAGACGGTCGCCTATGCCGATTACGTCGCAGGCAAGGGCGAGTCCGGCGCGCGCGAGGCCGGCAAGTTCCGGCTGGAAGGCAAGACCTACGAGGTGCAGGACGGCGACGTGCTGCATTTCCTGTTCAACGCCTGACCCGGGGGGACGTGCGGAAGGCGGTGCGCCGAAGCGCACCCTGCGGGCGCCTCGCGGGCAGCGTCGTGCCATCCTTCCCCGCAGGCCCGGCGCGATCCGGATGCGGGCGGAACCGGTGCGGCACCTCCTGGCGGCCACGCTGGCGCTTGCGCGCGCCGCCCCCCCCCCCGCAGCGGCCGGCGCTGCCCGCTGCGTGGGCGCAGATCGAGGCGTCGCCCCGGACCCCGGCGGACCTGCCCCGGATGGACGGCGGCGGCCGTGACGACCCGCGCATGGGCCGGTCACGTGCAGTGCGAATCACGCCGCACCGCCCTGCGGATCACCGTCTTCGCTTTCGACCCGGGCCGGCCGCGGATCGGCCCGGCCGAAGTGGACGCGGTCTTCGAGGTGGCCGTGGCCGACATCGCCCGCGCCCGGGAAGGCCAGGGCCTGGCCAGCCTGCGCGGGGCCCGGCGCTTCGACCCGGACATCGCGCCGGTGTTCGGCAGGGGCGGCCGTCCGGTCGCCGACCGTTCCGGCCGCGGCGCGCAGGAGCACTTGCCGGCCCATGGCCGGAGCGGCGCCTGCCTGGCAGGGCTGCGCCTTGCGGCGCCCGCGGGCGAAGGCACCTCGCCCTTCGGCACCGCGCTGACCGACCTGTCCGACCGGCTTGCGCCCCGATCCCTTTCCCCTTGCCCCCGCAGCCCGGCCCCCTTACACGGGCAGGCGGAGACGTGGCCGAGCGGCCGAAGGCGCGCCCCTGCTAAGGGCGTAGGCGGGAAACCGCCTCGTGGGTTCGAATCCCATCGTCTCCGCCATCCGAACGCCCTCCGAAATCCAACTGTCTCTGCCAGATGCGTCGGCGCGCTCGGAGAGCTAATGCAACCTTAGCTCCAGCCTGATACTGCTTTCGGGGAACGACCCGGAGGAACCGATGTGGCACGAAACCAAGTTTGCGGCCTGGATCAGGTCAGGCGGCAACAGCGTCTTCGTCTTGCCGCTTGGTCCGGCGGTTCGGGCGCCGGAAGTCACGTTCTCGGTGGCCCTGAAAGGCTGCTGGACAGCATCATCGACGATGCGCTGGCCGCTGGCGTTGCCCGGCTGAATGGCTTTCTTCCCGAAGGTGTCAGCATTGACATCACGTCGGTCGACCTGACTACGATCAGGGATCAACTGCGCATCTCAGTCGCGGACCGGCTGAACGAAACGGGTGTTCCAGTCAATCCCAACGATCCGGTCATCAACGCGATCCTCGCGCGATATGCTGAGGCGCTGAACGGCCACTTTCAAAGAGATGCGCTGCAGCTCGCAACCTACATCTGGCGCAGTCAGGACGATGCCCGTGTTCGCGCTGCACATGCAGACCACGACGATCGGGTCTTCGCGTGGGCCAATCCTCCTGTCGGCGGGCACCCCGGCGAGGCATGGAATTGCCGGTGCACGGCAGAACCAATCATTGATCCCCAGATCCTTCGTGAGGGAGCGGTCTGCGACATCCTGACAGGGGAACGTCTTTCCGATGTATTCCCGGAAGCCGGCGAAGACCGTCTGACGCAAGTTGCCCGGGAGATCGACTTGCAGATCGTGACGGCTGAGTTGAACAGTCCCGAGCGATTGGCGCATTTCTTCGGTCAGGTGCTTCAAGATGTCGGGCGACGAATGCGACTCGTGGAGAGCCTCGACGATCGGGCGGACCACCTAGGATCGATCTTCAGCTACTTCAGGCGCAACCCGGAAGAAGCCTTGCTCTACGGAAGAACTGCAGCCCATCCGGCCGATCAGGAAGCCGTCGCAAACCGTGCCTATGCGGACCGCAACGGCAATGGGAATGTCGAGAGTGGTGACGGGTGGAGATTCCGCGGTCGCGGTCTGAAGCAGGTCACCGGCCGCGCCAACTATCGGGCCTTCGCCGAAGAACACACGCGAATGTTCGCTGAACAGATCGACTTCGAGGCCGAGCCGGACTTGCTGGGAACACCGCGCTACGCCGTTCGTTCGGCCCTTTGGTTCTGGCACGCCAACGATCTCTTTTCGCTGGCAGACGCAGGCATTAACCGTGCTGCCGCCGATAGCATTACTGCAATCATCAATCGTGGGACGGACTCCTATGGGCAGCGCTGGGAAAACGTTCGTCGGCTGAGCGAGTCGGAAGTCTTCGCAAACATCTGTCGTTTCTCCGTCTCTCGCCCGCGCTTCGAGGATGCGGAATGAGGAACGCCCTTCGGCTCCTTGCTGTTGTCTTGCTTATGGGCCTCGCCAGCCGGTCCGTTGGTCAAACGATCTTCGATGGCCCTTCGGTAGAAACGGCTGAGCTCCAGGTTGAACTACGACCACAAGGCGAGGACCGATTTGCCATCCATCTGACCGACAAAACGACCGGCCTACATGTGCACTACGAGTTTGAGGGCGAGGGTGCAAACGATCCGGAACCGTTTCTGATTGTCGAGGGCCGCTACTGCGATACGTCGGTCATCCTGCTGACGATCGAGTTTCCTTGGCGGCATTCATTGCCGCAATACTCCCGCGTCCTGGACACCTACGCTTTTCGCATGTCGGACTTGGCTTATGTCGACATGACGGCTGGGCCGGCTACCGACATCGCCTTGCTCGACAGTTCTGAAATTGAAGCGGCAGACATGTCAATTCAAGCACCAATCCTTGTTGAATGCCTCGGGGATCACGGCGGGAGCCTGTTCAGATTTGAAATGAAAACAGATGATTAGGTGTTTGATCCCACGGTTTGATGGTGCGATCCTTTCTCAGGAATGGAAGGAAGCCACATGGGACAAGTTCGTCACGGGAGCGCCACGACCACGCACGCTGTTCGAGCAGCAATACAGCGATCGCAAGCTTCGCTCGCGGCGTTGAGCAAGGAGCTCGGGATCAACCCCAAGACGGTCGCGAAGTGGCGGAAGCGGGCGACGGTCGAGGACCAGAAAACCGGGCCGAAGGAACCGCGCTCATCCGTTCTGACCGAGGCCGAGGAGGCGATGGTTGTCGCATTCAGGCGGCACACCCTCTT
>CAZCPY010000122.1:0-9283 GCA_964499865.1 uncultured Rhodobacterales bacterium | reverse complement strand
TGAACCCGCCGGTCTCATCTTCCGATCCCAAATATCCCGGGGGAGGAGCGTAAGCGACGGGGGCGGAGCCCCCTCTTCGCCCGAGCCGGAGGGGCCTTCTTCAGGCCCCGTGAGGCGAGACGAAAGGCACGCGGCGAAGCCGCTCGATTTGCCTCGGGCGGGATCAGCCGCGGCGGCCGCGGCGTTCGCGGCGGGGGCCGGTGTCGTCGCCGGTGCCGTCGGAGGCGGAGGAGAAGCCCCCGAGTGCGACCGAGATCGCCTCGAGCGTCGGGCGCGGACCAGGGGCGCGGGTTTCAAGGGCCGCGCGCATCGCGCGCAGGTGTTCGGGCGCCGTGCCGCAGCAGCCGCCGATGATCCGCACGCCCGAATCCCGCGCCAGCACGGCATAGTCGGCCATCAGGTCCGGCGTGCCGTCGTAGTGGATATGCCCGTCGTGGTATTTGGGGATGCCGGCATTGCCCTTGGCGATGATCGGCCGTTCCGTGCCCTGCGCGGCGAAGCCCAGGACCGTGCGCAGCAGGTCCGAGGCCCCCACGCCGCAATTGGCACCGAACGCCAAGGGCGGGTTGGGCAGGCGTTCGACCATGTCGGCCAGCGCCGCCGAGGTCATCCCCATCATCGTGCGCCCGGCGGTGTCGAAGCTCATCGTGCCGCACCAGGGCATGCCCGCGCGCGCGGCGGCCTCGGCCGCGGCGCGGTATTCCTCGGGCGCGCTCATCGTCTCGACCCAAAGGACGTCGGCGCCGCCGTCCTTGAGCCCCTCGGCCTGTTCGTGGAACATCTCGACGGCCAGGGCATGGGTCATCGTGCCCATGGGTTCGAAAATCTCGCCCGTGGGGCCCATCGAGCCCGCGACCACCACGGTCCGGCCCGCCGCATCGGCGACCTCGCGCCCGATCGCGGCCGCCGCGCGGTTGAGCTCGCGCACCCTGCCTTCGGCGCCGTGCAGTTTCAGCCGGCTGGCGTTGCCGCCGAAGGAGTTGGTCAGGAACAGGTCCGACCCCGCCCCGACCGCACCCGCATAGAGCGCGCGGATCGCCGCGGGCCGCTCGATGTTCCACATCTCGGGCGGGTCGCCCGCACCCAGGCCTGCGTTGAACAGGTTCGTGCCCGTCGCCCCGTCGGCGAGGAGCCAGTCGCGGTCCGCCAGAAGGCGGGACAGGGCATCGGTCACGGCAGCCTCGCTGGCGTTGGAGGGCGGTCAGATTTCGCCCATCAGCTGGGCCTTGGCGACCGGCGCCATCTCGTCCAGCTTGGCGCGGATCGTCGCGGCATCGGCCTTGCCCGCAAGGTCTGCCGCAAGCTTGCGCAGCACGTCCTCGTCGCCGGCCTCCTCGAAGTCGGCCTGCACGACCGACAGCGCGTATTCCGCCGCCGCATCTCCCGACAGGCCCAGAAGACCCGCCGCCCAGAGGCCGGTCAGCTTGTTGCGCCGCGCGGTGGCGCGGAACTGCATCTCGGCGTCATGCGCGAACTTGTTCTCGAAGGCGTTCTCGCGGTCGTCGAAGGTGGTCATCGGAAGCGCTCCCAGCGGCCGTTCAGGGTCGTGTCGATCGCGTATATGCGCGCTCGATCCGCCCCCCGCAAGGCCAAAGCCCTGCCGTCTCGCGGCCGCAATCCTGCCGCCTTCGCAGGGTCTGATCGCGCCGGGGGAAAAGGGTGCTGCCATGGGACAGTTCGAGGATTTCGGGCCGTCGGTGACGGTCGAGGCGGAAACGGCGGCGATTGCGGCGCTGGCCGTGGCGATGCTGGTCGTCGCGCCGGAAGGCGAGGTGACCGATGCCCGGCTGGCAGGCGCGCTGACGGCGGTGGCGGCGGCGCCGGTGCTGCAGGGGCTGGCCGCGCGCGGCCTTGCGCGCACGGCGCGCGACCTGCAGGCAGAGCTGTCGGTCGGCGGGCCCCTGCGCATGTTGCGCAACCTCGCCCCCCACATGTCGCCTGCCCTGGCCGAGACGGCGCTCTGCATCGCCGCGCATGCCGCGCTGGCCGACGGGCGGCTGGACGCCACCGAATGCGCGATGCTGACGCGCGCCGGCCGCGCCTTCGGCCTGCCGGACCGCACGGTGACGATCATCCTCGACGTCATGGCGATGGCCCACCGGCCCGCGGCCTGAGCGCCCCTCCCGCACCGCCCGCGTCTCCCTGCGCTTGCGGGCCGTGGGCCCTTCCCGTATACGCCCCGCACATGGACGGCGCGGCCTGCCGGGCCCGCCTTACGGAGGCTGCATGGCGCGCCGCAAGAAGATCTACGAAGGCCAGGCCAAGATTCTCTACGAAGGCCCCGAACCCGGGACCCTGATCCAGTATTTCAAGGACGAGGGCACCGGCGTCACCGATCTGCGCAGCGCGGTCGAGGGCAAGGGCGTGCTGAACAACCGCCTGTCGGAATTCTTCATGTCCGGGCTGAACGCGATCGGCGTTCCCACGCATTTCATCCGCCGCCTGAACATGCGCGAACAGCTGGTCCGCATGGTCGAGATCGTGCCGATCGAGGTCGTGGTGCGCAACTTCGCCGCCGGCGACATCTCGCAGCGGCTGGGCATCCCCGAAGGCACGGCACTGCCCCGGCCGATCGTGGAATACTACTACAAGGATGAAAAGCTGCACTCGCCGATGGTGGCCGAGGAGCACATCGTGGCCTTCGGCTGGGCCACCCAGCAGGACCTCGACGACATCGTGGCGCTGGCCCTGCGGGTGAACGACTTCCTGTCCGGCGTCATGCTCGGGGTGGGGATCCGGCTGGCCGACTTCCGCATCGAGGTCGGGCGGATCTGGGAGGGCGACTTCATGCGACTGATCCTCGCCGACGAGATCTCCCCCGACAGCTGCCGCCTCTGGGACCTGCGCGGCGCCGAGGGCCAGCCCGAGGGGGCAGTGCGCGACCTGGGCTCGCCCGCCGAGGTCTACACGGAACTTGCCCGCCGCCTGGGCGTGCTGCCGTCGAACGTGACGCATGCGCCCAAACCCACGCTGATCAACTGAGGGATGCGATGAGGGCGCGGGTGACGGTGATGCTCAAGGCGGGCGTGCTGGACGTGCAGGGCGAGGCGGTGCGCCATGCGCTCGGCACGCTCGGCTTTCGGGGCGTGAGCGGCGTGCGGCAGGGCAAGGTGATGGAACTCGACCTGACGGCCACCGACCGCACGGCGGCCGAGGCCGAGGTGCGTGACATGTGCGAGAAGCTGCTCGCCAACACCGTCATCGAAAGCTACCGCGTCGAGATCGCCTGACCGCCGCGCCCCAGGGCCCGCCGCCTGCGGCAGCGGGCGGTGGCAAGGGGGTGCCCCGCACCCCCTTGCACCCCCCGCCGCGCATGCACGGCCGACAGCGCCCGCGGCCGTCCTGCCCCCGGGCGGGGGCGCTTCCCGTCGCGCCCTTGCCTGATGCGGTGCCCCGGGCCCCACCCCCGGGAGGGCCGCCTGCCCTCCCGGACCCACCCGGGGGTATTGCAGCCAAGATGAAGCCCCCCCGCCCCTTCATCTTGGCCCAAATACCCCGGGGTCCGGGGCAGCGCCCCGGGGCCATCCGCCAGCACCGCGCCCGTCCACAAATCCCGCGGCAGCCGCGGCCTGCGAGCACCCCAACCCCCTTCGGGTGGGGTCGAGCAGGCCGCACCTGCGAAGCGGGGCGCGCCTCAAAACCGGGCGGTGCGCAGGCGTTCGCGGCGCCGGTGCGCCAAGGCCCCTTTCGCCGCGCGCCCGGGCCGGTTTAACCTGTCTGCGAAACGGGGGTGCGGGTGACGGGGTATTTCAACGAGATGTTCGACAACGGCGTCGTCCGTCCGCCCTATGCGCGGCTGGAAGACTGGACGCGCGCCATGCCGGCCGAACTCAGGCAGATGAAGCAGGCCGAGGCCGAGGCGCTGTTCCGCCGGATCGGCATCACCTTCGCCGTCTACGGCGAGGGCGGCGACCCCGACCGGCTGATCCCCTTCGACATGTTCCCGCGGGTCTTCACCCATGCCGAATGGACGCGGCTCGACCGCGGCATCAAGCAGCGGGCGCGGGCGCTGAACGCCTTCCTGCTCGATGTCTACGGGCGCGGCGAGATCGTCCGGGCGGGCCGCATCCCGGCCGCGCTGGTCTACCGCAATGCCGCCTACGAACGCGCCGTCGCGGGCATCGTGCCGCCGAAGGGGGTCTATTCCCACATCGTCGGCATCGACCTCGTGCGCACCGGTCCCGACGAGTTCTTCGTGCTCGAGGACAACTGCCGCACGCCGTCCGGCGTGTCCTACATGCTGGAAAACCGCGAGATCATGATGCGGATGTTCCCCGACCTGTTCCGGGAGAACCGCATCGAGCCCGTCGACCGCTACCCCGAGGCGCTGCGCCGCACGCTGGCCTCGGTCGCGCCCGCGAAGTGCGAGGGCGAGCCGGTGGTGGTGATCCTGACACCCGGCCATTTCAACAGCGCCTATTACGAGCACAGCTTCCTGGCCGACCTGATGGGCGTGGAACTGGTCGAGGGGCAGGACCTGTTCGTCGAGGGCGAGTTCTGCTGGATGCGCACGACCGAAGGCCCGCGCCGGGTGGACGTGATCTACCGCCGGATCGACGACGCCTTCCTCGATCCGCTGTGCTTCCGCCCCGATTCGATGCTGGGCGTGCCGGGGCTGATGGATGTCTACCGCTCGGGCGGCGTCGCGATCTGCTCGGCGCCGGGGGCGGGGGTGGCCGACGACAAGGCGGTCTATACCTACGTGCCCGACATGGTGCGCTTTTACCTGGGCGAGGAGCCGATCCTGAAGAACGTGCCGACCTGGCAATGCGGCAAGGCGGATGACCTGAGGCACGTGCTGGAGCACCTCTCCGACCTGGTGGTCAAGGAGGTGCACGGGTCGGGCGGCTACGGCATGCTGGTGGGCCCCAGGGCAAGCAAGGCGCAGGTCGAGGCCTTCCGCGCGCGGATCGAGGCGAACCCCGGCAACTACATCGCACAGCCGACGCTGGCGCTGTCCACCACGCCCACCTTCGTGGCCGAGGGCATCGCGCCCCGCCATGTGGACCTTCGGCCCTATTGCCTGGTGGGCGAACGGATCGAGCTGGTGCCCGGCGGCCTGACGCGGGTGGCGCTGACCGAGGGGTCACTGGTGGTGAACTCCTCCCAGGGCGGCGGGGTCAAGGACACCTGGGTGCTGGCGGAGTAGGGCAGATGCTGAGCCGCACCGCCGACAACCTCTACTGGATCGCCCGCTACATGGAGCGGGCCGAGACCGCCGCGCGGCTGATGGAGGTGGGCGCGCGCATGGCGCTGATCCCCTCGGCGCACGGCTACCGCAACGAATGGGACAGCGTCCTGCGGTCCACCGGATCGGCCGACGGCTTTGCCGCCAAGTACGGCGATCCGGTGCAGCGCAACATCGAAAGCTGGCTGTTCTTCGATCGCGACAATGCGTCCTCCGTCGCCTCCTGCATCACTGCCGCGCGCGAGAACGGGCGGATCGTGCGCACCGCGCTGACCACGCAGATGTGGGACACGCTGAACACCGCCTTCCAGGAGCTGCGGGGCCTTCAGCGCACGCCGCGGGGGGAACTTGGCCTGTCGCGGCTGACCGACTGGACGACGCGGCAGACGGCGCTGTTCCGCGGCGCCACCGAGGGCACGCACCTGCGCAACGACGGCTGGGATTTCCTGAACCTGGGCAGCTACCTCGAACGCGCCGACAACACCGCCCGCCTCTTGGACGTGAAGTACTATGTGCTTCTGCCGTCGGTGGAATTCGTGGGCTCGGGCCTCGACAACTACCAGTGGACGCTGCTCTTGCGGGCGATGTCTGCGCACCGCGCCTTTCACTGGGCCTATGGCGGCGAGGTCACTGCCAAGAAGATCGCGCATTTCCTGATCCTGAACCCGCAGTCGCCGCGGTCGCTGTCCACCTGCGTGGATGCGCTGACCGGTCATCTGGACCGCCTGTCGCGCGGCTACCGGCGCTCCACCCGGGCGCAGGAGCGGGCGCGCGCGCTGAGGGCGGAACTTGCCGAACTGCGCGTCGACGACATCTTCGAGGAAGGCCTGCACGAGTTCCTGACCCGCTTCATCGGCGAGACGGCGGCGCTGGGGATGGTCGTCGGCGAGTCTTACCTGTCGGGGGACCTGCGCTGATGTGGCTGTCGGTCGATCATGTCACGACCTACGCCTATGACCGCCCGGTCAAGGGCGTGCAGCAAAGCCACCGGCTGGTGCCTGCCGTCTTCGACGGGCAGAAGGTGGCCGACTGGCAGGTCGAGGTGCCGGGCGGCATCCGGGGCGGCGCCTTCCGGGACGGGGCGGGCGACGGGGTGCAGGCCTGGTCGGTGCCGGGCCCGGTCGAGACGGTCGAGGTGCGGGTGCGGGGGCTGGTGCAGACCGCCGACCTGGCGGGCGTGCTGCGCGGGCACCGCGAGGCGGTGCCGCCGGGCGTCTGGCTGACCGGAACGGCAGCCACGCGGGCCGATGCGGCCATCGCCGCGCTGGCCGGGGGCGTGGCGTCAGAGGCCTCGCCGCTTGCCGCGGCGCATGCGCTGATGGCGGCGGTGGCCGACCGCATCGTCTGGACCCCGGGCGCGACCGGCCCGCAGACCTCGGCCGCCGAGGCCTTGGCGCAGGGCACGGGGGTCTGCCAGGACCACGCGCAGGTGATGATCGCCGCCGCCCGCGCCGCGGGCCTGCCCGCGCGCTATGTCGCGGGATACCTGTTCGCCGACGGGACTGAAGCACAGGCGGCGCATGCCTGGGCCGAGGTGCATGTCGAGGCCCTGGGCTGGGTGGGCTTCGACGCCGCCAACCGCACCTGCCCGGATGCGCGCTACATCCGCCTGTGCTGCGGCTTCGACGCCGCCGACGCCGCGCCGATCCGCGGCACCGCCCGCGGCGGGGTCGGGGCCGAGGCGCTGACGGTCACCGTCCGCGTCGCCGAGGCGCAGGCGCAGAGCCAGCAGTAGCCCCGCCCCTGTGCCCGACGGGCCCCGATGGCGCCCCGCCCGCCGTGCCGTCCGCCCGGCCCGGCCCTTGCGGCCGCCGCGCCGGCCGCGGCAGGCCCTGCGGTCTGGATCGGCCATGACCGGACAGCGCAAGTCGCCGCCCCGCACGCCCGGCGCCGCCTGCGCCAGCGGCAGCCGCGCAACAGTCCGCCCCGCGCGCCCCTGCGCACTTTCCTTGCGCGGCCGACCCCGCTAGCTGTGGCGCAGCGTCGCGGGGCGGGGGGCGAAGACATGACCTATTGCGTGGGCCTGCTGCTCAACGAGGGCATCGTCCTGCTGTCGGACACCCGCACCAATGCCGGGCTGGACAACATCGCGACCTACCGCAAGATGTTCACCTTCGAGACCCCCGGCGAACGCGTCATCGCGATCCTGACGGCGGGGTCGCTGTCGGTCAGCCAGACCACGCTCGCCCGCCTGCGCGAGGCGATGGAGGCGCCGGAACCCGACCCCGCGACCTCGATCCTGCACGCGCCGACGATCCTCAAGGTGGCCGAGATCGTCGGCAACATGCTGGCCGCGGTGCGCAAGGAGATCGACGACAAGCTGGCCATGGCCCAGGGCGCCACCGCCACGATGATCGTGGCGGGGCAGCGCGCGGGGGGCGCGATGCGGCTGTTCCTGATCTATCCCGAGGGCAACTTCATCGAGGCGACCGAGGACACGCCCTTCCTGCAGATCGGCGAGCACAAGTACGGCAAGCCGATCCTCGACCGCGTGGTCAAGCCCACCACCAGCCTGACGGACGCCAGGAAGGCGGTGCTGCTGTCGATGGATTCGACGCTGCGGTCCAACCTGTCGGTGGGCATGCCGCTCGACCTCTGCGTGATCGCGCGCGACGACTGCCGGGTGACCGAACGGCGGCGGATCGAGGCCGGGGACGAAGCGTTCCGCGCGATGTCCGAGGCCTGGAGCCGCGCCCTGCGGGAAGGCTTCACGCGCATCGAGCTCTGACCGGCGGCACCGCCGCCGGGCCGGAAAATTGTCAATTTTCCGGTCCGGTTTCTTGCCAAGAAACCGGCTCTGCCCCGGCGGCATTTCCCTTCCCCGCGGCCTTGCGCTACACCCCTTCCGCGACACAACCGGAGGCCTCCCATGCCGTCTCGTCCCGTCTTCGACGCCGATGCAACCGCCGCGGGCGGGGGCCTGGGCGACCTGCCGGTCTGGGACCTGACCGACCTTTACGGCGGCCCCGACGCGCCGGAGTTCGCCCGCGACCTCGACGCCGTGGCCGCCGACTGCGCGGCCTTTGCGGCGCGCTATCAGGGCAAGCTTGCGGACCTGACAGCCGAGGAGATGCTGGCCTGCGTCGAGGCCTGGCAGGCCATCGACGTGACCGCGGGGCGGGTGATGTCCTATGCGGGCCTGCGCTACTACCAGAACACGCTGGACGCCGACCGCGCCAAGTTCATGGCCGACGCGCAGGACCGCATCACCGACGCCACCGCCGCGCTGGTGTTCTTCAGCCTGGAGTTCAACCGGCTGGAGGATGACCACCTGGCGCGCCTTCTGGCGGCGAACGCCGCACTTGCCCGCTACCGGCCGGTCTTCGACCGCATGCGCGCCATGCGGCCGCACCAGCTGTCGGACGAACTGGAACGCTTCCTGCACGACCAGTCCACCGTCGGCGCCGCGGCCTGGAACCGGCTGTTCGACGAGACGATGGCGGGCCTGACCTTCACCGTCGCGGGCGAGGACGACGCCCTGCCGCTGGAGGCCACGCTGAACCTGCTGACCGACCCCGACCGCACCCGGCGCGAGGCCGGGGCGCGCGCGCTGGCGGCCGAGTTCGGGCGTCATGTCAAGCTGTTCGCCCGCATCCACAACACCCTGGCCAAGGAAAAGGACATCCACGACCGCTGGCGCAGGATGCCGAACCCGATGCACGGGCGCCACCTGTCCAACCATGTGGAGCCCGAAGTGGTGGCGGCCCTGCGCAACGCCGTCGTCGCGGCCTATCCGCGGCTGTCGCACCGCTACTACCGGCTCAAGGCGCGCTGGATGGGGCTGGACCGGCTTCAGGTCTGGGACCGCAACGCCCCCCTGCCGATCGAGACGCCGCGCATCGTCGACTGGGACGGCGCGCGGGCGACGGTGCTTGACGCCTACGGCGCCTTCGACCCGCGGCTTGCCGACCTCGCGCGCCCCTTCTTCGACCGCGGCTGGATCGACGCGGGCGTGACGCCCGGCAAGGCGCCGGGCGCCTTCGCGCATCCGACGGTCACCACGGTTCACCCCTATGTGCTGCTGAACTACCTCGGCAAGCCGCGCGACGTGATGACGCTGGCGCACGAGCTGGGCCACGGCGTGCACCAGGTGCT
>CAZCPY010000121.1:0-9310 GCA_964499865.1 uncultured Rhodobacterales bacterium | reverse complement strand
AGTCGGTTAGAGTGCCGGCCTGTCACGCCGGAGGTCGCGGGTTCGAGCCCCGTCAACCTCGCCATCCCCCCGCCCGCGCCCGGATGTCTTGCCCCCCCCTTCAATCCGCCAGCCGGTGCAGCACGCGCGCCCAGCTTCGGATGCCCTTGTGGAAGGACAGCACGTCGTATTTCTCGTTCGGCGAATGGATCTGGTCGTCGTCCCTGGCAAAGCCGATCAGCATCGCGTCCATCCCCAGGACGGAGCGGAAATATCCCGCGATGGGGATCGACCCGCCCTCGCCCACATAGGCCGCGGGGATCCCCCATTCGTCCCCCAGCGCCGCGCGCGCCGCCTCGAAGGCGGGATGCGCGATCGACATGACCGCGGCCGGGCTGCCCGCGGTTTCGTCATGCCAGCTGATGCGGCAGTCGGCGGGCAATTGCGCCTCGGCCCAGGCGCGGAAGGCGGTCAGCACGCGCGCCGGGTCCTGCCGCGACACCAGGCGGAAGCTGACCTTGGCATGCGCCTCGGCCGGCAGCACGGTCTTGAAGCCCGCGCCGGTGTAGCCGCCCCAGACCCCGTTGACCTCGGCCGTCGGCCGCGCCCAGAGCCGCTCCAGCGGCGTGCGGTCCACCTCGCCCGCGGGCACCGACAGGCCGACCTCGCCGAGGTAGGCGGCATGGTCGAAGGCCAGGCCCTGCCATTGCTGGCGCAGGGTTTCGGGCAGGTCGTCCACGTCGTCGTAGAAGCCCGGCACGGTGACCCGCCCGCGGTCGTCGTGCAGGCCTGCGAGGATGCGCGCCAGCACGTGGATCGGGTTACGCGCAAGCCCGCCGTAGCTGCCCGAGTGCAGGTCGCGCGAGGCCGCGTGCAGGGTGAATTCCGACTTCGCCAGCCCCCGCAGCATGGTCGAGATCGCCGGCACGCGGCCGGCATGCAGCCCCGTGTCGCAGATCAGCGCGAGGTCGGCCCTGAGCTCCGCCGCATGCGCCCGAAGGAAGGGGACGAGGGAGGGCGAGCTCGATTCCTCCTCGCCTTCCAGAAGGATCGTCAGGCGGCAGGGCAGCCGGCCGGTCTCAGTGCGGAAGGCGCGCAGCGCCTCGAGGAACGTCATCAGCTGGCCCTTGTCGTCGGACGCGCCGCGGGCGCGGATCACCGGGCCGCGGGGGGTTTGCTCGACGGCGGGGTCGAAGGGGTCGCGGTGCCACAGGTGCACGGGGTCCACCGGCTGCACGTCGTAGTGCCCGTAGAACAGCAGGTGCGGGCCCCCGTCGCCGCCCTGGCCCACGACCATCGGATGGCCGGGCGTGGCGTGCGCCTTCGCCGCGAAGCCCAGCGACTGCAGGTCCGCCACCAGCCAGTCCGCCGCGCGGGCCACGTCGGGGGCGAAGGCGGGGTCGGTCGAGATCGAGGGGATGCGCAAGAGCGCCATCAGCCGGTCGAGGGCGGCGGGAAGATCGGCGTCGATGCGCTCAAGGACGGGGGTCAGGGACATGGTTGCGGACAAGGCGGCTCTCCGTGCCGTGATGGCCCGGGCGGTTCTAGCAGCACGGCCGCCCCTGTCCACCGCCCGCCGCTTGCGCTAGATCGAGGCGCAGGACGGCACGGGAGGCGGAGATGCGCAGGGCTCTGGCGGGTCTGGCGATGCTGGCGGCAGGCACGGCGGTGGCGGGGGAAGACCCGCAGGTCGTGGCGGCCGACATCGACGGCGGCACGGTCACGGTCTTCCTGCAGGACTTCCTGACCGACGAGGAAGCGGCGCTGCTGCAGCTGGTGCTGTCGAACGACGAGGCCCGCGCGCTGTTCATCCCGGAAGGCAAGGGCAGTGCCGCGATGGCAGTGGCGCCGAAGGAAGGGCTGATCCGCAAGGGCGCGCCGGTGGCTTCTGCGCAGGCGGTGGCCGGGCTGCCCGACATCGGGACGGCGCGGGCGCAGGCGCTGGCGGCCTGCAACGCGGCCAGGAAGCGCGGGCCCGCGTGCGTGGTGGTGCTGGAGGTTGCCACCAAGTGACGCAGGCCAGATCCGGGGCGCGGATTTGACCGATATCAAGGCGGACCCGCCGCCCTTCGGGCAGCAGGGCCCGACGCAGACGACGCAAGGACGACCGCAATGACCTTCGACCCCGCCGCCCATCTCGATGCCGCCCTGTCGCGGCTGCATGCCGAGGGGCGCTACCGCACCTTCATCGACATCGAGCGCATCGCGGGCCGCTTTCCCCGCGCGCTGTGGCGGCGGGCGGACGGCACCACGCGCGAGATCACCGTCTGGTGCGGCAACGACTACCTGGGCATGGGCCAGCACCCGGACGTGCTGGCCGCGATGCAGGACGCCGTGGTGCGGACCGGCGCGGGGTCGGGCGGCACGCGCAACATCTCGGGCACCACTCTGTCGCACCGGTCGCTGGAAGCCGAGATCGCCGACTGGCACGGGACGGAAGCCGCGCTGGTCTTCACCAGCGCCTACAACGCCAACGACGCCACGCTGGCGACGCTGCGCAGGCTGATCCCCGGGCTGATCATCTACTCGGACGCCCTGAACCACGCCTCGATGATCGAGGGCATCCGCCGCGGCGGGGGCGAGACGCGCGTCTTCCGGCACAACGACGTGGCCCACCTGCGCGCGCTGCTCGAGGCCGATCCGGCCGGGGCGCCGAGGCTTATCGCCTTCGAATCGGTCTATTCGATGGACGGCGATTTCGGGCCGCTGAAGGCGATCTGCGACCTGGCGCAGGAGTTCGGCGCGCTGACCTACCTCGACGAGGTGCATGGCGTGGGCCTTTACGGCGCGCGCGGGGCAGGGGTCGCGGAACGCGACGGCGTGATGGCACGGGTCGACATCATCAACGGCACGCTCGCCAAGGCCGTGGGGGTGTTCGGCGGCTATGTCGCGGCATCTGCAAGGATGGTGGACGCGGTGCGCAGCTACGCCCCGGGGTTCATCTTCACGACCTCGCTTCCCCCCGCCGTGGCGGCCGCCGCGGCGGCCTCGATCCGGCATCTGAAAGGGGCCGCGGCGCTGCGGGCGGACCACCAGGCACGGGCCCGCACGGTCAAGATGCGGCTGCGCGCGCTCGGCCTGCCGATCATGGACCACGGGTCGCATATTGTGCCTGTGCACGTCGGCGACCCCATCCATTGCAAGCTGATCTCGGACCGGCTGCTGGAAGACCACGGGCTTTACGTCCAGCCGATCAACTTCCCGACCGTCCCGCGGGGCACCGAACGGCTGCGCTTCACCCCCTCTCCGGTGCACGCCGCCGGGGACGTGGAGGCGCTGGTCCGGGCGATGGACAACCTGTGGTCGCATTGTGCGCTGAATCGCGCCGAGGCCTCTGCGTGACCCCCTCTGCGGGTGCAAAGCGGCTTGCCTTGTGTTAGGGATTCATGAACACACGGAATCGCGAGCGGGGGTCCGACTCGCGCGGGTTCGGGGCAGGAAAGAGCAGTCCGCATGATCGGGCGAAGGGCCACACCTTCGACGCAGGACGAGGCCAAACCCAAGGGGTTTGACGACTACGACCTGCGCCTGGGCGACCTGATGCGGGGCGAACGCGCCACGCTGGGCAAGTCGCTGCTGGACGTGCAGCGCGAGCTCAAGATCAAGGCCACCTACATCGCCGCGATCGAGAATGCCGATGTCGCGGCCTTCGAGACGCAGGGCTTCGTCGCGGGCTACGTCCGCAGCTATGCGCGCTATCTGGGGATGGACCCGGAATGGGCCTACGAGAAGTTCTGCCGCGAGGCGGGCTTTACCCTCGCCCATGGCATGTCGGCCGCGGCCTCGACCCAGCGGGTGACGAGGGCGCGGGCGCGGGCGCGCGATCTTGGCGATCCGCTGGCCAACCCCAACGCGAGTTTTGTCCCCCGCGCCGAAAGCGTGCTGAGCCGGATCGAGCCCGGCGCGGTGGGGTCGCTGGTGGTGCTGGCCGCGCTGATCGCGGGCATCGGCTATGGCGGCTGGTCGGTGCTGCAGGAGGTGCAGCGCGTGCAGCTGGCCCCGGTGGAACGGACGCCGCAGGTGGTGGCGGACATCGGCGGTCTGGGCAATGTCGCGGGCATGGAGCCGCTGGTGCGGTCGGCCCCGGATGCCGCGGACGATGCCGTGGTGGCCGAAGCGCTGGAGCGTCCGATGCGCCCCGAGGCGCTGGAGGTTCCGGTAATGACCCCGCGCGACGGACCGATCATTGCGATCCGCCCCGACCTGCCCCGGCCTGCCGCCGCCGCGGCGGCGCCTGTGGTCGATGTCGCCGCCGCGCCCGCCGCGCCCGCCGTGCCGCAGGTGGTGGCAGAGGCGCCCGCGCCGGTGGAACTGCTGGCGGTGCGCCCGTCCTGGGTGCGCGTCTCGGCCGCCGACGGCACGGTGCTGTTCGAGAAGATCCTCGATGCCGGCGAACGCTATGTCGTGCCGCAGATGGAACAGGCGGCCCTGCTGCGGTCGGGCAATTCGGGATCGCTCTATTTCGTGGTGAACGGCCAGTCCTACGGCCCCGCCGCACCGGGCGCGCAGGTCGTGTCGAACGTCGCCCTGTCGCCCGAGGCGCTGGCCGAGGCCTATGCGCTGGCCGACCCGGCCGCGGATGCCGACCTGTCGCGCTTCGTGACCGAGGTGGCGGAAGTCACCCCCGTGGCGGACCCCGGCGGACCTGCCGCGGCGCCCTCGGAATAGCCCGACGGCGAGGCTCGCGCGACGGCGTTGCCCTGCAGGGCGCGGTCCGCTATCTCTGGACCGGCAATCCGGGGCCCTGACGCATGACCCACAATCCGATCCGCCCCTGGCGCAACATCGACCGGCGCGTGTCGCGCCAGATCAGGGTCGGTCGCGTGCTGGTGGGGGGCGACGCGCCGATTTCGGTGCAGACGATGACCAACACGATCACCTCCGACGTGCGGGCGACGCTGGAGCAGGTGCAGCGCTGCGCCGCCGCAGGCGCCGACATCGTCCGCATCTCGACGCCCGACGAGGACAGCACGCGGGCGCTGAAGGAGATCGTGGCCGAAAGCCCCGTCCCGATCGTGGCCGACATCCATTTCCACTACCGCCGCGCCATCGAGGCGGCAGAGGCGGGGGCCGCCTGCCTGCGCATCAACCCCGGCAACATCGGCTCTGCCGACCGCGTGCGCGAGGTGGTGCGCGCCGCCAAGGACCACGGCTGTTCGATGCGCATCGGCGTGAACGCGGGCTCGCTGGAAAAGCATCTCCTGGAGAAATACGGCGAGCCCTGCCCGGATGCGATGGTCGAATCCGGCCTGGACCACATCAAGCTGTTGCAGGACAACGATTTCCACGAGTTCAAGATCAGCTGCAAGGCGTCCGACGTGTTCCTGGCCGCAAGCGCCTACCAGCAGCTTGCCGCCGCGACGGATGCGCCGATCCACCTCGGCATCACCGAGGCCGGGGGGCTGATCTCGGGCACGGTGAAATCCGCCATCGGGCTGGGAAGCCTTCTGTGGTTCGGCATCGGCGACACGATCCGGGTGTCGCTGTCCGCCGATCCGGTGGAGGAGGTCAAGGTCGGCTTCGAGATCCTGAAGTCGCTGGGGCTCCGCACCCGGGGGGTGCAGATCATTTCCTGCCCCTCCTGCGCGCGGCAGGGGTTCGACGTCATCAGGACGGTCGAGGCGCTGGAGCAGCGGCTGGAGCACATCAAGACGCCGATGTCGCTCTCGATCATCGGCTGCGTGGTCAACGGCCCGGGCGAGGCGCTGATGACGGACATCGGCTTCACCGGCGGCGGCGCGGGCAAGGGGATGGTCTACATGGCCGGCAGGACCAGCCACACGATGGGCAACGACCGCATGATCGAGCACATCGTCGAACTGGTCGAGGCCAAGGCCGCCGAGATCGAGGCGGCCGAGAAGCTGGCGGCCGAGTGAACAGGCGGCGCACGCGGCCTGCGCGACGGCTGGAACCGACCCTCAGGATCGCCCCGCAAGTGCCCGGCGGGATTGGCTGATCCGGCCGGGGGGGTGCGCCGGGCTCGACCCCACCCGAGTGTGGGGCGCTCGCCCGCCGCGGCTGCCGCGGGCTTTGTCCTGTGCCGTGGAAGCGGGGGGTTTCACACCCCCCGCACCCCCCGCGGGATATTTGGGAAGAGATGAAGGGCAGGCGGTCAGACGAGCGCGAGTGCTGCTTCGGCGACCTTCTCGGCGGTGATCCCGAACTCCTGGTAGAGCCGTTCCGCCGGCGCCGATGCGCCAAAGCCCGTCATGCCGACGAAGGCCGACCTGCCGGGCCGCGCCCCTTCGCCCAGAAGCCAGCGGTCCCAGCCCTGGCGCACCCCGGCCTCGACCGCGACGCGCACGCCGGTACCAAGTACCTTGCGGCGGTAAGCCTCGGGCTGGGCTGCGAAAAGCTCCAGACAGGGCGCGGAGACGACGCGGGTCGGGACGCCTGCGGCCTCGAGCCTCGCCCGGGCGGCCACCGCGATCTCGACCTCGGACCCGGTGGCGATCAGCGTGGCCTTCGCGCGGGACGAGGCCTCTTCCAGCACATAGGCGCCGCGTGCCACCATGTTCCTGCCCGCAAAGGTCCGCAGCGTCGGCAGGTTCTGGCGCGACAGCGCCAGCACCGTCGGCGTCGAGGACGAGGTCAGCGCGATTTCCCAGGCCTCGGCCACCTCCACGAGGTCGCAGGGGCGCATCACCCAGGTGTCGGGCGTGGCGCGCGAGATGGCGAGGTGCTCGACCGGCTGGTGCGTGGGACCATCCTCGCCGAGCCCTATGGAATCATGCGTCATCACATAGACGACCGGCACGCCCATCAGCGCCGAAAGCCGCATCGCCGGGCGGGCATAGTCGGTAAAGCACATGAAGGTCCCGCCGTAAGGCCTTGCCCCGCCGTGCAAGGCCATGCCGTTCATCGCCGCGGCCATGGCGTGTTCGCGGATGCCGAAGTGGATGTAGCGGCCCTTGCGGTTGTCGGGGCCGAAGACGCCCAGATCAGGCGTGCGGGTGTTGTTGGACCCGGTGAGGTCGGCCGAGCCGCCGAGCGTTTCCGGCATCACCGGGTTGACGGCGGTCAGCACGAGCTCGGAGGCCGCGCGGGTTGCAAGCTTGGGCCGGTCGGCCAGCGCCTTGGCCTTCACGGCCCGGATCGCGCCCGCGAGCCTCTTCGGCGCCGCGCCGGACATCTGGCGGTCGAACTCGGCCTGTTTCGCCGCCGACAGCGCGGCGAAGCGCGCCTGCCAGTCGGCCCGCGCCGCGCCCCCGCGCGCCCCGGCCCCGGACCAGAGCGCGGCCACGTCGGAGGGGATCTCGAAGGGCGCGGCGGTCCAGCCATGGGCGGCCTTGGCGTCGGCGACCACCCTGGCGTCGGTGATCGCCCCATGCCCCTTGGCGGTGTCCTGCACTGCGGAGCCCAACGCGATATGCGTCTTGCAGGCGACCATCACCGGGCGGGTGGCGGCCCGGGCGGCGGTCAGCGCGCGGTCGATGTCGGCGGGGTCATGGCCGTCGCAGGACATGACCTGCCATCCGCTGGCGGCAAAGCGCGCTTTCTGGTCGGTCACGTCGGCGAGGCTGACCTTGCCGTCGATGGTGATGCCGTTGTCGTCCCACAGAACGACCAAGCGGTTCAGCCCCAGCCGCCCGGCCAGCGCGATGGCCTCCTGGCTCACGCCCTCCATCAGGCAGCCGTCGCCCGCGATCACCCAGGTGCGGTGGTCGACGATGCCCTTGCCCCAGCGTGCGCGCAGCGCCTCCTCGGCAATGGCGAAACCGACGGCATTGGCAAGGCCCTGGCCCAGGGGCCCGGTGGTCGTCTCGATCCCCGCGGCATGGCCGTATTCGGGATGCCCGGCGGTGCGCGCGCCCCACTGCCGGAAGTCACGCAGCTGCTGCATCGGCATGTCGGCGAACCCAGTCAGGTGCAGCAGGCTGTAGAGCAGCATCGACCCGTGGCCCGCCGACAGGATGAAGCGGTCGCGGTCGGCCCAGCCGGGGGCGGCGGCGTCAAAGCGCAGGTGGCGGCGCCACAGGACGGTCGCCACATCCGCCATCCCCATCGGCATGCCGGAATGGCCCGACCTGGCCGCGGCCACGGCATCGAGCGTCAGCGCGCGGATCGCGGCGGCCATCTTCCAGTGGTCGGGATCGGCGGCGCGGCGGGCGGCGAGGTCCATGGTCGCAGGGTCCTTTCGGGCGGCGTGTTCAGGGCAACACGGGGTCGTGCCGTTCCTGCCAGCCCCGGACCCGCGATGCAAGCCGGACCCCGCCGCAGACATGCCCTTGGGCCTTGCAACCCGCAGGGCCACTTGGCAACGTAAGGCGACACGCCGAAAGGGATCCCGATGGCCGAGACGACCGACATCGCCGACGCCGGCCGCCGCCTGAGTGCCGCGCTCGACCGCATCGGCAAGGGGCTGGGCCGCATTGGCCCGCTCCCGGCCCCCACTTCGGCCCCCATTCCGGCCCCAAACCCCAAAGCGCCGCCCGAAACGGCGGCCCTTCGCGAGGCGCTGGAGGCCGAACGCACCGCCAACGCGCAGCTGCAGGAACGGCTCAAGGCGGTCAAGGAACGCGATTCGTCCTCGCTCTCCACGCTCGAGGCCAAGGTCGACCGGCTGACCCAGCAACTTGACGTGCAGGGGCTGGAACTGACGCGGATGCGCAAGACGACGGTACAGCTGCGCGAGACGGTGCGCCTGCTGACCGACGCGGCGCAGGCGGGGGCGACCGAGCCGCACCTGATCAACAAGGCGATGCTGGCGGAGCTCGAGGCGCTGCGTGCGCTGCGCCAGACCGAGGTGGCCGAGATGGACGAGATCCTGGCCGAACTGCGCCCGCTTCTGGGGGAGGGAACCCATGCCTGAGGTCGAGGTGATGATCGGCGGCCGCCCGTTCCGGGTGACCTGCCAGCCGGGCGAGGAACACTTCCTGTCGGGTGCCGCACAGATGCTGGATGCCGAGGCGCAGCCCCTGGTCGCCCAGATGGGCCGCCTGCCGGAATCGCGCATGCTGCTGATGGCGGGCCTGATGCTCGCCGACCGCACGGCCGCGGTCGAGGACGAGAACCGCACGCTCAAGGCGCGCCTGGCCGAGGCCGAGGCCCGGCCCGCCGCGCCGCCCGAACGGATCGAGGTGCCGGTGATCCCGCCCTCGGTGCGCGACACGCTGGCCGAACTCGCCGCCCGCGCCGAGGCGCTGGCGCAGCAGGTCGAGGACCGCGCCAGCGCCTGACAGGTGGCGCGGGCCCCGGCGTCCGAAGCAGATTGCGTGCCTTCGGCACATTCCTTTTGTGTCGGTCAGCGGCTGAAGAAGCCGCTTCCCTCCGTGAAGGGGGCGTTCCGCCCCCACCGGTCGCTGCGCTCCCTCCCCCCTGAGGATATTTG
>CAZCPY010000120.1:0-9326 GCA_964499865.1 uncultured Rhodobacterales bacterium | reverse complement strand
AATACACCGACAGCCAGGGCCGCCGGAAGGTCAAGGGCAACATGGACATCGAACTGACCGTCGATGCGATGGAGCTGGCGCCGCGCATGGACCACGCGGTGCTGTTTTCGGGCGACGGCGATTTCCGCCCGCTGGTGGAAAGCCTGCAGCGGCAGGGGGTGCGCGTCTCGGTCGTCTCGACCATCCGCAGCCAGCCGCCGATGATCGCGGATGAACTGCGCCGCCAGGCCGACAACTTCATCGAGCTGGACGACCTGCGCGAGGTGATCGGCCGCCCGCCGCGCGAACCGCGGCTGGAACCCCGCCCCGACCCGCGCGCGGCCTTTCTGGCCGAACGCGACGAAAGCGGCACGCCTGCCGTGGCAAAATAACCCCGCCGCCGCCGCCTTCGCGCAAAATCCCCGTGCCGGGCCGGGGCGGCGCGGGGTCGCCCCCTTGAGTCCGTCCCGATTCCGGCTAGCCTCGCGCTCCCCGCTGCCGGGGTGATTGGGAGACCGCTGCCATGAAGATCAGCATCGAGCGCGCCGCGCTTCTCAAGGCCGTCGGCCAGGCGCAATCGGTGGTCGAACGGCGCAACACCATCCCCATCCTCGCCAATGTGCTGATCGAGGCCGAGGGCGCCCAGGCATCCCTCCGGGCCACCGACCTCGACATCGAGGTGCTGGACCGCGTGCCGGCGACGGTGGAACGCGCGGGCGCCACGACGGTTTCCGCGGTCATGCTGCACGAGATCGTGCGCAAGCTGCCCGAGGGCGCGCTCGTGGCGCTGACCTCGGATGCCGCGCAGGGGCGGCTGACGGTCTCGGCCGGGCGGTCGACCTTCCAGCTTGCGACGCTGCCGAAGGAAGATTTCCCGGTGATGGCCTCGGCCGAATACGCCACCGGCTTTTCGGCCGCGGCACCGGTGCTGCGGCGGCTGTTCGACAAGGCCAAGTTCGCGATTTCCACCGAGGAGACGCGCTATTACCTCAACGGCGTCTACATGCACGTGGCGCAAGGCGAAGACGGCCGCGTGCTGCGCTGCGTGGCCACCGACGGCCACCGCCTGGCCCGCATCGACGCGCCCTTGCCCGCGGGGGCCGAGGCGATGCCCGGCGTGATCGTGCCGCGCAAGACGGTGAACGAGCTGCGCAAGCTTCTGGACGACGACGAGGCGACGATCGCCGTGTCGGTCAGCGAGACCAAGGTGCGTTTCGCCACGCCGCTTGTCACGCTGACATCCAAGGTCATCGACGGCACCTTTCCCGACTATTCGCGCGTCATCCCGATGGGCAACGCCAAGCGGCTGGAGGTCGATGCGGCCGAATTCGCCAGGGCGGTGGACCGCGTCGCCACCGTGTCGTCGGAACGCTCGCGCGCGGTCAAGCTGGCGCTGGACGAGGACCGGCTGGTGCTGTCCGTCAACGCCCCCGACAGCGGCAATGCCGAGGAAGAACTGGCCGTCGCCTATGCCGACGAGCGACTTGAGATCGGCTTCAACGCCAAGTACCTGCTGGAAATCGCCAACCAGGTCGACCGCGAGAATGCGGTGTTCCTGTTCAACTCCGCCGGCGACCCGACGCTGATGCGCGAAGGCAACGACACCTCGGCGATCTACGTCGTGATGCCGATGCGGGTCTGACCGATACCCCGCCCCGGCGACACCCCGGCGACGCCCCGGCGACGGGGCGGCCCGCTGCCCCCGCGCAGCGGTTCGGGGGCGAGGTCCCGGGCCTTGCCCCGGGCGCCGTCATCCGGTCGCGCCGCCCCCGGCCCCGCAGCGGGGCCCGGCGTCAGATCAGCCGGTACTGCCTGGCCTTGTTGCGCAGGAAGGGCAGGCCCTTGTCCATGACCTCCTCGAAGCTCCGCGCCACCGGCCGCCAGACGGCCAGCCCGTAACCCACCTCCGGCGGCATGTTGATGAAGCTCTCCATCGCCAGCCCGCCCCTGAAGCCGATGGCGGCCAGCGTGGCATAGACCTCGTCCCAGTCGCAGGTGCCTTCGCCCGGCGTGCCGCGGTCGGATTCCGACAGGTGGATGTAGCGCAGGTGCTCGCGCGCATCGAGGATGCCGTTGCCGGCGCCCTTCTCCTCGATGTTCATGTGGTAGGTGTCGAGGTGGATGAAGATGTTGTCGGCCCCCACCTTCTCGATCATCCAGCGGGCCTGCCAGCCGGTGTTGATCAGGTGGTTCTCGTAGCGGTTCACCGGCTCGATGCCGAAGGCGATTCCCAGCGCCCTTGCATGCTTCGCCGCCGCCGCCAGCGCGCGCGCGATGTTGTCGTATTCGGCCATCGTGGGCGGCACCCCGGTCCGTTCGCCGATGCCGCCGTAGGTCACGCCCGACAAGGCCTCGCAGCCCATCGCGGCGGCCACGTCCATCGCCTGCTTCAGGTGTTCGATGGCGCCCTCGGGGTTGACCGAGGCCCAGTTCCGCTGCGGCAGGCCCAGCGAGGCGACCGCGCGCATCGAATGCTTTTCCAGCAGCGCACGGGTATGCGCCGCATCCACCATCGGCGCGTTCAGAAGCGCGATCTCGATGAAATCCATCCCGTAGGCCGCCGCCGCGGGGATCGTGCGTTCCGCCCCGGCGCGGTCCCAGTTCATCGTCCACATGCTGGTGTGGACCCCAAAGCCCTGCATCGCCCTATCTCCTCCGTTTCGCGAATTCCGCCGCACCCCAGCGCAGGATCATCACCCCCACCAGGAACAGCCCCCAGACCGCCGTCGACAGATGCTGGTTGGCCCCCATCAGGTTCAGCCCCGAGGACAGGACCTGCAGGCAGACCAGCGCCAGCACCACCGGCACCACCCGGCCGAAGCCCCCGAACGGGTCCACCCCGCCGAGGAAGCAGGCCAGCACCGTGACCAGCAGCAGCGCCTCGCCATGGCCGACCCGCACCGAATTGAAGCGGGCCAGCATCAGGATGCCCGCAATCGCGCACATCACCCCCGACAGGGTGTAGATCAGCACCAGCGTGCGCTTCACATGCAGGCCCGAATAGGCCGCCGCCCGGATGTTCGACCCGATCATCCGCGCCGCGAACCCGTGCCGCGAGCGCGTCAGCAGCACATGCCAGACGACGGCGCAGACGAGGAACAGCACCAGCGGCACCGGCACCCCCAGCACGAAACCGTGCCCCAGCACCGCCACGAAATCGGGAAAGCCCGAAATGTCGCCGCCCCGCGTCAGGAACTCGCCGAGGCCGCGCAGGAAGATCATCATCGCCAGCGACACCAGGATCGGATGCGCGCCGACATAGGCGATCACCGCCCCCATGACCGCGCCCGACAACCCGCCCGCCCCCAGGGCAAGCACCACCCCCAGCACGAAGGCCCCCGGCCCTGCGTCCACTCCGCCCTGCGCGTTCAGCACCCAGGCGAGCGTCAGGCCAGAGATGTTGGCGGTGGTGATGATCGCCAGGTTGAACCCGCCCGAGATGATCGGGATCAGCATCGCCAGCGTCAGCAGGCCAAGCTCGGGCAGTTGGAAGGCGATGGAGCCGAGGTTCGCCGCACTCAGGAAGTTCGGCGCCAGCACGGCAAAGACGGCGATGACCAGCGCGAGGAACCCCAGCAGACCGGGCACCTCGGGGCCGAACAGGCGCGAGATGGCCTTCATCGTGCGGGCCCCCGGTCGAGCAACCTGGACAGGTCCCAGTTCGAGGTCGAAATCGCGGCCAGGATGATCACCCCCACCACCATCTTGAAGGCATAGGGGGAAACCCCCAGCAGGTTCAGCCCGTTCTGCGCCACCGCCACCAGCGCCACGCCCAGCACGCAGCCCAGGATCGACCCCCGCCCGCCCCCCAGCCGCGCACCGCCCAGCACGACCGCGGCCAGCACGTCCAGCTCGCGCCCGATCAGCGCGTTCGGCACCACCTCCTTGGTGATGTGGGTCTGCATCAGCCCCGCGATCCCGGCCATCATCCCGCACCAGCCGAAGGCCACGGCCTGCATCAGCCCGATGTTCACCCCCGCCCGCCGGGCGCCCTCGGGGTTGTCGCCGAAGGCGTAGAGCTGGCGCCCGGTGGTGGTGCGGGACAACAGCACCCAGGTCGCCAGCAGGCAGACCGCCATCACCAGCGCCGGCAGCCGGATCTCGGCCCAGCCGACGGCCGTCTGGTATTCCCACAGGATCACCCGGCCCGACCACCAGGACGGCAGGTTGTAGATGAACTTGCCCTCGCTGAAATACATCAGCAGCCCGAAGAAGGCGTTGAAGGTCGAGATCGTCACCACGATCGAGATGATGCGGAACCGGTGGATCAGCGCGGCGTTGACAAGGCCGAGCGCGATCCCGATCAGCCCCGCCACCACGAAGCCGATGGCCCAGTTGCCCCCGCCGATGGCGAAAAATACCTGCACCGCGATGTACTGGACCACGCTCGCGGCCACCGCAAAGGAGATGTCGATCCCCCCGGCCACCAGCACCACGAGCAGGCCCACCGCCCAGATCAGGTTGACTGCGTTGTTGTTCAAGAGCGAGGTCAGGTTGACCGGCGACAGGAACTCCGGCGCGCTGACCGCCAGCCCGGCGCACAGCACCGCCAGGACCAGCGCCAGCTTCGCCTCGGCCGGATAGGCGCGCAGGAACCCGATCATCACGCCCGCCCCCGGCGTCCGAAGTGAATCGAGCGGCTTCGCCGCGCAGCTTTTGTCTCGCCTTCGGGGCTGAAGAAGCCCCTCCGGCTCGGACGAAGAAGGGGGCTCCGCCCCCGTCGCTTCGCTCCTCCCCCGGGATATTTGCGATCGGAAGATGAGACCGGCGGGTTCATCTTCCGATCCCAAATATCCTCAGGGGGGAGCGACCGCAGGGAGCGGTGGGGGCGGAACGCCCCCTTCACGGAGGGAAGCGGCTTCTTCAGCCGCTGACCGACAGGAAAGGCTTGTGCCGAAGGCACTCCGCAAGGTCCGGAGGCCGGGGCAGGGCGGGACGGGTCAGGCATAGACCGCGGCCTCCAGGTCCTTGAGCCCCGTCGTCCGCGGGTCGTATTCCCCGACGATGCGTCCGCCTGCCATGTGCAGCACGCGGTCGGCGTTCATCAGGACCTCGGTCGCCTCGTCCGAGATCAGCAGGATCGCGAGGCCCTTCTCGGCCAGCGCGCGCACGATGCGGAAGATGCCGGCGCGGGCGCCGACATCCACGCCCACGGTGGGGCAGTCGAGGATCAGCACGCGCGGTTCGGTCGCCAGCCACTTGGCCAGCACCACCCGCTGCTGGTTGCCGCCCGACAGGGTCGAGACCGCGTCCTCCGGCTGCCCGATCTTGACGGCGAGGTCGGCGATCCAGTGGCGGACGAGGTCGTCCTGCCGCCGGGGCGACAGGAGCCCGCGGGCGGAGATGCGCCGCAGCACCGCCATCACCGTGTTGTCGGCAATCGACTGCGGCTGGATCAGGCCCAGGGCCAGGCGGTCTTCGGACACATAGGCGATGCCTGCCGCCACTGCCGCGCGGTTGGACCGGAAGGCCACGGGGCGGCCGTCCAGGCGGATTTCGCCTGCATCCGCCCGGGACATGCCGAACAGCGTGTGCGCCAGTTCGGTCCGGCCGGCGCCGATCAGGCCGGTCAGGCCCAGCACCTCGCCCCTGTGCAGGGTCAGCGCGATGTCGCGGTATTCCCCCCGCCGGGTCAGGCCGCGGACTTCCAGCACCGGCGCGCCGGTCACCGGGCGGGCGGCGATCCTTGTCTCGAAGGTCTGGCCGGTCATCAGTTCGGTCAGGCGGCCCTGCGTCATGCCTTCGGTCGGGAAGACGCCCACCAGTTTGCCGTCGCGCAGGACGGTGACGCGGGCGGCGATGTCCAGCACCTCGGCCAGCCGGTGCGACACGAAGACAACCGCCACGCCCCGCGCGCTGAGCTTGCGCACCACGTCGAGCAGCGCGTCGGTCTCGGCTTGGGTCAGCGAGGCGGTGGGTTCGTCCATGAAGATCAGCCGCGCGTCGCCGACCAGCGCGCGGGCGATGGCGACGATCTGGCGCTGTGCGATGGGCAGCGTGCCCAGCCGCGCCTCGAGGTCGAGCGTCACGTCCAGCCGCGTCAGCGCCGCAGCGGCGAAATCGCGCAGGCGCCGGTGCGACACCCCGCGCAGGGCACCGGTCAGCGTCTCGAAGGCGATGTTCTCGGCCACCGTCATCTCGGGAAACAGCGCCAGGTCCTGCCAGATCACCGCGATGCCCGCCCTGCGCGCGGCCTGCGGGGTGATCCGGTCCGACCTGGTGCCGAACAGCACCATCTCGGCGCCGGGTTCGGGCTGGTAGACGCCGGTGATGATCTTGATCAGCGTGGACTTGCCGCAGCCGTTCTCTCCTGCCAGGCAATGCACCTCGCCCGCGCCGACCGCGAAATCCACGCCGTCCAGCGCCCGGACGCCGCCGAAGACCTTTGAGACGTTGCGGAAGTTCAGCGCGTCCATCGCGGTTTCACTGAGAACAGGGTGAAAAAGGGACCGGGGCGGCGGGGCCGGCCCCGGCCCGAGGGTCGGGAGCAACAGGGGGACCGTCAGGCGGGGACCGCGGGGGTCCCCGCCTGCGGGATTCACAGACCCATGTCGGCGAGGCCGTCCACGGTTTCGGCGTTGATGGCGACCAGGCTGTTCTGGATGATGTCGCGGCCCGCCACGTCGGGCGACACCACGCCCAGGCCGGGGATGTCGGTGCCCTCGGTGATCTCGGTGCCCTTCACCAGCATGTCGCCGATGGTGACGAAGACCTTGCCCGCTTCCATCGGGTTCCACATGAAGCCGCCGGAAATCGCGCCCGATTTCACCAGGTCACGCCCCTGCCCCGGCGAGAACGGCCCGATGACATGGACCATGCCGATCTTGCGCTGTTCCTCGATGGCGCGCCCGGCGCCGATCGGGCCCTGCGAGCCGAAGGCGAGGAAGCCGCCGAGGTTCGGATTGGCCGCCATCAGGTCAAGCGCCGTCTTGCGGCTGTCGTCCACGTTCTCGGCCACGCCATAGCGTTCGCCCACCGGCTTCATGTCCGGGTAGTTGGCTGCCAGATAGGCGATGGCGGCGTCGGCCCAGGCGTTGTGCAGCGGCACGGTCAGCGAACCCACGAAGACCGCGTATTCGCCCTTGCCGCCCATCTTCTGCGCCAGCAGTTCGGCATGCGTCTCGCCAAAGCCGGTGGCGGAGGCCATCTCGAAGTTCCAGTCGACGTTCTTGATGCCCGGCCCTTCGTGGGACACCACCTTGATGCCCGCCGCGCGGGCCTTCTCCAGCACGGGTTCCAGCGCCGCCTCGTCGTTCGGCACCACGCCGATGACGTCCACGCCCTGGGCGATCAGGTCCTCGATGGCGCGCACCTGCAGCGCGGGGTCGGCGCTGGTCGGGCCGATCATCGTCGCATCCATCCCCAGCGCCTCGCCCTGCGCCTTGATCCCGGCCTCCATGGCGTTGAACCACGGGATGCCGCCGATCTTGACCACGACGCCCATCGTCGGCCTGTCCTGCGCCATCGCACCGAAGGCGAGGCTTGCGGCAAGGGCCACGCCGCCCAAAAGGGCGGTCATCATCTTCTTCATCTCATCCTCCCATCGGCGCAGGTCGCGCCAGCCAAGTCCGGCGCTTTCGCGCCATTGCACCATCGATTGCGCACCCCCTGCGACGGTCGGCCCTCCTGTCCCGGGGCCGAACGACAATTCCGAGGGTTTCCCGTGCCTTATGCCGCACTGCAGCGATGCACAAACGATATTGCACATGAAAGGCGGAATCGCCTATCGTCGTCAAGCCCAAACTTCACGGCCGCCCCGATGTCGCACCCCCGCAAGGCCACCATCCACGACATCGCCCGCCTGTCGGGAGCCTCGCCCTCGACCGTCTCGGCGGCGCTGTCGGGCACCTGGAAGGAACGCCGCATCTCCGAGGCCAAGGTCGAGGCGATCCGCAGGGTCGCCGCCGAACAGGGCTATGCGCCCAACCTTCAGGCGCGCGGCCTGCGCACGGCAAGGTCGGGGCTGGTGGGGCTGGTGATCCCGGTGCACGACAACCGTTTCTTCACCTCGATGAGCCAGAGCTTCGAGATGCTGGCGCGCGACCGCGGGCTGGTGCCGGTGATCGCCTCGTCGCAGCGCGACGCGGCCGAGGAATTGCGCATCGTCGAGACGCTGGCCTCCTACGCCGTCGAAAAGGTCTTCATCGCCGGGGCCACCGCGCCCGAAGCGGTGGCGCAGTTCTGCCGTCAGGCGGCGCTGCGGCATGTCTTCGTCGACCTGCCCGCGCAGTCGGCGCCGTCCGTCGTTTCGGACAACCGGCGCGGCGCTGCCGAACTGACGGAAAAGCTCTTGTCCGAGGCGCGCGGCCTGACCGGCCACGGGCGCGGGCGGCTGTTCTTCCTGGGCGGGCAGGCGGGCGACGCCGCGACGGCCCGCCGCATCGACGGCTTCCGCGAGACGCTCGCCGCGCATCGCATGGCCCCGGCCCCCGACCAGATCATCGCCACCGGCTATGCGCCCTCGGTCGCCACACGGGAACTCGCGGCGCTGATGGCGCGGCTGGGCGGGGCGCCTGCGGGGCTGTTTGTCAACTCGCTGACGGTGTTCGAAGGCGTGCTGGGCCATGTCGTGACCCTGCCGCCCGACCCCTTCGCCGAAAGCGTGATCGGCTGCTACGACTACGACCCCTTCGCGGCCTACCTGGCCTTTCCGGTCCACATGATGCGGCAGAACGCGCATGGCCTGATCGCCGAGGCCTGGCGCCTGATCGAAGGCGAGGCGACCGGCCCCGCACTGGTCGAGGTGGCGCCCGAACTGATCCCGCCGCGCACGATCTACAAGGGTCTGTTCGGCGAGACGGGGTAAGGCGGGATCGACAGCGCAAGGCGCAGGTCGCCCGGCGCGTTTTCCGCCGGTCTGCCGGTCTTGCGGCCTGCAGCCGTCGCAGATCGGGGCCTGTGTCGTTCAAGCGCCTCATCCGTGCGGCAGGCTGTTCGTGCCCGGTCCGGCCGCGTGGGAACCGAAGCCCGGAGCGGGCGCGCGCACCGGATGCAGGCGGCGCTGCCGGTCGGACAGGGCGCCGCGGCAGGGCCCCGAAGGTGCTGCGCCGGCGTCGGTCGGCGGCGTCGGTCGGCGGCCCCGGCCGCGGACGCCTGCCACCGGCTGCGCCAGGCGGCCGCCGCGTGGCGGAGGCCGACGCTCGGCCCGGCCGGGCGGTCGGCCGGTGTCAGCCCGCTTCCCGCCCCGCCAGCAGGCGCGCCACGTCGGGGGCGAAGTAGGTCAGCACGCCGTCGCAGCCGGCGCGGCGGAAGGACATCAGGCTTTCCAGCATCGCCTTCTGCCCGTCGATCCAGCCGTTCTGCGCCGCCGCCCGGATCATCGCGTATTCGCCCGACACCTGATAGGC
>CAZCPY010000119.1:0-9631 GCA_964499865.1 uncultured Rhodobacterales bacterium | reverse complement strand
TTGGCGATTGCAGCCTAACCCCGTTCCGGGTGAACAACCTCCTGAGAGTTCACAGTTAGGCCGGGACCGGTCGGCGGATCAGCGGGGCGGCGGCCAGCACCAGCGGCCGCAGGCCCGCACCGCCCGCGTCCATCACCTCGAACAGATGTGTCCGCATCCGCGGTTCCCAGTAGTCGTTGAGATGCGCCGCCAGACCCTTGCGGCCTTCCTCTGCGGGCTTCGATTCCATGAACCGGGCGATCTGGTTCGCCATGTAGATCAGCTTGTCATGCGACATCGGACGCGGGCTCCGGCTGGATGCGGTCGGGATGGGTGAAAAGGTCGAAGCGGTCGGCCCGGATCAGCGCGGCGACCGTGATGACGCAGCGGTCGGCCAGGTCCAGCGCGGCCGCCGTGGGGGCCGAGACGGAAAGGATCACCGGGCACCCCAGCGCCGCGACCTTCTGCACCAGATCGACCGACAGGCGGCTGGTCAGCACCACGGCGCCGGTGGCGGGATCGGCGCCCCGCGCGATCAGGGCGCCTGCCAGCTTGTCCAGCGCATTGTGGCGGCCCACGTCCTCGCGCGCCGCCACCATGCCCTGACCGGGCTGCCAGAAGCCTGCCGCATGGGCGGCGCGGGTGATGTCGTGCAGCGGCTGGTGCCCGGTCAGCGCCGCCGCCGCGGCAAGCACATCGGCCGTCGTCAGGCGCAGGGAAGAGGTCACCGGCGGCAGGTCGCGCGCGGCCTCCTCCAGGCTTTCGATGCCGCAGAGCCCGCAGCCCACCGGCCCGACCATCCGCCGCCGCCGCGCGGCAGCCCGGGCGGCCGCGCCGGGCGCCAGCCAGACCTGCAGGTCGATTCCCCGGGGCGCCGCAATCGCCTCGATGCCGGCAATCTCGGCCGCGGTCGCGATCCCTTCGGTGACGGTGAAGCCGCGGGCGAAGTCCTCCAGGTCCGCAGGCGTCGCCATCATCACGGCGGTGGTCGTGCCGTCGTGGCTGATCGCCACCGGCACCTCCTCGGGCAGTTGGCGCGGCGCCAGCGCGCTGCCCGCAGGCCCGATCCGCCGGGCGCCAAAGGGCCGGTGCGTGGTCATTCCGCCGCCAGGATGCGACGTGACTCTGCGGCCTGCGCGTCGTAGTCCCGCTGCCATTCGGTCGGGCCGTTCGAAGCGCTGACCTGCACCGCCGTAACCTTGTATTCCGGGCAGTTCGTCGCCCAATCCGAATAATCGGTCGTGACCACGTTGGCCTGCGTGCCGGGATGGTGGAAGGTGGTGTAGACCACGCCCGGCGACACCCGGTCGGTCAGCGTGGCGCGCAGCGTCGTCTCGCCGGAGCGGGAGGCGAGCCGCACCCAGTCGCCCTCCTTGACCCCGCGCTGCTCGGCATCGTGCGGATGGATTTCCAGCCTGTCCTCGGGGTGCCAGACGGTATTCGCCGTCCGCCGGGTCTGCGCGCCCACATTGTACTGGCTGAGAATCCGGCCCGTGGTCAGCAGCAGCGGGAAACGCGGGCCGGTCTTCTCGTCGGTCGCCACATACTCCGTGCGGATGAACCTGCCCTTGCCGCGCACGAAGCCGTCGATGTGCATCAGCGGCGTGCCCTCGGGCGCGGCCTCGTTGCAGGGCCACTGGACCGACCCCAGCTCCTCCAGCCGCTCGTAGCTGACGCCCGCGAAAGACGGTGTCGTCAGCGCGATTTCATCCATGATCTGAGAGGGATGCGTGTAGGTCCACGCCGCCCCCATGGCATTGGCCAGGGCTTGCGTGATCTGCCAGTCAGCCAGCCCCTGCCGCGGCGCCATCACTTTGCGCACGCGGTTGATGCGGCGCTCGGCGTTGGTGAAGGTGCCGTCCTTTTCCAGGAAGGACGACCCCGGCAGGAAGACATGGGCATAGTTCGCGGTCTCGTTCAGGAACAGGTCGTGGACGATCACGCAGTCCATCGCCGCCAGCCCCGCGGCGACGTGGTGGGTGTCGGGGTCGGACTGAAGGATGTCCTCGCCCTGGCAGTACAGGCCCTTGAAGGTGCCCTCCACGGCCGCATCCAGCATGTTGGGAATGCGCAGACCCGGTTCCTCGTCGATCCTGACGCCCCAGAGGTCCTCGAAGATCGACCGGACGTCCGCATTCTTGACATGGCGATAGCCGGGCAGCTCGTGCGGGAAGGACCCCATGTCGCAGGACCCCTGCACGTTGTTCTGCCCGCGCAAAGGGTTCACCCCGACGCCGGGGCGGCCGATGTTGCCGGTCAGCATGGCGAGGTTGGCGATGCCGATGACGGTAGTCGACCCTTGCGAATGTTCGGTAACCCCCAGCCCGTAGTAGATCGCCCCGTTCCCGCCGGTCGCAAACAGCCGGGCCGCGGCGCGCAGGTCAGCGGCGGGGACGCCGGTCAGCAGTTCCGTTGCCTCTGGCGAGTGGCGGCTCTCGGCGACGAATTCGGCGTAGTCCTGGAACTCGTCCCAGTCGCAGCGTTCCCGAACGAAAGCCTCGTCCACCAGCCCCTCGGTCACGATCACATGCGCCAGCGCGGTGACGACGGCGACGTTGGTCCCCGGCTTCAGCGCAAGGTGATGTGCCGCCTGCACATGCGGCGTCTTGACCAGATCGATCCGCCGCGGGTCGATGACGATCAGCCTCGCCCCCTGCCGCAGCCGCTTCTTCAGGCGCGAGGCGAACACCGGATGCCCGTCCGTCGGGTTCGCCCCGATGACGATCACCACGTCCGTCTGCTCCACCGAATCGAAGTCCTGCGTGCCGGCCGAGGTGCCGAAGGTCTGCCCCAGGCCATAGCCCGTGGGGGAATGGCAAACGCGGGCGCAGGTATCCGTATTGTTGTTCAGGAACACCGCGCGGGTCAGCTTCTGGACAAGATAGGTCTCTTCATTCGTGCAGCGCGAGGAGGTGATGACCCCCACCGACTGGCGCCCGTAGCGTTCCTGAATGCCCTTCAGGCGCCCGGCGGCGAAGGCAAAGGCCTCGTCCCAGGACACTTCCTTCCACGGGTCGGAAATCGCATCCCGGATCATCGGCTTGAGAATGCGTTCCCTGTGGCTCGCATAGCCGTAGGCGAAGCGTCCCTTGACGCAGGAATGGCCGCGGTTGGCCTTGCCGTGCTTCCAGGGCGTCATCCGCACCAGTTCGTCACCGCGCATCTCTGCCTTGAAGCTGCAGCCCACGCCGCAGTAGGCACAGGTGGTGATGATCGCACGGTCGGGCGTGCCGATCTCGATCACCGACTTCTCCTGCAGCGTCGCCGTCGGGCAGGCCTGCACGCAGGCGCCGCAGGACACGCAGTCGGACGCGAGCGCATTGTCGGTCCTCGCGCCGAACGATACCCGGCTGTCGAACCCTCGTCCTTCGATGGTCAGCGCGAAGGTGCCCTGCACTTCCTCGCAGGCGCGCACGCAGCGCGAGCAGACGATGCACTTGGACGGGTCGTAGGTGAAGTAGGGGTTCGAGTCGTCCTTCGGCAGCCACTGCGGATTGGCGATTCCCGAATTGTCCTTCGCCTTGAAGTGCGTTGCGACGACCTTGTAACGCACATCGCGCAGGCCGACCGCGCCCGCCATGTCCTGAAGCTCGCAATCGCCGTTGGCCGAGCAGGTCAGGCAGTCGAGCGGGTGGTCGGAGATGTAGAGCTCCATGACGCCCCTGCGCAGCTGCTTGACCTTAGGCGTCTGCGTGCGCACGACCATCCCCGGCGCGACCGGCGTCGTGCAGGAGGCAGGCGTCCCGGCGCGGCCCTCGATCTCCACCAGGCACAGGCGGCAGGAGCCGAAGGCCTCGACCGAGTCGGTCGCGCAGAGTTTCGGAACGGAGATTCCGATTTCCGCCGCTGCCCGCATGATCGAGGTGCCTTCCGGCACGGTGACGTCGAACCCGTCGATGGTGAGCGTCACCATGACGCCCGA
The DNA here is from genome assembly GCA_964499865.1 of uncultured Rhodobacterales bacterium. GTDB lineage: Bacteria > Pseudomonadota > Alphaproteobacteria > Rhodobacterales > Rhodobacteraceae > JANOGU01. The sequence goes on along the minus strand of CAZCPY010000119.1, from coordinate 5,730 downwards.
TTTCACCAGCGGGGTCCCGAAGTCGCGCAGGTTGGGGATCGCGAAGTCCTTCATTGGGCGGCCTCCCGGGCACGGGCGAAATCGTCGGGGAAATGGGTCAGCGCGCTCAGAACCGGATAGGGCGTGAAGCCGCCGAGCGCGCAGAGCGAGCCGGATTTCATCGTGGCACAAAGGTCCTGCAACAGCGGGATGGCCGCGGCATCGCCGCGGGCGATGCGGTCCACCGTTTCGATGCCGCGGACGGCGCCGACACGGCAGGGGGTGCACTTGCCGCAGCTTTCGATGGCGCAGAACTCCATCGCGAAACGGGCCTGCGCCAGCATGTCGGCGGTGTCGTCGAAGACGACGATCCCGGCATGGCCGATCAGGCCGTCCTTCGCCGAATAGTCCTCGTAACCGAACGGCGTATCGAACAGCGCGCGCGGGAAATAGGCGCCCAGGGGCCCGCCGACCTGAACCGCCTTGACCGGACGGCCCGAGGCGGTGCCACCCGCGATGTCGTCCACGATCTGGCCCAACGTCAGACCGAACGCGCATTCGAAAAGCCCGCCGCGACGGACGTTCCCGGCGATCTGCAACGGCATCGTCCCGCGCGACCGGCCGATGCCGTAGTCGCGGTAGGCCGCCGCGCCATGCGCCATGATCCAGGGCACCGAGGCCAGCGAGATCACGTTGTTGACGACCGTGGGCCGGCCCATGAACCCCTGCAGCGCGGGCAGCGGCGGCTTCGCGCGCACCACCCCGCGCCTGCCTTCCAGCGAGTTCAGCAGCGAGGTCTCCTCGCCGCAGACATAGGCGCCGGCGCCGACACGGATTTCCACGTCGAACCCCGGGGACAGCCCGGCCGCTGCCCACAGACTGGCGGCAGACGACATCACCTCCACCGCATCCGGGTATTCCGAACGGATATACACAAAGCCCTTAGCGGCCCCGACCGCAAGGCCCGCAATCGCCATCCCCTCGATCAGGCAGAAGGGATCTCCCTCCATCAGCATGCGGTCGGCGAAGGTGCCGGAATCGCCTTCATCCGCATTGCAGACGATGTATTTCTGCGGCCCCTTTGCCCCGGCGACCGTCTTCCACTTGATCCCGGTCGGGAAGCCCGCCCCGCCGCGGCCGCGCAGGCCCGAGTCCGTCACCTCGGCGACCACGGCCTCGGGGGCCATGCCCTGCGCCCTTGCCAGACCCTCAAGACCGCCATGTGCCCGGTAGTCGGCCAGCGACAGCGGGTCGGTAACGCCCGTACGGGCAAAGGTCAGCCGCGTCTGCTTCGCCATCCAGGGCAGGGCTGCGGTCGGGCCCAGCGCCCTTGGATGCGCCGACAGGTTCCCGAACAGACCTTCGACATCCGCCACCGCCATCGGCCCGAAGGCGTGCCGCACGCCGCCGACCTCGACCTCGACCAGCGGCTCCAGCCAGACCATCCCGCGCGACCCGTTGCGCACCAGGTCCACCGTCACGCCGCGCCGTGCGGCCGCTGCGCGGATCGCGACGGCCACGTCCTCGGCGCCCAGCGCCCTGGCGGCCGCATCGCGGGGCAGCCAGACCTTCATGCCCCGCACTCCGCCAGCAGCACGTCAAGGCGTGCCGCGTCCACCCGGCCGACCAGCCGACCGTCGACCATCGCCGCCGGCGCGCAGGCGCAGAGGCCGAGGCAGAACACCGGCTCGAGCGTCACCCCCTGCGCGCTGCCGTGCCAGTCGACCCCCAGCCGCGCGCGTGCATGCGCGGCCACCCGGTCGGCGCCCATCGCCTGGCAGGCCTCGGCCCGGCACAGCTTGACCACATGCGCCGCCGCCGGAGCCTCGCGGAAGTCGTGGTAGAACGACACCACGCCATGCACCTCTGCCCTGGACAGGTTCAGCCCGTCGGCGATGACCGGCACGGCATCGCCCGGCACATGGCCGAATTCGGCCTGCACCGCATGCAGGATGGGCAGCAGCGGGCCTTCCAGGCCCTCGTGGTCCGCCACGATCCGGCGCACCCGTGACATGTCCGCTTGCATCGATCCCTCATGCTGGCCTGCCCACGGATCATCCAGCACGATAGAAAAATCAATATCGCCTTTCCGTCTTTCGATAGACGGTTTGCGTCAAGCGCGGGCGACGCCCTCGGCCATGGCCAGGATCGCAGCCAGCATCGGCGTCTGCGGGTCGTGCCGTGCGGCGACCAGCCCCACGACATGCGCGGCCTCGGGCGCGACCAGCGGGATCGCGCACAGCCGCCCGTCGCCGGCCAGCATGGCGGCAAGGTCGGTCGGCACGACCGAACACCAGCGCCCGGTCAGCACATGCGCCACCAGCGCGATGGCGGAATTGCTTTCCACCGTCGGGCGCGCCACCACCCCCGCCTCGGCCAGATGCGCCTCGATCAGGCGGCGGTTCTGCATGTCGGGGGTCAACAGGCACAGGGGCAGCGCCGCGACCTCGGCCCAGCCGATGCGGTCCCGCCCGGCCATCGCGGTGCCCGCGGCGCACAGCAGGTGGTAGCGTTCGGCGTAAAGCGGCACCTGCACGACGCGGCCCTGCGGCAGGGTTTCCAGGTAGGTCAGGCCCGCGTCAAGCTCCAGCGCCTCGATCCCCGCCATGATCTCGGCCGATGTGCGCGACAGGATGGTGACGCGCAGGTTGGGGTGCCGGGCAAGCAGGGGCCCCGTCAGGCGGGCGACCATCGGCAGCGCGGTCGGGATCACCCCCAGCCGCAGGTCGCCCGACAGGCCGGTGCGCGCCGACCGCATGTCGTCGCGCAGCGACCGCGCATCCGCCACGATCCGCCGCGCCCAGGTCAGCGCCCGCTGGCCTTCGGGCGTCAGCCCCTGATAGCGGCTGCCGCGAAAGACAAGCTGCACGCCCAGCTGGTCCTCCAGCGCCCGGATCGCCGAGGACAGCGTCGGCTGCGTCACCCCCATCGCCTCGGCGGCGCGCCCGAAATGGCCTTCGCGGGCCAGCGCGATGAAGGCTTCCAGCTTGTCGATCATCGGGCAGGCGCCTTGCGGGGGACCGGCAGGGCGCGCACGGCCGCGTCAGAAGTCCAGGTTCTCGACCGACAGCGCATTCTCCTGAATGAACGCCCGGCGGGGTTCCACCACGTCGCCCATCAGCTTGGTGAAGATGTCGTCGGCCTCGGCCACGTCATCGACCTTGACCTGCAACAGCGTGCGCGCCTCGGGGTCGAGCGTGGTTTCCCACAGCTGGCCGGGGTTCATCTCCCCAAGACCCTTGTAGCGCTGCAACGTCAGGCCCTTTTCGCCCTCGGCCAGGATCGCCTTCAGAAGGTCGATCGGCCCGTGCACGCGTGCCTCGCGATCCTTGCGGACCAGCCGGGCGCCGTGCAGGTAGACGTCGCGCGTCTGGCCTGCGATCTGCGCCAGCCGCCGCGCCTCGCCCGAGCGCATCACCGGGCCGTCGAGCGTGCGGATCTCCTCCACCCCGCGCAGGGTGCGCGACAGGCGGATGCCATGGTCCTGGGTGATCCGCCCGCGCCAGCCGCGTTCGTATTCGACCGCGATCAGGTCCAGCCGCTGCGCCACGGTATCGGCGACAAGCTGCAGGTCGGCATCCGCGCGGCCCGGATCGAAGGCCCCGGCCAGCGCCGCCTGCTCCAGGATCGGGCGCGGATAATGCGTCGGAAACGCCTCGAGCACCCGCCGGAAGCCGCGCGCCTCGGCCACCACGCGGGCCAGGTCGGCGCCCGCGATGTCCACGCCGTTGCCCTGCCGCAGCACGGCGCCCTCGATCCCCTGGTCGATCAGGTAATCGTCCAGTGCCGCCTGATCCTTGAGGTAAACCTCTGATTTCCCGCGGGAAACTTTGAACAGCGGGGGCTGCGCGATGTACAGGAAGCCGCCGTCGATCAGGCTGGGCATCTGCCGGAAGAAGAAGGTCAGCAGAAGCGTGCGGATATGCGCGCCGTCGACGTCGGCATCGGTCATGATGACGACCTTGTGGTAGCGCAGCTTGCCGATGTCGAACTCGTCCCGCCCGATCCCGGTGCCGAGCGCGGTGATCAGCGTGCCGATCTCCTGGCTGCCCAGCATCCGGTCGAAGCGCGCGCGTTCGACGTTCAGGATCTTGCCCCGCAGCGGCAGCACCGCCTGGTTCAGACGGCTCCGCCCTTGCTTGGCCGACCCCCCGGCGCTGTCGCCCTCGACCAGGAACAGTTCCGACTTCGCCGGATCACGCTCCTGGCAGTCGGCCAGCTTGCCGGGCAGCGACGCCACGTCGAGCGCCGTCTTGCGGCGCGTCAGTTCGCGCGCCTTGCGCGCAGCCTCGCGCGCCAGCGCCGCCTCGATGATCTTGCCGACAATGCCGCGCGCGGGGCCCGGGTTCTCCTCGAACCATTCGCCCAGCTTCTCGTTCACCAGGTTCTCGACCGCCGCCCGCACTTCGGAGGACACCAGCTTGTCCTTGGTCTGGCTGGAAAACTTGGGGTCAGGCACCTTGACCGACAAGACGCAGGTCAGCCCCTCGCGCGCATCGTCGCCGGTGAAGTCGACCTTCTCCTTCTTGGCGATGCCGGAGGACTGCGCATAGGCGCCGATGGTCCGTGTCAGCGCCCCGCGAAAGCCTGCGAGGTGCGTGCCGCCATCGCGCTGCGGAATGTTGTTGGTGAAGGGCAGCACCATCTCGTTGTAGCTGTCGTTCCACCACATCGCGACCTCGACACCGATGCCGTTGCGGTCGCCGGTGATGTAGATCGGCTCGGCCATGACCGGCTGCTTGGACCGGTCGAGGTATTTCACGAACTCCCGCACGCCGCCCTCGTAGCAGAGGTCGACGCGCTGCGGCTCGGCATGGCGCAGGTCCTCCAGCACGATGCGGACACCGGAGTTCAGGAAGGCCAGCTCCCGCAGCCGGTGTTCCAGCGTCTTGAAGCTGTAGTCGAGGTTGGAGAACGTGCCGTCCGGCCGGTTGGTCTTGGCGCTGGCCAGAAAGCGCACCATGGTGCCGCGCAGGCCCGGCGCGGGGCCGTGGGGATGGACATGCACGGTGCAGTCGCCGTCCTCGAACCGCGCACGGTATTCGGTGTCGTCGCGCCAGACGGTCAGGTCCAGCCATTCCGACAGCGCGTTGACGACCGACACGCCGACGCCGTGCAGACCGCCCGAGACCTTGTAGGCATTTCCCTCCTCGGCCGTGTTGTCGAACTTTCCGCCGGCATGCAGCTGGGTCATGATGACCTCGGCCGCGCTGACGCCTTCCTCCCTGTGGATGTCGACCGGGATGCCGCGCCCGTTGTCGCGCACGCTGACGCTGTCGTCCGCGTGCAGGGTGACGACCACCTCGGTCGCATGACCGGCCAACGCCTCGTCGATGCCGTTGTCGACGACCTCATAGACCATGTGGTGCAGGCCCGACCCGTCGTCGGTGTCGCCGATGTACATGCCGGGCCGCTTGCGCACGGCCTCCAGGCCCTTGAGCACCTTGATCGATTCGGCGCCGTAGGCGTCGGCTTTGCGGGCGGGTTCGGCCATGCGGGGAGGGTCCTCGGTGTTGCCCGCAATGTATAGCGGCGGCGCGCGGGATTGTCACGCGACGGACCCAACACTTGGGGGTCGGCACCCTCTGCCGGATGCCGCGCCCTGCCCCGGCCGCTGAAGCAGATCGCGTGCCTTCGGCACATTCCTTTCATCTCGCCTGCGGGGCCTGAAGAAGGCCCCTCCGGCTCGGGCGAAGAGGGGGCTCCGCCCCCGGAGCTTACGCTCCTCCCCCGGGATATTTGGGATCGGAA
>CAZCPY010000118.1:0-9700 GCA_964499865.1 uncultured Rhodobacterales bacterium | reverse complement strand
GCCTTCTTCAGGCCCCGTGAGGCGAGATGAAAGGAATGTGCCGAAGGCACGCGATTTGCTTCGGACGCCGGGGGCGGGCGCGACATCCGGTTTCCGAGTAAAAAAGTCGGGTTGACTTGTCTGACTGAATCGCTCAGCAATCCGGTCAGCACCGCGCCGGGAGGGATCGCACCATCATGAAGCACACCGGCCTCGGCCCTGGCGTTTTCGCGCTGATCGCGGGGTTCGCCCTCTCAGCCCAGGCCCAGACGGCGGCCGAGGTGCTCGACACCTATGCCGACATCGCGGCGGCCAAGTACCAGGACAGCCTGACCGCCGCGCGCGCCCTGCAGGACGCCGTGGCGGCGCTGGTTGCCGCGCCCTCGCCCGAAACCCTGCAGGCCGCCCGCACCGCCTGGATCGCGGCGCGCGTGTCCTACCTTGGCGTTGACGGCACCCTGATCGACCAGATCCGACCCCCGCCTGACCTGCGGCAGGGCTCGATCCGGCATCTGGCGGTCCGGGCCGACGGGCTCGTGGCCTTTGCCATGCAGTGGGAAGGCGACCCGGGGGACCCGGTGCCGCTTCTGGGCCTACACCGGCGGGGGGCGGCGCCCCGGTTCGCCACCGCGCCAGAGGCCGAGCAGGCGCTGATGCAGGGCTATGCGGGCAGCGTCGCCCTTGACGGCACGGGGGGGGAGGTCGCCATCACCTCGCCCCGCGGCGGCCGCCTGCACCGCTTTGCGCCCGACGGCCGCTTCCTCGGCGCCGTCGCCCGCGCCGATGTCTGCGGGCTGGCGCCCCATGCCCAGGGGCTGATCGCCAGCGACGGCCGGGGCGGGCTGATCGCGGTGACGGCAGGCGGCCCCCGCCCGCTGGCCACCGCACCCGTCGCCTGGGACAACCACATCGTGGACCTGCGCGCCTGAGGCCCCTTGCGCTTGCGGGACCGGCCGGCTTGCTGCGATACCGGCAGCAGGTCGCGACGAGGGGGGAACCATGTCCGGGATATTCCAGCGCAGGATCAGCCTGGGCGTTGTCATCGGGTCACGCGCCTTCTTCAGCCCCGCCCCCTGCAAGGCCGCCCGCGACGACGTGCTGGCGCAGCTCGCGGCCCTCGGGGTCGACGCGGTGATCCTGCCCTACGAGGCGACCGCCAACGGCGCGGTGCAAAGCATCGCCGACGCCGACCTGTATGCCGCGCATTTCCGCGCGCACTCGGACCGCATCGACGGGCTGGTGATCTGCCTGCCGAACTTCGGCGACGAGATCGCCGTGGCCGAACTGGTCAACCGCGCGCGCCTGAACGTGCCGATCCTGCTGCAAGCCTCGAATGACGAGGTGGACAAGGTCTCGGTCCACGAACGCCGCGACGCCTTCTGCGGAAAGATCAGCGTCACCAACAACTTCTGGCAGTACGGGGTGCCCTTCACGGAAACCACGTCGCACACCTGCGACACCTGGGGCGCCGAGTTCGGCGCCGACCTGGAAAGGTTTGCCCGGGTCTGCCGGACCGTGCGCGGCCTGCGCGGCGCGCGGCTGGGGTCCATCGGCGCCCGCACCGGCGCCTTCCAGACGATGCGCTATTCCGAAAAGCTGCTGCAGGCCGCGGGCGTCACGGTGGTCACGGTTGACCTGTCCGAGATGATGGGCGCGGCCAGCGCCATCGCCGGGGACGACCCCGCCCTTCTGGCCACGCTGGAGAAGGTGAAGGGCTACGGGAAGATCCCCGCCCATATCCAGCCCGCGCAGATCGAGAAACAGGCGCGCTGGACGCTGGCCGTCAACCGCTGGATCGCCGAGAACGGCTGCGACGCCTCTGCCATCCAGTGCTGGCGCAGCCTTCAGGACAACTTCGGCTGCGCCACCTGCCTGACCATGTCGATGATGGGCGAAGACCTGATGCCAAGCGCCTGCGAGGTGGACATCATGGGCGCGCTGTCCATGTATGCGCTTGCGCTGGCCTCAGGCGCCCCCCCGGCGATCCTCGACTGGAACAACAACTACGGCACCGAGGCAGACCTCTGCGTCTGCACCCATTGCGGCAACTTCCCGAAAAGCTTCATCGGCGACACGCCCGAGGTGGGGGAACTGGACGTGCTGGGCGAAACCATCGGCCGGTCGAAATGCTTCGGCGCGGTCAAGGGCAAGGTAAAGCCCGGCCCGATGACCTTCTTCCGCCTGTCCACCGACGACCGCCGCGGCACGGTCAAGTGCTACCTCGGGCAGGGCGAATTCACCGACCACCCGTTCGCGATGGACGGCGGCATCGCCACGACGCGGGTGCAGGGCCTGCGCGGACTGCTGCGCTTCGTCACCCGGAACGGGTTCGAACACCACGTCGCCATGGTCCGCGGCCATCATGCGGAGGTCGTAGCCGAGGCGGTCACCCGCTACCTCGGCTGGCCGATCTACCACCACGGGGCAGAGCCGGAGGCGGTGCTGACCCTGCCGAACCGGTTCTAGACGCAGGGTCCGGGCGCGGACCGGGCGAACCCTCTGCCCGCCGGGTGCTTCCCTCCCCCCCGTGGGGGAGGGAGAGGCTGGGGGGGGCGCCCGGCCGGGCCGAGGAGCCCCCCTCCCCCATCCCCTCCCCGCCAGGGGGAGGGGAGGCGCCTTCCGGGTGACGGTTCCGCAGGGGAGGGGCGCCCTCAGGCGTCCAGCGCGGCGGCCAGGTCGGCGATCAGGTCGCCCGCATCCTCCAGCCCCACCGACAGCCGGATCAGGCCGGGCGTGATGCCGAGCGCGTCCTTCTGATCCTGCGGCAGGCGCTGGTGGGTAGTGGTGGCGGGGTGCGTGGCGATCGACCTGGCATCGCCCAGGTTGTTGGAAATCCTGATGATTTCCAGCGCGTTCAGCAGCCGGAACGCGCGCGCCCTGGAGCCTGCGTCAAACGTCACCAATGTGCCGCCCGACCCCATCTGCGCCATCGCCAGCGCGTGCTGCGGATGCGACGGCAGGCCCGGATGGATCACGCGCGACAGGTCGCCCCGGCCTTCCAGATAGCGCGCGACTTCCAGCGCGCTGTCGGCCATCGCCCGGCAGCGCAGGTCCAGCGTCGCCATGCCGTTCAGCATGATCCAGGCGGTGAAGGGGCTCATCGCGCCGCCGGTGTGCTTCATGTAGGGCTCGACCGTCTTGCGGATCATCTCGCGCGTGCCGCAGATCACCCCGCCCAGCGCCCGCCCCTGGCCGTCGATGTGCTTGGTGGTGGAATAGACCACCACATCGGCGCCCTGTTCCACCGCGCGCGAAAAGATCGGCGTGGCAAAGACGTTGTCGGCCACCACCACGGCCCCCGCGGCATGCGCGATGGCCGAGACGGCCGTTATGTCCACCAGCTCCAGCGTCGGATTCGACATGCTCTCGAAGAACACGGCCTTCGTCCCCGGCGTCACCGCCGCCTGCCACTGGCCAAGGTCGGCGCCGTCGACGAAGACCACCTCGACCCCGTAGCGGCGCAGCACCTCTTCCAGCACGTAGAGGCAGGATCCGAACAGCGCCCGCGCGCTGACCACCCGGTCCCCGGCGCGACAGAGCGCCATCAGCACGCCCGACACCGCCGCCATGCCCGAGGCGGTGGCGAAGGCGTCCTCGGTGCCTTCCAGCCCCGCGATGCGCTCCTCGAACATGCGCACCGTGGGGTTGCCGTAGCGGGCATAGATGAACTCGTCCTCGCCGGACTTGAGGAAGCGGGCCTCGGCGGCCTCGGCGGTGGGGTAGACGAAGCCCTGCGTCAGGAAGATGGCCTCGGCCATCTCGCCGTACTGGCTGCGGCGGCTGCCTTCGTGGACCAGCCTGGTGCGGGTCTTGCGGTCCATCTTCCGTCCCCCATGGCCAAGGCGACCGGGGGACCCCGGGCCTCTTTAGCGGCTTGTTTAACGTGGCCCGCAATCAAGGTCACAAAGCGCCACGGGCGGCAGGGCTAGTCCTGCGCGGGGGCGCCGTCAAGGCCGCCGCACGCCGCCTTTTCCCTGTGGCAAGCGCGCCGCGGAATAACCGCCTTCATGCGCACGTCATGCCACGGTCACGCCGGTTTCGCCGCGCGATCCTAGGGCGTGGCGTGAGAGACCCTCCTCGGACCGCGGGAAAGGAGCGGGAGAGATGCCGACCTTCGCCGTCGATGCCCGCCCCGACGGGGCCCTGGACGCGGACCTGGACGCGCTGGCCGCGGCCGTCATGCCCGGCGCCCCCGTCACCGTGATGATCCACGGCTTCCGCTACGCCCCCGGAAGCGGCAAGTCCTGCCCCCACCGCACCCTGTTCGCCGAGGCCCCGCCGCGGGGCCAGCCGCGCATCGTCGGCTGGCCGCGCAAGCTGGGGCTGGTGCGGCAGGGCCTCGGGGTCGGCTTTGGCTGGCACGCCGCGGGCACGATCTGGAACGCCCATGGCCAGGCGGGCCGGGCGGGCGGGGCGCTGGCGGACCTGGTGCGCGCACTTCGTCAGGCGGGGTCGGGGCCGGTGCATGTGATCGCCCATTCGCTGGGCGCGCGGGTGGCCTTGTCGGCCCTGCCGGGCCTTCAGGCGGGCGACGTCGGCCGCATGGTGCTGATGTCGGCCGCCGAGTTCCGCAGGCCCGCGGCCGCCGCCCTCGCCACCCCCGCGGGCCGCGCGGCCGAGGTGCTGAACGTGACCAGCCGCGAGAACGACCTGTTCGACGGCCTCCTCGAGCTTCTGTTCGCCGCGGGCCTGCGCGACCTGGGGCCCGCGCTGGGGACGGGGCTTTCGGCGCCGAACCTGACCACGCTGCAGATCGACGGGGCCGGCCATCGCCGGGCGCTCGCCTCGCTCGGCTTTCCCCTGCCCGACCCCGGGCGGCGCATCTGCCACTGGTCGCCCTACCTGCGGCCGGGGCTGTTCCCGCTTTACCGCGCGGTGCTGGACGGCCGCCTGCCCCTTCCGCTTCTGGCGGCGTCGCTTCCGGCCAGGGCAGCGCCGCGCTGGTCGCGGCTGATCCTGCCCTTGCCAAGGGGGCCGTCTGCGGCACAGTAAGGGACGCCAAGGAGACGCCCGGCGATGACCCCGACCCTGCACTCCTGGCCCACCCCCAACGGCAGGAAGATCACCATCGCGCTGGAGGAACTGGGCCTGCCCTACGAGGTGGCCTATGTCGACATCGGCAAGGGCGAACAGTTCCGCCCCGATTTCCTTGCCATCGCGCCGAACAACCGCATGCCCGCGCTGGAGGACAGCGACGGCCCCGACGCTGACCGTGACGGCGCGCCGATCGCGACCCTCGAAAGCGGCGCGATCCTGCAATACCTCGCCCGCAAGACCGGACGGCTCTATGCCGCGACGGGGCGGGACCGGGCGGCGGTGGACCAGTGGCTGATGTGGCAGATCGGGCATCGGGCCGATGGCGGGGCAGGCGCATCATGTCCTGACCCATGCGCCGTCGATGGACCCGGCCCAGGTGCTGCCCCACGCGCAGGACCGCTACCGGCGCGAGGTGGAACGGCTTTGCGGCGTGCTCGACCGCCGGCTGGCCGGGCGTGCCTTCGTGGCGGGGGATTTCCTCTCCATCGCCGACATCGCGATCCGGCCCTGGGCCCAAGGCCGGGAGCGCCGGCAGCAGACGCTGGACGACAGGCCGAACCTTGCCCGCCGGCTGGCCGACCTGGCCGCCCGCCCCGCCTTCCGGCGCGGCAGGGCGGTGGGGGCGGACCGGCGCGGCGACTTGACGCAGGACCGCGCGGCGCGGAAGGTGCCGTTCGGACAGAGCTAGGATGACGGCGCTGCGCGGAACCGGTCGGCGAAAGGTGCTTCCCTCCCCCCCTCGTGGGGGAGGGAGAGGGTGGGGGGGCGCCCGGCCGGTCGGTGGCCCCCCCTCCCCCGGCCCGTCCCCACGCGGGGCAGGGGAGGCGCCCCCTGGCGGCGGCGGGGGCCCCGGATGACCGCCGACGAAGCCTCCATCCGCCGCTGGCTGTCGGACTGGCAGGCGCTGATCAACCGCGGCGACATCGCCGCCGCCCGGGCGATGTTCGCCGCCGACGTCACCGGCTACGGCACGGTGATGGAGGCGACCGCCGGGATCGACGCGCTGGCGCGTGACCAGTGGGGCAGGGTCTGGCCGCGCATCCGCGATTTCGCCTTCGATCCGCCCGACCTGCTGCGGATCGGCGGCGGCATCGCCGTGGTCGCGCTGCGCTGGCACTCGCAGGGGATCGGCGAGGACGGTGCAGCCTTCGCGCGGCGGGGGCGGGCGACGCTGGTGCTGGAACACGGGCCGCAGGGCTGGCTCTGCCGCCACAGCCACCTGTCGATGACGCCCGGCACCGCGGCGCTGCGCTGAGGCGCGTCAGTCCTTCTTCCCCGCCCCGGGCACCTTGTCCTCGTCGATGAACCTTTGCAGTGCCACGATCTGGGACCAGAGAAAGACGAACATCGCCAGCGGAAAGCCGAAGGTCTCGATCTTGACCCAGGTGTCGTCCGACATCGTGCGCCAGACCACCTCGTTCGCCACCGCCAGCACCGCGAACATCGCGCAGACCCGGCGCGTCAGGATCATCCAGCCTTCGTCGGCCATCGGCAGGGCGGGCCCCAGCACCCATTGCAGCAGGCTCTTGCCGCGCCACAGGCCGATGCCCAGCAGGATCGCGAACAGGCCGTAGACGATGGTCGTCTTCATCTTGAAGAACCGCTCGTCGTTGAACCAGGCGGTCAGCCCGCCGAACACCACGACCATCACCAGCGTGAAGACCGACATGCGGCTCAGGCTGCCCGACAGCCACCACAACAGCGCGGTCGAGGCGACCAGGATCGGCACGAAGGCCACGGCGGCGACGATGAAGCCGGAATACGCGGTGCCGCGGAAGGTGAAGGTTTCGTCGCGGATCCACATGTAGAGGACGAAGAACAGCAAGGGCGGCCCGAGGTCGAGCACCTGCTTGAGCACCGGGTTGATCGGACGTTCCGCCATCATTCCACCCCCACCAGCGCCTTGGCGAATTCCTCCGGGTCGAAGGGTGCCAGGTCGTCGATCTGCTCGCCCACCCCGATGGCATGGATCGGCAGGCCGAAGCGGTCGGCCAGCGCCACCAGCACGCCGCCCCTGGCGGTGCCGTCAAGCTTGGTCATCACGAGGCCGGACACATCCGCGATCCTGCGGAAGATCTCCACCTGGCTCAGCGCGTTCTGGCCCACCGTGGCATCGAGCACCAGAAGCGTGTTGTGCGGCGCGGTCGCATCCCGCTTGCGCAGCACGCGCACGATCTTGGCCAGTTCCTCCATCAGGTCCGCCCGGTTCTGCAACCGCCCGGCGGTGTCGATCAGCAGAAGGTCCGCGCCCGTCGCCTCGGCCTGCGCCAGCGCGTCGAAGGCCAGGCTCGCCGGGTCCGACCCCTGCGCCGCGGTCAGCACCGGCACGCCCGCGCGCGCCCCCCAGACCTGCAACTGCTCCACCGCCGCGGCGCGGAACGTGTCCCCGGCCGCGATCACCACCGACTTGCCGGCGGCGCGGAACTGGCTGGCGAGCTTGCCGATCGTCGTCGTCTTGCCCGACCCGTTGACGCCCACCACCAGCACCACCTGCGGCCGCCGCGCCGTCAGCGGCAGGGGGCGGGCCACGGGTTCCATGATCCGCGCCACCTCGGCCGCCAGCCGGGCCTTGAGCTCACCCGTCGTCACCCGGCGGCCCATCTCGGTGGCGGCGATGTTGGCGGTGACCTTCAGCGCCGTCTCGACCCCCATGTCGGCCTGGATCAGCACCTCCTCGAGGCTTTCCAGCATCGCGTCGTCCACCACCCGCCGGGCCTCCTCGCGGCCCAGCAGTCGGCCGATCAGGCCGGGCTTGTCGGGGGCAGTCCCTTCAGGCTGCGGCGCCTCCGCCACCAGCGCCTCGATCCCCTCGCCGATCCTGTCGGACGAGCGGAACAGCCGGTCGCGGAGTTTCTTGAAGAAGGACATGCGGGCCTGCCTTGTGCGTCATCCCCACCTAATCCTTCGCGCCCCGCGGCGAAAGGGCGGGTGGAGCGTCGCGGAAGCATCCGTTAACCTGCGCCTGTCAGACCCCCGGAAACCGCCGAACCTTCCCATGCCAGCCTTCGCCCTGATCTCGCTGACCCCGCTGGCCCTGTTCCTGGCCGCGCCGCTTGGCGGGCTGTGGGTGGCCGTGGGCCTGCTGTGGATGACGGCGCTGACGGCGGCGCTGGACCAGATGCTTCCGCGCCTTGCCCCGCAGGCGCCGGAAGGCGCCGAGTTCCCCGCCGCCGACGCCCTGCTGGTGGCGATAGCGGTGGGCGGGCTCATGGGCCTGCCTGCGGTCGTCCGGGCGATCACCGCGCCGGGCGACCTGACGGTCGTTTCGCGCATCGGGCTGGCGGTCGGCTTCGGGCTGTGGCTGGGGCAGGTCGCGGTGCCCGCGGCGCACGAGCTGATCCACCGCGGCGACCGGCGGCTGTTCTGGCTGGGGGCTGCGACCTACGCGGCGATCCTGTTCGGCCACCACGCCAGCGCCCATCGCCTGGTGCACCACCGCCACGCCGCCAGCCGCGAGGACCCCAACACCGCCCGCCGGGGCGAAGGCTACTACCGCTTCCTCCTGCGCGCCTGGGCGGGGTCGTTCCGCGCGGGGCTGGCGGCCGAGGCGGCGCTGCGGCAGGGGCGGGGGCTGCACCCCTATGCGGTCTATGCCGCGGTTTCCCTCCTGGCGCTGGGGCTGGCGCTGGCGGTCGGGGGCTGGACGGGGATGGCCGTCTGGGCAGGCATGGCGCTGCACGCGCAAAGCCAGCTTCTGCTGTCGGACTACGTGCAGCACTACGGCCTGATGCGGGCGGTGCAGGCCAACGGGCGGCTGGAGCCCGTCGGCGACCGGCATTCCTGGAACGCGCCGCACTGGTTCTCCGCCAACCTGATGCTGAACGCCCCGCGGCATTCCGACCACCACGCGCACCCGTCCCGCCCCTACCCCGCCCTGCGCCTGCCGCCGCCCGCCGAGGCGCCGCACCTGCCCCATGCGCTGCCGGTGTCCTGCGTCATCGCCCTGGTGCCGCCGGTCTGGCGGCGGATGATGCACCCGCGGCTGGACGCGCTCCGCAGGTCGTGACTGGCGCGCGGCCTCCGGCTCTGGCACGATCCGTCGCCAGACGGAGGTTCCGATGCGCGCCCTGCTGATCCTTGCCGCCCTGTTCGCCACGCCGGTCCTGGCCGAAACGCCCGCCCCGATGTCGGCCGAGGAGTTCGAGGCCGCGACCACCGGCCAGACCATCACCTATGCGCTGAACGGCCGGGTGGACCAGATCGAACAGTACCTGCCCGGCCGCCGCGTCCGCTGGGCCGATCCGCAGGGCCGGTGCATGGTCGGCTACTGGTACGACAACGGCGGCCTGATCTGCTTCGAATACGACGATGCAAGCGGGCCGCATTGCTGGACCTACTGGCAGGCCGAAGGCGGCATCGTCGGCCGCGTCGCGGGCGCGCCCGCGGGTATGGACCTGACCGAGGTCGCCCGCACCACCGAACCCGTGGCCTGCATCGGCCCCGACGTGGGGGTCTGACGACCGTTCGATGCGCGGGTCAGACCAGCCCCGCGGCCCGGAACAGCGCAAGCACGTCCGTTTCCGGCCGCGCGCCGAAATGGCCGATGACCTCGGCCGCGGCGACGCAGCCCATGCGCCCGCAGGTCGCAAGGTCGCGGCCCTGCGCCAGCCCGAACAGGAACCCCGCCGCGAACTGGTCGCCCGCCCCGGTCGCGTCCACCGGCACCACGCGGCGCACCGGCACC
>CAZCPY010000117.1:3643-9837 GCA_964499865.1 uncultured Rhodobacterales bacterium | reverse complement strand
TCCCGGGGGAGGAGCGTCAGCGACGGGGGCGGAGCCCCCCCTTCGCCCGAGCCGGAGGGGCCTTCTTCAGGCCCCGCAGGCGAGACGAAAGGCGTGCGGCGAAGCCGCTCGATTTGCTTCAGACGCCGGGGGCGAACGGCTGGTCGACAATCAGGCGTCCCGGCGGATGTCGGCGCCCAGGGCCTGCATCAGCGGTTCGAAGAGCGGGAACGAGGTGGCGATGGGGCTGCCGTCGTCCACCGACACCGGCGCCTTCGACGCCAGCCCGAGGACAAGGAAGCTCATCGCGATGCGGTGGTCGAGGTAGGTGCGGCAGGTCGCGCCGCCCGGGACGCCGCCCGCGCCGCGGCCCTGCACGATCAGCGTATCGGGGTCTTCCTCGACCGTCACGCCGCAGGCCTCAAGCCCGCGGGCCATGGCGTCGATGCGGTCGCTTTCCTTGACGCGCAGTTCCCTGACACCGCGCATCACCATGCGGCCTTCGGCGCAGGCCGCGACCACCGACAGGATCGGGTATTCGTCGATCATCGACGGCGCGCGCTCCGGCGGCACCTCGATGCCTTTGAGGGCGCCGGAAAAGCGCACGCGCAGGTCGGCCACCGGCTCGCCGCCCTCCTCGCGCGGGTTCAAGAAGGCGATGTCGGCGCCCATCTCGACCAGCGTCAGGTACAGGCCGTTGCGCGTGGGGTTCTGGCTGACCCCGGGCACCATGATGTCGGACCCCGGCACCAGCAGCGCCGCGCAGACCGGAAAGGCGGCGGAAGAGGGATCGCGCGGCACGGCCACCGTCTGCGGGCGAAGTTCGGGTTGGCCGGTCAGCGTGATGACCTGGCCCTCGGCCGTCCGTTCCACCGACAGTTGGGCGCCGAAGCCGCGCAGCATGCGTTCGGAATGGTCGCGCGTGGGCTCGCGCTCGATCACCACGGTTTCGCCCGGCGCGTTCAGCCCGGCCAGCAGCACCGCCGATTTCACCTGCGCGCTGGCCACCGGCAGGGCATAGCGCACCGGCACCGGGTGCGCGGCCCCCACCACCGTCATCGGCAACCGCCCGCCCTGCCGCCCGTGGGCACGCGCGCCGAACAGGGCCAGCGGATCGGTGACCCGCCCCATCGGCCGCTTGCGCAAGCTCGCGTCGCCCGTGAAGGTCGCGCTGATCGGCGTCGTGGCCATCGTGCCCATGATCAGCCGCACCCCGGTGCCGGAATTGCCGCAGTCGATCACCTGCTCGGGCTCGCGGAACCCGCCCACGCCCAGGCCGTGCACCGACCAGGACCCCTGCCCGTGCCGCGTGACCTCGGCCCCGAAGGACCGCATCGCCGCCGCCGTGTCCAGCACGTCCTGACCCTCCAGAAGCCCCGTCACCCGCGTCTCGCCCACCGCCAGCGCGCCCAGGATCAGCGACCGGTGGCTGATCGACTTGTCGCCCGGCACCTGTGCCGTGCCCGTCAGGGCGCCGGCGGCGCGGGCGGTCATCGGGATCGGCTGGCCGTGCGACATCCTCGGGCTCCTCTCGGCGTCGGCGGCGTGATAGACGAGGGGCGCGGTGCGGTCCAGCGCAGCGCGCCACGCAAAGGAAGCCCCCATGCGCCGCGTGCTGCTCTCCGTGCTTCTGTCCGCCGCCCCGTTTGCCGCCACTGCCGAGACGCGCTGCGGCTGGATCGTCAACCCGACGCCCGGCAACTGGTG
Organism: uncultured Rhodobacterales bacterium; assembly: GCA_964499865.1. Taxonomy (GTDB): domain Bacteria; phylum Pseudomonadota; class Alphaproteobacteria; order Rhodobacterales; family Rhodobacteraceae; genus JANOGU01. The sequence goes on along the minus strand of CAZCPY010000117.1, from coordinate 8,151 downwards.
GCTGAACGATGCCGACGGCGCATGGACGCTGATGACGCAGGGGTCCGAAGGCGTGCCGGGGATGGATCTCTTGCCCGACTTCACCGCCAGCGGCGAATGGATCGAGGTCAACGGTTCCTACGGCTACGGCTGCGCCTGCATGGAAGTGCAAACCGACGGGGTGGAAACCGTCTACGCGATTCTCGCCGTCCGTCAGCTGCCCCTGTCGCGCTGCGAGGCCGATCCGGCCCTGCCGGGCCTTGACTGAGGCGTCAGGTCCGCCGGAACACCAGATAGCGCGGCGCCCGGCCTTCGCGCAGGGCCTTCTGCTCGTAACGGGTGCTGACCCAGCCCGCCCATGGCGCGGCCGCGTCCAGCACGGGCACAAGGCCCGCACGGGGCACCTCCGCCCGCGCCTGGTTGGCATAGCTCTCGATGTCGGTGGCCAGCCGCAGCTCGGCCCCCGGCGCCATGGTGCGGACCAGCGGGCCCAGATAGCCAGGCGTGACGAAGCGGCGGCGGTGGTGGCGCGTCTTGGGCCAGGGGTCAGGGTAGTTCAGGTAGACCCGCTCCAGACAGCCCGCAGGCAGCACGTCGATCAGGTCGCGCACATCGCCCGTGTGCAGCCGCACATTGTCCACCGGCAAGGCGCGCAGCTTGCCCAGCAACATGGCGATGCCGTTGACGAAGGGCTCGGCGCCCAGGAACTGCACCTCCCCATGCCGCGCCGCCAGCGCCGCCAGATGCTCGCCGCCGCCGAAACCGACCTCCAGCCAGACGGGCCGGCCGGCGGCGAATCCCAGGTCCAACGGCACGCGGCCCGGGTTGTCGGCCACCGCCACGCCCGGCAGACGCAGGGCGCCCAGGTCTTCGACCAGATAGGCCTTCTGGCTGGGGCGCAGGGTCTTGCCATGCACCCGGCCGTAGAAATTGCGCCGTTCGGGGTGGGGGGTCATCGTTTCAGTGGCAGGCGAACACGACCGCCCCTTCATCTCTTGTCAAGTATCCCACGGGGGTGCGGGGGTGTGAAACCCCCGCGGCGCAACGCCCGGGACAAGGCGCAGCGGCGACAAAGGTCCCCGGCAGGGCCGTCCGCAGGGGCCTCGATGGCCCCAAGGACGGCACCCCCGGAAGACCGGCCGGCCACATCCGCCTCAGACCGCCGCCTTCAGCGCGTCCACCAGGTCGGTGCGTTCCCAGCTGAACCCGCCGTCCGCCTCGGGCGCGCGGCCGAAGTGGCCATAGGCGGCGGTGCGGCTGTAGACGGGTCGGTTCAGGCCCAGGTGGGTGCGGATGCCGGTGGGCGTCAGGTCCATCACCCTTGCCACGGCGGCCTCGATCGCCGCCTCGGGCACGGTGCCGGTGCCGTGGGTGTCGACATAGATCGACAGCGGCCGCGCCACGCCGATGGCGTAGCTGACCTGCAGCGTGCAGCGGCGCGCCAGTCCCGCGGCGACCACGTTCTTGGCGAGATACCGCGCGGCATAGGCCGCCGAACGGTCGACCTTGGTCGGGTCCTTGCCGGAAAACGCCCCGCCGCCGTGCGGTGCGGCACCGCCGTAGGTGTCGACGATGATCTTGCGCCCGGTCAGGCCCGCATCCCCGTCGGGCCCGCCGATGACGAAGGCGCCGGTCGGGTTCACGTGCCATTCCGTCTTTGCCGTCAGCCAGCCCTCGGGCAGCACCGCGCGGATATGGGGCTCGACGATGGCGCGGATGTCGGCCGAGGACTGCGCCTCGCTCTCGTGCTGGGTCGACAGCACCAGCGAGGTCACCTCGACCGGCTTGCCGCCCGCATAGCGCAGCGTCAGCTGCGACTTGGCGTCGGGCCGCAGCAGCGGCTCCTGCCCGGATTTGCGCACCTCGGCCAGGCGGCGCAGGATCGCGTGGGCATACTGGATCGGCGCGGGCATCAGCGCCGGGGTTTCGTCGGTGGCATAGCCGAACATGATCCCCTGGTCGCCCGCACCCTGTTCGCGTCCGGCCTCGCCGGTCACCCCCTGCGCGATGTGCGCCGACTGTTCGTGCAGGAAGTTCAGCACCTTGACGGTGCGCCAGTGGAACTTGTCCTGTTCATAGCCGATGTCGCGGATGCAGTCGCGCACGATGCCGTCGATGCGGCCCATGAAGTCGCGCAGCCGGTCCTGGTCGGTCAGCCCGACCTCGCCGCCGACCACGACGGTGTTGGTCGTGGCAAAGGTCTCGCAGGCGACGCGGGCGGTCGGCTCTTCCGTCAGGAAGGCGTCGAGAACCGAATCGGAAATCCGGTCGCACAGCTTGTCGGGGTGCCCCTCCGAGACCGACTCGGAGGTGAACACGTAATCTTGGCGGGCCATGGGGAAGTGCTCCATTGATGCTGTCCGCCACGCCAGGAAGCCGTTGTGGCGGCGCGCCTGCGTTACGCGGCCCCTCCCGGGGCGTCAAGGCGGCGCCGGGTCGCCAGCAGCGCGCCGAGTGCGGCCAGCAACAGCCAGACCGGCACCTCGCCGAACCGGGCATAGGGCGTGGGCGGCAGGGCCGCGGGCAGCGGGGCGTCCAGCGCACCGGCCTCGCCCATCGGCAGCCTGGCCGTGACCCGGCCGCGCGCATCGACCATGGCGGTGATCCCGGTGTTGGCCGCCCGCGCCAGCGGCAGGCCCTGTTCGATGGCGCGCAGGCGGGCCTGGGCAAAGTGCTGGAACGGCCCCGTCCGCGTGCCGAACCAGGCGTCGTTGGTGATCTGCACGATCAGCCCCGCCCGCCCCGGCATCGCCGACAGGATCCCGGGAAACACCGCCTCGTAGCAGATCAGCGGCGCGATCGTGCCAAGCCCGGGCCCGAGGTCCAGAAGCCGCGGACCCGGCCCCGCCGAAAAGCCGTTGCCCGTCCGCGCGGCAAAGGCGCTCAGGCCGAAGAGGTCATAGGCCAGGTCGCCCAGCGGCAGATATTCGCCGAAGGGCACGAGGTGGTACTTGTCGTAGATGGCGCTGACCCCGCCCCCCGGGCCGATCACCGCCATGCTGTTGAAGCCCCGGGTTCCGCCGTCGGTGCGCTGGATGCCCACGATGACCGGCGCCCCGCCGCCCGCCTCGGCAATCGCCGCCCGCGCCCGGGGCGCGTCGTTCAGCAGGTAGGGCACCGCGGTTTCGGGCCAGATCGCGAGGTCCGCGCGCGTGCTGCCGCGCGTCAGGCCCAGCGACCGGTCGAAGATGCGGCCCGCCTCGGCGGGGTCCCATTTGAGACGCTGCGCCGCATTGGGCTGCACCAGCCGCAGCACCGGTCCCGGGTCGGGCGGCAGGGGCAGGGACAGCCGCCACAGCCCGAACGCCGCCGCCGCAGCCAGTGCCGCCACCGCCGCCGCCGTCCCCGCGCGCGGCGCCGCCACCGGCAGGGCGGCGGCCAGCAGGGTCAGCACCGTCAGTCCCGTGGCCCCGGCAAGGGATGCGACCTGATCCACCGGCGTGCCCACCCAGACATGCCCCGGCTGGGCCCAGGGAAAGCCCGTGAACACCAGCCCCCGCGCCACTTCGGCCGCGCTCAGCCCGACCGCCACCGCCAGCGGCCCCCGCGTCACCAGCATTGCCGCAGGCAGCGCCCAGAACAGCGCCAGCCCGACGGCCATCAGCACCAGCGCAAAGGGCGCCATCCAGCCGTAGACCTCCGGTTCGACCAGAAACGGCTCCACGATCCAGCTCAGCGCCAGCCCGAAATGCCCTGCACCGAAGGCGAGGCCCGGCCAGAACCCGGCCCCCCGGCGCGTGACCAGCAGGAAAAAGGCGGCAAAGGCCGGGACGGCGAGGTACCACATCCCCCAGGGCGCCTGCCCCGTGGCCGCCAATGCCCCCAGGGCGAAGGCCGCGCCAAGCGTGGGCAGGCCGGGCCAGCGCAGTCGGACCATCCGCGTCATGCTCCGTAGGTCGGCGGTTCGGGCGGCGTGTCGGGCAGCGCAGCGGCGGCCCCGGGCAGGCGCAGGCGCAGGCGCTTGATGCGCCGCGGATCGGCGTCCAGCACCTCGAACTGCGCGCCGCTTTCATGCGGCACGATCTCGCCCCGGCCCGGTACCCGGCCGGTGCGCAGGAACACCAGACCCCCCAGCGTGTCGATCTCGCCGTCATCCTCGCCGGTGCGCAGCTTCAGCCCGATGGCGGCCTCGATCTCGTCCAGCGGTGCGGTGGCCTGGGCCACGATCACGCCGGGCTTCTCTTCCTTCCAGAGCGCGGTTTCCTCGTCGTCGTGCTCGTCCTCGATTTCGCCGATCACCGTCTCGATCAGGTCCTCGATCGTCACCAGCCCGTCGACGCCGCCGTATTCGTCGATCACCAGCGCCATGTGCGACCGCTCGCGCTGCATCTTCTGCAGCAACACCGCGGCGGGCATCGAGGGCGGGGCGTAGATCAGCGGGCGCAAGAGCTTGCGCAGCGAAAACCGCGCCGTCGCGCCAAAGCCCTGCTGCAGGGCGAAGTCCTTCAGCAGCACCAGTCCCTGCGGATGGTCCAGCGTGCCCTTGTAGACCGGCAGGCGCGAAAAGCCGTGCTCGCGGAAGCCCTCGA
>CAZCPY010000117.1:0-3633 GCA_964499865.1 uncultured Rhodobacterales bacterium | reverse complement strand
GCCTCGACCAGCGCCTCGCGCGAGGTGTCGAGCGGGATCGCCACGATGGCCGATTTCGGGATCGCCACGTCGTCCACGCGCAGCTTGCGCAGGTTCGCCACGCCGGGCAGCGCGGGCCCCGCGGCGGGCGCGGCGGGCACGCCGGCGGGGGCGGCGGGGGCCTGCGTCTCGGCGTTCAGCTTCGGGAAGATGCGCCCCAGCAGGCCGCGGGCCGGTCGGCCCGGCGGAACGTTCCGGAGGTCCGGCTTCGAAGGCGAAGCGGCCTCGTCGCTGCGACTGCCCATGTGGTCCTGTGTCCAGTGTGAAAGGGGCCCGGAGGCGCCTTGGGGTCCGTCAATATGGGTCGGCGATGCCCAGCTTGTCCAGTATGCGCACTTCCAGCGCCTCCATCGCCGCGGCATCCGCATCTCGCACATGGTCATAGCCCAGCAAATGCAAGGTTGCGTGAACCAGAAGGTGGGTGACGTGGTCCTCCGGCGGCTTGCCCTGTTCGGCGGCCTCGCGCGCGCAGGTCTCCCAGGCAATGGCGATGTCGCCCAGCCCGGCGGGGTCGTCGCCCGCGCCGGGGTCGGGGGGCAGGGGCGCCCCGCCGGCGGCATCGGGCGCGAGGTCCTCGGCCGGCCACGACAGCACGTTGGTGGCCTGCGGCTTGCCGCGGAAATCGGCGTTCAGCGCGGCGATCCGCGCGTCATCGCAGCCCATCACCACGATCTGGAACCCCGCCCGCGGCAGGCCCGCGCCCTCCAGCGCCGCCGCACAGGCCCGCCCGGCCAGCGCCTCGAGCCCGAAGCCCGCCCAGCGGTCGTCCTCGATCACCACGTCGACCAGCGGCTCCATCGACTAGATGTCGAGGTCAAGGATGGACCAGTCATACACGTCGTCGAGCCAGCGGTAGGCCTGTGCTTTGGACCAGCCGCTCGTACCAAGGCGTTTGTGATGCACAGCGGTGACAAGTCGTGTCGTCTCGAGCGGCAAGAAGGACACCGCCGGAAACAGGGTTAGGTCAACAACGATTACCCTGTCGCATGCTTCCAATGCCCCAAGGAGACCGTCACGCGTGGCGCTCCGACCGCTTCCAACGTCTCTAGATTGCTGAAACTTCGCGTTTTTGCGTCCCAGCGCCTTTACGCTGATCCGAAAGTCACCGAGTTGCTGCAATGCAACTACACCATCCGAAACCGGATTGTTGGTGTTGCTGTGCGCGATGAACTCGTAAAGGCGTGTTCCCCAAACCTCGGAGAACGGCCACGCACCTCGACCGTCGGTGAAGGCCCTTTGCACGTCATCGGGACGTACTCGCAGTGCCTCCGCGATCTTTGCAGGGTCAAACCGGATGCGGCTAATGTACAGTTTCGGCTTCTTCATTCGAGAAGACGCAGTCTGGCGCAAGCAATCTCAGCGTAGTCCGCATCAATTTCGAAGCCGACTCCGCTCATTCCAAGTTCCTTCGCCGCAACGAGTGTCGTGCCCGTGCCGACGAACGGGTCAAGTACCAATGCGTCCGCTTTGCCATGCAGCTTGAGGCAGCGCAGGGGCAGTTCGACTGGGAACCCGGCGGGGTGGTCAAACTTCTGAGCCTTTGATCGCACAGTTGGATAGGGGATGAACCAAGTGTTTCCAGCGCAGCGCCGATCTCGTGCATGACCCCAGCGCGCGATGTTGCTCTTGTCCTTAAACGGCACGCCTACGGACAGCCGGTCGACTTCTACGCCGCCGCGGATCGTGAAGTGATAAATGGACTCGTGATTGTTGTTGAGGAATCGGCGACTCGTGATTGGCTTGAAATGCCCAATCGTGTCATTCCCGACCGACACCGACTTGATCCAGACGATTTGGTTCTGCAGCATAAAGTCTTTGCGGAAGGCTCCCGCGACGTCAGCGGCAATCCAAGGATCCGTGTTGGTCGAGCCAAGGTTCAGGAAGACAGATCCGTCCGGCTGCAGCACCCGTTTCAGAGCCGCAGCCACGTCGCCCATCCAGTCCAGATACACATCCCGTGGCTTTCTGTCAGCATAGCTTCGATAGCGCACACCGATGTTGTAGGGCGGGGACGTGACAACCACGCCAATCGATTGAGGAGCAAGTTCAGATAGAAGTCTAAGGCAGTCACCAACCTTGACAATCTGTTCGGCTGCACCGGCTGAAAGCGCGCGGTCTGCGCCGTCGACTGAGCCGTCCACCACGAACTTGCCGTTCAGTGACACGGCCGCCTCCATTGCTCACAACCTGTATGACGCTTCTCCGAAACCTAGGCAATATCTGGTTAAGGAGCCGTTGTCGGCCTCAGCCCTCGCTTTCCGCCTCGTAGGCCTCGATGATCCGGGCCACAAGCGGGTGGCGCACCACGTCCTTCGAGGTGAAGTAGGACATCGACACGCCCCTGACCCCCTTGAGGATGCGTTCCGCCTCGGCCAGGCCCGAGGCCGTGCCGCGGGGCAGGTCGATCTGCGTGCGGTCGCCGGTGATGACCATCCGGCTGCCCTCTCCCAGGCGGGTCAGGAACATCTTCATCTGCATGGTGGTGGCGTTCTGCGCCTCGTCCAGCACCACGAAGGCGCCCGACAGCGTGCGCCCGCGCATGAAGGCCAGGGGCGCGATCTCGATGCGCTTTTCCTCCATCAGCTTGACCACCTGCTTCTGCGGCAGGAAGTCGTTCAGGGCGTCGTAGAGGGGCTGCATGTAGGGGTCGATCTTCTCCTTCATGTCGCCGGGCAGGAAGCCCAGCCGCTCGCCCGCCTCCACGGCCGGACGCGACAGGATGATCCGCTCGACGGCGCCCGAGATCAGCATGGTGACGCCGACGGCCACCGCCAGATAGGTCTTGCCGGTGCCCGCAGGGCCGATGCCGAAGCACAGTTCGTGATCGAACAGCGCCTTGACATAGGCCTTCTGCGCCTCGGTCCTCGGGTCGATGGGCTTCTTGCGGGTGCGCAGCTCGTAGCGGCCGCCCTGGAACATCTCGATCTGCTCGGGGCCCTCGTCGGTGCCCGCGGGCCGCCCCATGCGGATCGCTGCATCGACGTCGCCCGCCTCGACCGGGCGGCCCGATTGCAGGCGGGCATAAAGGCCCTTCAGCGTCCCCGCCGCCGCCTCGCGCGCGCCCCGGTCGCCGATCACCGCCAGCCGGTTCCCCCGGCGCAGGATGTGAACCCCCATCTGGTGTTCGATCTGCGCCAGGTTGCGGTCGAAGTTGCCGCACAGGCCGATCAGCAGGCGGTTGTCGGGGAATTCCAGAAGCGTCTCGACGACATCTTCCGTGGCGGAGGGCGGGGTCAGCGCGCTGATGCCCAAGGGGGACTCCTTCTCCTGCGGCCCGGTGACGAATCTGCGCCCCGTGGGGCAGCCTGTCCAGCGGCTTGTGCCGGACAGGACCAGCTTGCCGCGCGAGAATGCCGTTCTTGTGACAGGCCCGCCGAAAAAGCCGCCGCCAAAACGGCCGCGGCCGCAGCGCGTGCTGCGGCCGCGGGGATCCGGTGCGCCCGAAGGGCTGCGCCGCGGCTCAGCGGCTGGAGCGCGGGACGTAATCGTTGATGCCCGCGTCCGGTGTCTGGTAGACGCCGACCACCGCACCCGGCGGGTAGCGGTTGTTGCAGATCGGCAGGCCCGAAACCGGGTCGTAGCGCGGGGTCGAAT